>JAFTKJ010000008.1 GCA_017453305.1 Clostridia bacterium
GCCTATATAGATGCGGCAAGAAAACGTCCCGACGAGTTCAAAAAACGCCTCGAAAGTTTTATAAAAAAGACTCGTGAAGGGAAAATAATCGTCGGATACGGTGGTATAGATAAATATTATAAATGACAAATTCCAATTTGTCGAGATGATAAAAAGCGAGGGCTGAACGAAGCGTTCAGCCCTCAAAATTTGCGGTGCAGTAGGCAAAGAAAAGATTTTATTAACAACGATTATCGAACATTGCAATACCAAACAATCAAATTCCTATTTCCATGAACATAGTCTCTTGTTCGCTCATCGTATATACAACCGACAATTCCTATCAATCCGCCAAGCAAAATGTTATATATCCAAGTTAGCCCATACTGCACTGAATCATATTTTGAAATAAGTTCTTTATTTGGGAGCAGAACTAATTTTGAAAGCTTATTTCTTGAACTTGCTCGCCATATGTTAAGAAGAGCCGCAATCCAAAAAGGAAATGGAAAGCAAATTATCGAAAGAATAATTTGGATTACTGCTGTGATTATCCAAATTTTACAAGATGTCTTTTCACGTTTGGAGATAGTTGCTATGCAATATTGAGCATCATTAAACATTATATCGAGTTTTTCTTCATATGTAGGCATCTGCTTATTTTGTCTAAATTTGATGTTTTCTGTTAGATTTGCTCCGCATTTAGAACAAAAAGTTACAGTATTGTTATAAGATGTACCACAACGAGGACAATTTCCGATAATTTTATTTTGTCTCATAAATACTCTAATCCCTCCGCTATGTAATTAGCCGCAAAGTATCCCTACTTTGCGGCTTTCGTGCGGACGAATCCGCGATTTTGGTCGAAGTGACAGGACTCGAACCTGCAGCATCTAGCTCCCAAAGCTAGCGCGCTACCAATTGCGCCACACCTCGATGTGTGAAAAATATTGAATTTTAAGTGGATTTTTGTAAGTGGTCAAATCTGTGGTCAGACCGCTTTTTTGTTTTGGTTTTGAGAAAGAGAATGTGCGGAAAAGTCAATGTTTACAAGGGTTTTCGAGCGCTTGAAAAATCAAGAAGCGAAAACCGCCTGCATGCTCCCAAACGTCGCGCGCTACCAACTGCGCCACACCCCGAAGTGGTAAAAACCAACTGCGTTATATATTATAGCAGATTTTTGATCAAAAGTCAACAGTTTGACAAAAGAATTTCAAGAATTTGGATAGGGGGAGCGATCCCCCTATCCTTTTTGTTGCCAAAATCATGCATCGCCCTTTTCCTCCGCGCTTACAATGCGCAAAGCGATTGCGGAGCAATCGTCGTGCGTTTCGCGCTCGGCAGAGTGCAGGCAGATCTGATACACGATCTCCTCCGGGGTAAGCTTTTCCGTTTCGGCAAGGAACGTCGTCAGCCATTCGCCGTCTTCGTCACTTTGTAAAACGCCGTCGCTGATCATCACAACCGTATCCCCCTCGCGCAAAAGGAATCCCGTTTTTTGCGCATCCAGGGTGTTTAAAATGCCAATGGGAACCGTTCCGGACTGCATTTTTCTCACCACTCCCCCACGAATCACAAAGCTTGGCGCGGCGCCGCTTTTGATAAACGCCGCATCCCCCGTCATCAGGTCCAGCTCCAAAAGATCTACCGTGGAAGAGCACTCCTTTGTGCTGTCCGAGCCGCGCGAAGCGATCATGTTGTTCAGCATTCGCAAGGAGGTCCCTGCGCGGTTACCTGCACGGAGCATTTTTTCCATAAAGACCGAGCACAGTCCCGAGGTCAAAGCCGCCTCCTTCCCTGCCCCCATTCCGTCGCTGATCAATGCGTAAAAATAGTCCTTCTTATTTGAAAAAAGGTTGACGCTGTCACCGCTGACACCACCGTCTGCCGAGACGTTGTTCTGTGCCCCCAAAACGCCGATCTTGCGCTTTGCTTGCAGGATCATGGTGCTGACGTTCCCTTCGATCTCAAAGGAGGGTTGTCCAAACTCGGAGGCACACATTTCCCCCAGGTCGCATCGCATGGTCTCAAAGGTCACCTTTGCGTGCTCAATGTCTGCCCCTTTGATCAAAATCCTGCGGCACCGACGCCCGTAAACGGTAACTCCTTCGGCACGTACATCCGCATCCTTGAGATACTCCCCTACCTTTTTTTCCAACTCGTGGTCAAATCGGTATTCGTCGTGATCCTCCTCCAGGGCATCGTTGATGATATTCGCCGCCGATTCGTAGTCCATTGCAAAAATCTCGGTTCGATTATTGCGAAGCATCTCCCCCGTCAATTTCGCACAATTGCTGTTGATCTCATCCAAAATTCCTTCCATGCGCGTGCAACGATGCCTCAGTTGCTCGGGTACCTGCTCGCCCGACACTCTCCCCTTGGTGTGTAGCTGGGAGATCAGATCATTCACAGCCCCCAACGTTTCGGAATACTCCAACCCCCAGCAAATGTTTTTGTTTGGACACTCTTCGCAAAACGTATCGAAGGAACGGTCGCACAAGCGGCGCAGATCCAGCGTTCCGGGGCGACGAAAACGGTCGCTCAAATTGTAAAAGACCTCGGAAAGCGAAGAAAACGCATCCGAAATTCCACGAAAGCGTTCATTGGAATCTCGGTAGCGCAGTTTTTCAATGCGATACTGCTCCTTTTCACGTCCACATTTTGCGTCAGTCTCGCCACCGTCCGCTTCCGTTTTGTTTTTCTCTTGTGCTTCTTGGAAAAAGCCGCTCTTTTGGAGCACCGTAAATACGCCTCCCGAAAGAAGTGCGGCGGGTAACAAGGAAAGCAGGATCCCTGCCTTTGAGACATAGGTCGACCACGTCAGTATTGCTGCAATGGGAAGTAGAACCGCACCGCTTGTCCGCTCCGTTTGCTTGAAGAACAAGCGCACCAACGCTGCCAACAAAAAGCCCGGCGCATGAAGGATCGAATATCCCCATCCGCAAAGAATAGACGCACAAATGCCCTGCGTTCCCGTGCGATAAGTGCACGCATAAAGCGTAAAAAAGAGTGCCGCCATGGGAGCGAGCGGAAAGGAAAAGAACGTTACTGCGCGAGCCGAGTACACAATTGAAAACAGAAGTGCTGCCTCGGAAAAGCGCATCAAAAGCGCAAGCTCGGTCCTTTTTTCAAAAGAAATCGAAAAGACTGCCGTTGCCACCACTGTCATCACCACGGTAAAGAGTGCGGCAAACCAATCGTAATAGGAAAATTCCCCTGCAATAACGCGATAGAGCGAGATTACCAAACCACAAACCGCGGCGGTTGCCATCCGCAATTTCAAGCTGTTGCTGAACACGTCACGGAGTTCACTTACAACGCTTCTCATCGCTTCGGAGTGAGTTTGAACGTGTAGATTTTCCGTATTTTGGTCAATCGTTTCCCCTTTGGAAGGCGCTTTAACAGTTTTTTTATCAAGTGCCTCCAGCAAACGCTTTTTGAGTTCCTCCGGAAGTGTAAAGCGCGTGTCGGGCGCATCCAGAATTAGCCCTATAACCAAGCGGAACAATGCAGCCGCCAAGTAGACACAGATGTAAAGTATTGGGGTTTGCATGTTGGAAAACGAGGTCAAAAGCAAGCCGATCAGCACCGGGAGTGTGTGCCCGGAAGAACCGAGCAGCAATGCAAAGCCAAGCGGATACGTATCAAACAAAAGTCCTGCTTGTCCCAAAAGCCAAGCCGCACATCCCCAAAGGATCTCCTTGCAAAACCATCGCATACGCGCGATCCATACCTCGGGGCTCACCTTTCCCTTCTCTTTGATACGCCTTGCTTTGCCTGCTTTGAGTTTTTCATCCTGCATCTGTTTTTACCGTCCTTTTTAATATTTTACCACTATTTTACTCCTTTTCATCGGCAAAATTTGTCGAAGGATGCAGGGAGTTTTTAGTAATTTTATGGGACGAAGCGACGCAAAAGCGCACACGCGACAGAATACATGCACACAGGCACATAAAAAAGCAAAAAACGTCTCCCTTCTCGTCGGGAGACGTTGCTTTTTGTCATACGATTTTTTGGTATCTCTTGGTCCTTTTTTGAAAAAAAGCGTGTTTTTTACACAAAGGGGCTTCTCTTTTTTGACAAAGTGTGATATACTGTAGCGGATAGGAGGTGAGGATTTGACACAAACGGTATGCTTTACGGGACACCGTTCGATTCCGAGTGAAGCGTATGCCAAACTGTACGGCTTGCTGCAAAAAACTGTGGAGCGCTTGATCCGGGACGGTGCATCGGTGTTTCGCACGGGAGGCGCGCTCGGCTTTGATACCATGGCGGCACTTTGCATTCTGGATCTGCGGAGGCAATACCCACATATTCGCTTGGAGCTGATCCTTCCCTGCCCCACACAAGCGGAGCAATGGCAGGAGTCGG
The DNA here is from genome assembly GCA_017453305.1 of Clostridia bacterium. GTDB lineage: Bacteria > Bacillota > Clostridia > Oscillospirales > CAG-272 > UMGS1865. Next base: position 4,348 of record JAFTKJ010000008.1, read on the forward strand.
ACGCTCTGCTGTACGAACAAATCATGGAACGCGCGGACAGCCACCGTTACGTCAGCCAAAGCTACTACACGGGAGTATTGCAAATGCGCAACCGCTGTCTTGTGGAGGGCGCAGACGTTTGCGTCGCCTATTTGCGCACCTCAAGTGGTGGAGGCGCCGCCTACACCGCCGCATACGCCTTAAAACAGGGCTTGGAGCTGATTAATCTGCAGGATCTGTTATGACGCCAGATAGGCGCGAATTGCTTTCCAGAACACGCCAAGATCCCCCGTGGGATCAATGCTGTACGCGATCAACAAGTAGTTGCGCAGGATCCAAAACGCGATCATCGCAACGGCGAATGCGACCCAGCTCCAGCTCGGGAGCTTGATCAGCAGTTGCTTTTTTTGAAAGAATCGAACCCACGCCACAATATCAAGGATCAGAATGACAAAAAAGGCAACCGTTACAAAAGCATTGTACTGAAAAGCTGCAACAACGTCCAAGCGCGCCAGCGCCATCACCGCGCGTGTGCCACCGCACAGCGGGCAGTACAAAAACAAAAAGCGACTCATGATACATCCGCCAAAGAGCTCGTACATATAACCGCTCAGCTTCCAATATAGCGGCAACAGCAAATAGATCACCAATGCCGCTGCGTGCATCGCCAAAAAGATTGGGTGGCGCAGCTTTTGCTTCATTCTGTCACTTCCTTTCAAAGGTTACTACGACATATTGTAACACAAAAATTGTATTTTGAAAAGGGATATTTTACTTTTTTTTACCCTTTTTTCAAAAATTGATTGACAAATCGCTTTTCGGTGTGCTATAATAAGTCTATCATATTAAATATTGGAGGATTTCAATGAACAACGACTTTAATTCCACCCCCGAGCAAAGCGGTATTTATCAGGGCTTTGACCCCGTTGAGCCTGCAGGCAAGAAAAAGAACACCTATGCCCTGGTTTCCCTGATTTTGGGTATTGTCAGCGTGGCAAGCTGCTGCCTGTGCTGCTGCATTTCCTACTTTGCCATACTTGTTATGCTTGTTTGCGGCGTTCTCGCCATCGTTTTTGCGATCCTTTCCAAAAAAGAATCCAAAGACAAAAAGCTTTCCGGCAAAGCATTGGCAGGCTTGATTCTCGGTATTGTGGGAATTGTGCTTGTGGTAATCTTTGCGATCGTTATGATTGCTTCCGTAGCGTTGATCGGCTCTATGTCCAATGAAGAGCTGTTAGCGTTCCTCGAAGAAACCTTTAAGCCCTTGATGACCGAGGAAGAATACGCCGAGTTCATCGCGCAGATCGAATCTGCTCTGGAATCTGCTGAATAATCAAGCCATAACCAAAAAAAGAGCCTTGGATGCATCCGCATCCAAGGCTTTTTATCATGATCAGTTGTTCTTGATCTCCTGGTTCTTTTGAATGACGTCGTGCGCGCCGCCCTCTACGATACTCGTAGCGGATACCAGCGTCAGAACTGCCTTTTCCTGCAGCTCGGGAATGGTCAAAGCACCGCAGTTACACATGGTGGACTTGACCTTTGCCAACGTAATAGCTACGTTATCCTTCAGGCTTCCCGCATAGGGAACGTAGGAGTCAACGCCCTCAACAAAGGAAAGCTTCTTATCGCCGCCAAGGTCGTATCTCTGCCAGTTGCGTGCACGTGCAGAGCCCTCACCCCAGTACTCCTTGTAGTAGGTGCCGCCGATGCTGACACGGTTGGAGGGGCTTTCGTCAAAGCGTGCAAAGTATCTGCCCAGCATAACGAAATCTGCGCCCATTGCCAAAGAGAGGGTGATGTGGTGATCGTGTACGATACCGCCGTCGGAGCATACGGGAACGTAGATTCCGGTCTCCTCGAAGTATCTGTCGCGCTCTGCGCAAACGTCGATCAGCGCGGTAGCCTGTCCGCGACCGATGCCCTTGGTCTCACGGGTGATGCAAATGGAGCCGCCGCCGATGCCAACCTTGACAAAGTCTGCACCGCACTCCGCCAAGAAGCGGAAGCCTGCCGCGTCAACCACGTTGCCTGCGCCAACCTTTACGCTCTCACCGTAATGCTCACGGATCCAAGCGATGGTGCGCTTTTGCCACTCGGAAAAGCCCTCGGAGGAGTCGATGCAAAGTACGTCAACGCCTGCCTCGATCAATGCGGGAACGCGCTCTGCGTAGTCACGCGTATTGATACCTGCACCTACAACGTATCTCTTGGACTGATCCAACAGTTCATTGGGATTCTGCTTGTGGGAGTCGTAGTCCTTGCGGAAAACCATATAGCAAAGATGGTCATTTTCGTCAATAATGGGGAGCGAATTGAGCTTGTGATCCCAAATGATGTCGTTTGCTTCCTTAAGAGTGGTGCCCAGCTTTGCGCAGATCAGCTTGGAAAAAGGTGTCATAAACTCGCTGACCTTGGTTGCGGGATCCATGCGGCTGGGACGGTAATCTCTGCCCGTAACAATGCCCAACAGCTTACCCTCTGCCGTTCCGTCATCGGTAATGGCGATGGTGGAGTGTCCGGTCTTTTCCTTCAGCGCCATAGCGTCTGCCATGGTTGCATCGGGAGAGAGGTTGGAATCACTCTTTACAAAGCCTGCCTTGTAGTCCTTGGCTCTCTTTACCATAGCGGCTTCGTCCTCGATGGACTGAGAACCGTAGATAAAGGATACACCGCCCTCGGTTGCAAGTGCAACGGCAAGACGGTCGCCGGAAACGGACTGCATGATTGCGGAAACCATGGGAATGTTCATGGTGATTGCAGGCTTTTCACCCTTGCGGTACTTGACCAACGGGGTTTTAAGGCTGACGTTTGCCGGGACACATTCGGCAGAAGAATATCCGGGAATTAAAAGATATTCGTTAAAAGTATGAGAAGGCTCGTTAATAAAGGTTGCCATTTTGTTTCTCCTCTGTTTTGGGTTTATTAACTATAGATTATATCACATTATCTGCATTTTGTCAACAGGATTTGCGCAAATTTCGAGGTACTTCAACCTCATTCGCCAATCCCCTTCGCCTTTGATTCGCAATACAAGCAACGGTAAATACGCTTTTGCGGATCGGTCAGGCGAAAAACGTGTGCCAGCTCCTGCTCGGTGGTGGTAATGCAACGGGGATTTTTGCAATAGATGACGTTGGTCAAGCGTTCGGGAAGTCCAATGCTCTTCTTTTCAACGATCTCGCCACCGCGAATGATATTGACAGTAACGTTTTGATCGACGTAGCCGAGAATATCCATGCTCAGATCGATCGCTGCGTCAATTTTAATGATGTCCTTTTTTCCCATTTTGCGGCTGGCAACGTTTTTGATCAGAGCCACGGTACAGTCCAGCTCCTCAAGGGATAACAGACGATACAGCTCCATTCCGCGACCTGCGGTGATGTGGTCGATTACAATTCCGTTTTTGATCGAATCGATGTTCATGCGTGTACCTCCAAAAGCTTCATAATCAGCGCCATGCGAACGATCTTACCGTTGAATACCTGCTTGAAATAGCAAGCACGTGGATCATCGTCGATGGCTACCGCAATTTCGTTGACACGCGGCAGGGGGTGCATGATGGAAAGATCCGCTTTTGCACTCTTCAGCTTATCGGGAGTCAGGATGTAGCTGTCCTTCAATCGCAGATAGTCCTCCTCGTTGAAGAAGCGCTCACGCTGTACGCGCGTCATGTACAAAATATCCAACTCGGGCATAACAGACATCAGATCGGTGGTCTGCACGTAATCAATTCCATTTTTATCCAGCACGTCGGTTCTGATATAACCGGGAACGGTCAGCTCCTCGGGAGAGATGAGCACGATCTTGATTCCCGTATAGCGGGAAAGTGCCGAAATGAGGGAATGCACGGTTCTGCCAAACTTGAGGTCTCCGCAAAAGCCGACGGTCAGATTGTCAAGTCTTCCCTTTTCGCGCGAAATTGTCAAAAGGTCGGTCAAGGTCTGGGTGGGGTGGTTGTGTCCGCCGTCGCCCGCGTTGATCACGGGAATGGTCGCGTTCATGGAAGCAACCAAGGGTGCGCCCTCTTTAGGATGACGCATAGCAATGATGTCGGCATAGCAGGAAACTGTCTTTGCCGTATCCGCCACGCTCTCCCCCTTTGCCGCGGAGGAAGATCCTCCGCTGGAAACGGAAAGTACGTTGCCACCCAGCTCATACATAGCCGCCTCAAAGCTCAGACGCGTACGGGTGGAGGGCTCGAAAAAGAGCGTTGCCAATTTCTTGCCGCGGCAGACCTCTGCGTATTTTTTAGGATTTTCGATGATATCGTTCGCCGTTTGGATCAACTCGTCGATCTCGGCAGGCGACAGATCCTGAATATCAATCAAGCTTCTCATATCATTTTCTCCGTATTATCAAGGATTTTTTTGAAAACTTACGCCTTGGCACCGTTTACTGCCAGGTACTTTTTGATGCGCTCAACGTTCTCGGCGTTCTTTTCGTCCTCTTCCAGATACTCAATAATGTCGTAAACGTCAACGATGGAGTAGACCGGGAAGCCGAACTGCTCCTCGATTTCCTGCATAGCGCCCTTTTCGCCCTGTCCCTTTTCCTTACGGTCTACCATGATAAAGGTTGCGGCAACCTTGACGTTTTCCAGGTGGGAAAGGATCTCCATACTCTCGCGAATTGCGGTTCCTGCAGTGATAACGTCCTCGATGATAACGACCTCCTCACCAGCGGTGGGAACGTAGCCGACGAATACGCCGCCCTCGCCGTGGTCCTTGACCTCCTTGCGGTTGAAGAAGAAGGGGACGTTGAGACCGTTCTTGGAAAGTGCAACAGCGGCGGAAACAGAGAGCGAAATACCCTTGTAAGCAGGCCCGTAAAGAACTGCGGGCTTTTTGCCCAGCTTTTCAAAATATGCCTTTGCGTAAAACTCACCGAGCGTTGCAATGTCGTTGCCCGTTTTGATCATACCGGCGTTAATAAAGTAGGGGATCTTTCTGCCGCTTTTTGCGGTAAAATCACCAAACTTGAGTACGCCTGCGCTCTCTAAAAACTGTATAAATTCTCTTTTGTAAGCTTCCATAAATCTGTTTCTCCTCTCTTAATCTACAAATTCTGCAACGCAACGCTCGTATGCAGCAACGGGATCTGCTGCTGCCGTGATGGGTCTGCCCACAACGATGTAGTCGGAGCCGATCTTCTTTGCTTCGGCGGGAGTCATAACTCTCTTTTGGTCGCCGATATCACCGTCTGCAAAACGCACGCCGGGCGTCACGGTCAAAAAGCCGTTGCCGCATCTTTCGTGCACCTTGCCTGCCTCCAAAGGAGAGCAAACAACGCCGTCAAGCCCTGCCTTTTTGGCGTTGGAGGCGTAGTGCATAACGACCTCGGCAATGGGCTCCTTGATCAAAAGATCGGTCTCCATGCTCTCCTGATCGGTGGAGGTCAGCTGCGTGACCGCGATCAGAAGCGGACGGGTGCCATCAGGACGCGTCAAGCCCTCAATGGCAGCCTCCATCATACGGCAGGTGCCTGCCGCGTGCAGGTTGGTCATATCAACGTCAAGTCGAGAAAGAACCGCCATCGACTTTTTAACGGTGTTGGGAATGTCGTGGAGCTTAAGATCGAGGAAGATCTTGTGCCCTCTCTTTTTGATCTCGCGCACGATAGAAGGTCCCTCGGCATAGTAAAGCTCCATGCCAATCTTTACAAACGGCTTTCTGCCGGTGAATTGATCCAAAAATGCAAATGTTTTTTCCGCGCTGTCAAAATCACACGCGATGATTACGTCTTTTCCCATAGTTCTGTATCTCCTTTATTTTTTCATACGTATTTGATCACAAAGGGGTCCCCTCGTTCACGCCTCCGCCTTCGACAGGCTCTCCGCCCATGCGACGGCTTGCTCCACCCATTTGGCAATTGCGGGATTATTCCACTTTGCAACGCCGCATTCGGTAATGCGGTTCCCAAGCGCCGCGCCGTGGGGCGCGTCGGGATAAATATGCATCTCGTACAGCACGTCCGCATCGGCATATGCCCACGCCAAAGCGAGCGCATTTTTGACGTCCACGATCTGATCGTTCGCCGTGTGCATGATGAACGCGGGAGCACTGTCTGCATCCACGTGACGCTCAATACTGCATGCATCCAGCATCTCTTGTGACGGTGTGTCGGAACAAAGCAAGTTGTTGAACGAGATCGCATGATACGCCGCCGAAATGACGGGATAGATCAGCATTACACCGGTCGGCTTGTTGTAGCCGTACGGCATGTCGAGTGCCGCCTGCACCTCGGGTAGCTTCCAGAGCACGCCACTCGATGCCGCAAGATGTCCGCCTGCCGAAAAGCCAACCGTAAAGACCGCGTTCGGATCGATATTGTATTCATCTGCGCAGTCCCTGATCTGCTTGATCGCGCGCGCGACCTCGATCAACTGTGCGGGAAACGGCTTTTTTCGTCCCACCGTGTAGTGAAGGACAAAGGCATTGTATCCGTGTGGCAAAAATGCCATGGCGATCGGCTCCCCCTCGCGATCGGAGCAAACGTTGCTGTACCCTCCGCCGGGGATCACAAGGATCGCCTTGCGCGTAAAATCACCGACACGGTCGGCAATATACGCGTCCATATATACGCTCTCGTCAGTGGGCGAGAGCGGAATTTTCTCAAATCTCATGTCCGATCACTCACGCAATGCCGATGATCTCGGAAAGGCTCTTGATCCCGTACTTCTCCATTACGCGAGGCAGATCTGCCACGATGTCGCGTGAAGCGTAGGGGTTGACAAGGTTGGCAGCGCCCACCTCAACGGCGGTAGCGCCCGCCATCATCAGCTCCAGAACGTCCTCGGCAGTCGTCACGCCGCCCATACCGACAACGGGAATTTTGACCGCGTGCGCGACCTGATATACCATTCTCACCGCTACGGGGAAAATGGCACTTCCCGAAAAGCCGCCCATCTTGTTGGCAATGACGGGGGCTTTTTTGCGCAGATCGATGCGCATGCCAAGCAACGTGTTGATCAGACTGATGCCGTCCGCGCCTGCCTCTTCGCATGCCTTAGCGATAGAAACGATGTCAGAGACGTTGGGCGAGAGTTTGATAATGATCGGCTTTTTGGTCACCGCCTTGACCGCGCGCGTAACCTCTGCCGCCGCCTCGGGCTGCGTGCCAAAGCTCATACCGCCACCGTGCACGTTGGGACAGCTGACGTTGACCTCCAGCCAACCAACCTGCTCCTCTTGATCCAATTTTTCGCAGGTGTAGGCGTAATCTTCTACCGAAAAGCCGCTGACGTTTGCCATAACGGGTTTGTGGAAGCACTTTTTTAATTTGGGAAGCTCCTCGGAGATCACCTTCTCCACACCGGGATTCTGCAAGCCGACGGCGTTGATCATGCCGGCAGTGCACTCCGCAATGCGGGGCGTTGGATTGCCGAAGCGGGGATCCTTGGTGGTTCCCTTAAATGAGAACGTACCGAGGCAGTTGATGTCGTACAGCTCGGCAAACTCGTAGCCGTAGCCAAAGCAGCCGCTGGCGGGAATGATAGGATTGTCCATTTCGATCCCGCAGAGCGTGACCTTTAATTCTGCCATAAGATCTCCTCCTTCCTCATCACGGGGCCTTCCTTGCAGATGCGCTTGTAACCCGTGATCGTTTTGCAGGAGCAGCCCATGCATGCGCCAAAGCCGCACCCCATGCGCTCCTCAAAGCTGAACTGTCCCGACGTGGCGGAGGCGCGATAGATCGCCTTGAGCATCGGCTCGGGACCGCAGGTGTAAAAATAAGTGTAATCGATATCCTTCATCGCGTCGGTGACAAAGCCCTTGATGCCGCGACTTCCGTCTACGGTGGTCACAAGCACCTCACAGCCAAGCGCGCGGAACTCTTCCTCGTAAAAGACCTCGTCGGCGGTGTTAAAGCCCAGCACGACCGTGACCTTTTTTCCCTGCGCCAGCAGCTTTTTTGCCAGCATATACAGGGGAGGCACGCCAACGCCGCCGCCCAAAAGGAGCGGATGCTCACCGCTTTGCGTCAGGTCATATCCGTTGCCAAGCCCCGAAAGGACGTCCAACCGCTCCCCCTTTTGCATCAGGCTCATCTGCTCGGTTCCCTTACCGACGATCTTATAAAGGAGCGTCAGCACGCCGTCCTCGCAATCACAAACCGAAATCGGGCGACGCAGGAACTGTCCCTCCAGCAAAATATTGACAAACTGCCCCGAGGCGGTAATGTCAGAGGTGTCGCCTTGGAGGCGCATCTTCATCACTGCGTCGGTCAAATGTGTGTTTTCAATGATCTGAAACAAGCCTTGCTTCATGTCATCTTCTCCTTTCGTGGGTCTGCTCAGGCGTCAATGGTGGAGATGGTTTGCGTCGTTTCCTCCAATACGTCCAGAAGTACGCGTATGGTATCCAACGCGGTAAAGAGGTTGACGTTGTTTTCGGTTGCACACAGACGGATTTCCTGACCGTCGTGCATCTGCTCCACACTGTTGATGTCGCGCGTGTTGATCACGTATTGGATATAACCCTGGCGCAATGCCTCGGGGATCTCGTTGCTGCCGTCGCTGATCTTTTTGAGTGCGCGCGTGCGAATGCCGTTTGCCTTGAGGAACTCTGCAGTTCCCTCGGTTGCCTGAATGTTAAAGCCGAGGTTGTAGAAGCGGCGAATGAGCGGCAGTGCCTCATCCTTATCCTTGTCCGCAATGGTGGCAAGCACGGTGCCATAGTTTTGCAGCTTCATGCCGGACGCTTGCAATGCCTTGTAGAAAGCGCGGTTGAGCTTGTCATCGTAGCCGATTGCCTCACCCGTAGACTTCATTTCGGGAGAGAGGTATGCATCCAAGCCGCGGATCTTGTTGAAGGAGAACACGGGAACCTTAACGTACCAACGCTTCTTTTCGGCAGGATAGATATCAAAGATGCCCTGCTCCTTCAGACTCTTACCGAGAATGACCTCGGTTGCAATGTCTGCTAAGCTGTAGCCCGTTGCCTTGGAGAGGAACGGAACGGTACGGGAGGAACGAGGATTGACCTCGATGATAAATACGTTATCGTTCTTATCAACGATAAACTGAATGTTATAAAGACCGACGATGCCAATGCCAAGACCCAGCTTCTTTGCATACTGCAGAATGATGCCCTTGACCTTATTGGAAATGCTGAAGGTTGGATATACGCTGATCGAGTCACCCGAGTGGATACCGGTACGCTCTACAAGTTCCATAATGCCGGGAACGAATACGTCTCTGCCGTCGCAGATCGCGTCGACCTCGACCTCCTTACCCTGAATATAGTGGTCAACCAGAACGGGCTTGTCCGCATCGATATCAAACGCGGTTTTGAGATACTTGCGCAGCTGATCCTCATTTGCAACGATCTGCATTGCGCGTCCGCCAAGCACAAAGCTGGGACGGACCAGAACGGGATAACCGATGCGAGCGGCGGTTGCAACGCCATCCTCAATGGTGGATACGCCCTTGCCCTGCGGCTGGGGAATGTGCAATTCCTCCAGAATGCGCTCAAAGCTGTCGCGGTTCTCGGCACGGTCGATCGCCTCGCAATCGGTACCGATGATCTTGACACCGCGATCCATCAGGGGCTGTGCCAGGTTAATAGCGGTCTGTCCTCCAAGCGATGCAATAACACCCTCGGGCTTTTCAAAATCGATGATCGCCATAACGTCCTCGGGAGTCAGAGGCTCAAAGTAGAGCTTGTCTGCCGTGGTATAGTCGGTAGAAACGGTTTCGGGGTTATTGTTGATGATGATCGCCTCGTAGCCCGCTCTCTTGATGGTCTGCACTGCGTGCACGGTGGAGTAGTCGAACTCAACACCCTGACCGATACGGATCGGACCTGCGCCAAGCACGACGATCTTCTTTTTGTCGGTCAGTCTGGATGCATTCTCTCCCGTGTAAGAAGAGTACAGATATGCGATATATTTTCCGGTATGCATGGTATCTACCATACGGAAAGCCGGGGTAAGACCTGCCGCCTTGCGTTGGTGATAAATGGAAAGCTCGTCACTCTTCCACAGCTTTGCAATGAACGGATCCGAAAAGCCCATCTTCTTGGCTTCGGTCAGCGTTGCAAGATCGGAGACGTTGACACGCAGCTTTTCTTCCATGTCAATGATATTTTTGATCGCCTCAAGGAAGAGCTCGGTGATCTGTGTGATCTCGTGGATCTCTTTCACCGTTGCGCCGTGATAGATCAGCTCCGCAATGGCAAAAATGTTATCCGAATGGAATTCGCGCACGTAGTCGAGCAATTCTTCCTTGTTCATGCTGTCAAACTTGGAGTGATAAATGTGATTGACACCGATCTCCAGCGAGCGCACACCTTTGAGGAAGCTCTCCTCCAGGTTGGAGCCAATGCCCATGACCTCGCCCGTCGCCTTCATCTGTGTGCCGAGCAGGTTGGATGCGGTGGTAAATTTATCGAACGGGAAACGCGGGAACTTGGAAACAATGTAATCGAGATGAGGCTCGATTGCCGCAGTGCCGCCCGCTACGGGGATCTCATCAAGCGTCATACCAACTGCGATCTTTGCGGTAACGCGCGCAATGGGATAACCGCTCGCCTTGGAAGCCAATGCGGAGGAACGGGATACGCGGGGGTTGACCTCGATGAGGTAGTATTGGCTGGAGTTCGGATCCAGCGCGAACTGTACGTTACAGCCGCCCTCGATCTTCAATTCACGAATGATCTTGATGGCGCTGTCATTCAGCATCTTCAGATCGTGGTCGTTCAAGGAAAGGATCGGAGCTACGACAACCGAGTCACCCGTGTGAACGCCTACGGGGTCCACGTTCTCCATACCGCAAATGGTAATGGCGTTATCCTTGGAGTCACGCATGACCTCAAACTCGATCTCCTTGTAGCCCTTGACGCTCTTTTCAATCAGGACCTGGTGCACGGGAGAAAGCTTGAATGAGTTGGTGCCGACCTCGATCAGCTCTGCCTCATTGTTTGCAAAGCCGCCGCCCGTACCGCCAAGCGTAAATGCAGGGCGCAATACCACGGGGTAACCGATGTGCTTTGCAGCCTCCTTTGCCTCCTCAAGCGAGTAGGTAATCTCGGAAGGAATGGTAGGCTCACCGATGGATTGACAAAGCTCCTTGAAGAGCTCGCGGTCCTCGGCACGTGCGATACTCTCGCTGCTCGTGCCCAAAAGCTCTACGTCGCACTCACGGAGCACGCCCTTCTTTTCCAGCTGCATTGCAAGGTTCAAGCCGGTCTGTCCGCCAATGCCGGGAACGATGGCGTCCGGTCTTTCAAAACGCAGGATCTTTGCTACGTACTCCAGCGTCAAGGGCTCCATATATACCTTGTCCGCAATGGTGGTGTCGGTCATAATGGTTGCGGGGTTGGAGTTGACGAGAATGACCTCGTAACCCTCTTCTCTCAGTGCCAGGCACGCCTGCGTACCTGCGTAGTCAAACTCCGCAGCCTGTCCGATCACAATAGGACCGGAACCGATAATCAGAATTTTTTTCAGATCTGTTCTTTTTGCCATGATAACTCACTCCTCCGTTTTGTTTTTGCTATATACGATTTTGCCGTTATAAATTGTGAAAAGATTTTCGCCGCAGACGCTCCAGCCCTCAAAGGGGGTGGCATGTCCCATGCTGACGAACTGTGCGGGATCAATGCGATACTCGCCGCTGACGTCCCATACGGAATATCCTGCGTCCGATGTGATCTCAAAACGCTTTCGTGGATTGATGCAAAGCACCTCCACCAATTTTTCAAGCGTCAGAACGCCCGTTTTGACCAGCTTGGTATAAAGGATCGGGAACGCCGTTTCCAAGCCGACGATACCGAACGCGCTCTTCTCCAAGCCGCGGGATTTTTCCTCGGCAGAGTGCGGCGCGTGGTCGGTGGCGATCATATCGATCGTTCCGTCCAGAATTCCCGCAACCAGCGCCTCTCGGTCACTCTCATCACGCAGAGGCGGATTCATCTTGAATCGCCCCTCCTCCAAAAGGTCGCGGTCGCTCATAACAAGATAGTGCGGTGCCGTTTCGCAGGTCACGTTGACGCCGCGTGCCTTTGCCGCGCGAATCAGCTCCACGCTCTCCTTTGCCGAAACGTGGCAGACGTGATAAGCGCATCCCGTCTCCTCGGCAAGCTTGAGGTCGCGCGCAATGGGTCCCCATTCGCTCTCGGAGCAAATCCCCCTGTGACCGTGCTCGGCGGCGTATTTACCGTCGTGAATGTAACCGCCGCGCAACAGCGAATTGTCCTCGCAATGTGCAACGACGATTTTGCCAAGGCTCTTTGCGCGTATCATCAGCGCGCGCATCATCTCCTCGCTTTGCACGCCCTTTCCGTCATCCGAAAAACCGAGCGTATCGGGAGCCATGGCGTCAAGCTCTGCCATCTCCTCGCCTGCCTGCCCCACGGTCAGGGATCCGTAGGGATAAACGGCGATCACCGCGTCGCGGCGAATGGCATCCAACTGTACCTGTAAGTGTTCCTTTGAATCCGGTACGGGATTCAAATTTGGCATAGAGCAAACCGCCGTATAACCGCCTCTTGCCGCCGAAGCCGTGCCGCTTGCGATCGTCTCTTTATAACAAAAGCCCGGCTCGCGTAAGTGCACGTGCACGTCGCAAAAGCCGGGTAAAATGAGACAATCGGAAAAAGCAGGCATATCGGGAGCGGAAATAGGGGCAGTCTGGCAATTGGAAAAAGAAAGCACTCCACCGTTGAGAACAGCATCCTGCTTTTCAAATCCGTTTTGCTTCCACACCGTTGCGTTCCGAAAGATCATCTGCATCTCCTTCACTTTTCTTAAGAATTGACAAGAGAAGCTATGCGGCGTTGTTCCGTTCGCCATTCTGCCCGAACGGCGTCCGCATTGCCTCCATCTCTATCTATATTATTATAACATATCATTTCAACAATGTCAATAGGTATTTTCATACAAAAATCGAGCTTGCCCAACAACTTTTTTCTCTCATCTTCTTTTTCTTTTCTCTCGACATAGCCATAATTCTGTGCTATAATAATGTCATGACTACATTAAGAGGAGTAAAAAATGAAGCTCTCACAAAAGGCAAAGCATGCGATTATGATCGGTTCTCTTTGCTCTGTTTCTTATTTTGCCGTTTACATTGCGCGAAACATTTTGGGTGCGGTCACGCCGCAAATGGTTGAGGGCGGATACACCGAGGAATACATCGGCACGATATCCGCACTGTATTTTGTATTCTACGCGTTCGGTCAGCTCATCAACGGCGCGATTGGAGATAAGATCAAAGCGAAATGGATGATCGGTATGGGACTTTGCGGCGCGGGCGTCACCAATTTCGTTTTTTCGCAGATCACCGCCGCCCCGAATGCGGCAATGTTCGTGTACGCTCTGACGGGCTTCTTTCTTTCCATGATCTACGGACCAATGACTAAAGTCGTGTCCGAAAACACAGAGCCCGTTCACGCCACCCGTTGCAGCCTCGGCTACACCTTTGCCTCCTTTTTCGGCTCTCCCGCGGCGGGTGTTCTCGCCTCCTTTCTGGTTTGGCAGAGCGTGTTTGCCGTCAGCAGCGCGGTGCTTGTCGGCATGTCGCTCATCGGCATTCTTTTCTTTACCGTATTCGAGCGCAAGGGCATCATCCGATACGGTCAGTACAAGCCCGAGAAAAAAGGACTCGGGAATATCAAGGTACTCCTCCGCCATCGGATCGTCAAGTTTTCGCTGATCTCCATCCTCACGGGCGTGGTACGCACCTCGGTGGTCTTTTGGCTGCCCACGTATCTGACACAGTACCTCCATTTTTCGGCAAAGGAATCGGCAGGCATTTTTACCGCCGCAACGCTTGCCATTTCCACCACCACCTTTATCGTCGTTTTTATTTACGAGCGACTCGGGCACGATATGGACAAGACCGTGCTCATCATGTTTACAAGTGCCGCAATCTTTTTTGCGTTGACCTATTTCGTATCCCTGCCGGTGCTCAACATCGTATGCATCGTGTTGGCGATCATGTCCTCCGGCGGCGCCGCGACCATGCTTTGGAGCCGTTATTGCCCCAGCCTGCGTGACACGGGCATGGTATCCTCGGCAACGGGCTTTTTGGACTTTTTGAGCTACATGTCCGCCGCCGCAGCAAACGTCATCTTTGCCAACGCCGCCACCGCCATCGGTTGGGGCGCGCTCATTCTCGTCTGGCTGGGACTGATGCTGCTGGGCGTAATCATTGCACTTCCCTACGGTCAAATTCTGAACCGCCAAAAATAAATGACAAAAAAACAAAGAAGGAGAAAATTGCCTATGAAATTGAACAAGCAAATCACCACCCTGCTGCTCACCGCCGCCCTTTTGACCCCATCTCTCACCGCGTGCCAAAAGACGCCCGATGTTGGGGATTATACGACGCCGGAAACAACGGGTGAGACTACTTCAAAAAATCCGGAGTTTGGAGATTTCTCTTTGGAGTATTACAAAGGCACCTGGTATGATTCCCAACTTCCCCCCAATGAGCTTACCATCTCCTCCGTCAACGACGAAAAAATCGAATGTCACTTGCGCGTACTCCAACTGACCGGATTTGATGATCTTGATTTAACGTTAACACTGACGGACAAAAACCTTGTTTTCACCGACAAGGACGGACTTATTTCGGGCACCATGCAATTCAATAGCGATAGCATATTGGTAGTGGTTGAACAATCCAACACCGATGATTTTCAAAACGGAGAAAGCTGGTTGTTTACAATAAAGGACACCATTGTTCGCACCATTTATTCTTCATCCAACAGCAATGGCTCTGACAAAGTAGTGTGTAAATACGAATACTCCAAAGAAAACTCAAAGGTATATTTGCAAATCGATGCTTGGAATCAAACGCTTGTACTCCCCTTTACTTTCAAACATATTGTAGAAATCAAGTTTGCACCACTCGCTGCCACAATTGTGGGCGACAAGGGATTTTTCGTCTATCGCCCCGACAACGACGGAACGTCTATCAAAATTCTCTCCTTCACCAAAGGAAGTGATGAAATAACCGAGCAAACCATCGCTTGGGATGAAGCAATATGCCAAAACCAGATCTTTTGCGACTTCATAGATGATGAAAACGGCTACATTTTTGTAACCGAGGAAATTGACGCTCCCGGCTTTTCGAGAGGCGCTGAAAAAGTTGCCAAGCTTTACAAAACACAGGACGGCGGAAAAACTTGGATCTCTGTCAACTGCGACAATATTCCTTACATCAGCTTGCGGTATTCGTTAATATTGGCAAAATTCGTCACAGAGGACATCGGCATTATTGCAGGTCACCTCGGGCCCGATGATTTCAACTTCCACGAGCGCACCTATATTACAAAGGACGGCGGCCTCTCTTGGATTCCCGTTGATTTAAGTGATTTTGTCGACATCTTTGCCTATCAAGTTTTGGATATAGAAGCATACGACCTACAATACGCCAATGGTACCTATTACTTGTATGTGGAAGATATCGGAGCCGAGGGAGTGAACAATCCTTGTTACGTCTTCACATCCACCGACGGGGTCGAGTGGAATTACCTCGAAAAAGTAAACTGACATAAATTGGGCGGCGGATTTCCGCCGCCCTGCGATTTTTCTCCCTTATTTTTTCTTTGCTAAACAAAACAACAAAAATATTTCAACTTTTTTCAAAAAAGGGGTTGACAAACTATTCTCTTTGTGGTATAATACCTGCGTTATCCGAAGACAGCAGGTTCCGGTAAAAGCATGCAGCTTTCCTGCCGAGGAGAAAATTGAATCTCTTTTTTGTGTGTTCAATCTTTCTTCAAGGCGTCCTGTGTGTGCCGGAAGGAAGATTTTTTATTCGCCAAAATCTAACAGGAGGTGAAACAGAATGCCCAGCAATTCCATTCTCGCTCAGAAGCAACAGCTCGTTGCCGATCTGGCAGAACAAATCAAAAATTCCACCGCAGGCGTGGTTGTTAACTACCAGGGTATTACGGTAGATAAGGACACCGCAATGCGTAAGGCGCTCCGCGAGGCAGGTGTTAAGTACGTTGTTATGAAGAACACCATGACCGGCAGAGCATGCGATATGGTTGGCTACGGTGATATGAAGCAGTACCTCAATGGTATGACCGCTATCGCCATCAGCGAAAACGATCCCGTTATCGCAGCAAAGGTTCTTAAGGAATATGCAGAAAAGGTTGAGTCCTTTGAGATTCTTGCAGGATACGTTGACGGCGCAGTCATCGACGCAAACACCGTAAACGCTCTGGCAGAAATCCCGAACAAGGAAACCCTTATCGCAAAGTTCCTCGGTTCCATCCAGTCTCCTCTGTACAAGTTCGCTTATGCAATCAAAGCAATTTGCGACAAGGACGGAGAGGCAGCAGAAGCTCCTGCAGAAGCATAATTTTTGCACCGCTTCCCCATTTTTACGGGCACCGATCCCCGCATTGATCGGAACATAAAAATTTTAAAAAATACTCACATTTTGGAGGTAAATAACAATGGCATCCGAAAAGATTACTAACATTCTTGAAGAGATCAAGTCTCTGACCATTCTGGAACTCAACGATCTGGTAAAGGCAGTTGAGGAAGAGTTCGGCGTATCCGCAGCAGCTCCCGTAGGCGTAGTTGCAGCAGCAGGCGCAGCTGCTCCCGCAGCTGAGGAGAAGACCGAGTTCGACGTTATCCTTGCAAGCTTCGGCGCTAAGAAGCTCGACGTTATCAAGGTTGTTCGCGAGCTGACCGGTCTGGGTCTGAAGGACGCAAAGGATCTCGTTGAGGCTGCTCCTAAGGCTATTAAGGAAGGCGTTTCCAAGGACGAGGCTGAGAAGATCAAGGCTGCTCTCACCGAGGCAGGCGCAACTGTTGAAGTTAAGTAATTTTAACCAAATTACAAATTTCAATAATTGTCTTAAAGATAACCGAAAAAGAGGTTGGCAAATTGCCAACCTCTTTTTTGTCATACGATGGAAAAGATGACAAATCGCTCCCCACTCAATCGATAACCGTATATTCCAACATTTCGTAGTGCAGGCGCGTGCCCACGTCGGTGCCCGAGGGCAAAAGTGCCAGGGCGATAAACAGCTCCACGTCACCCGCGGTGCCGTCCTCGCGCAAATAGGCGTATTCCCCTTCAATTCTTGTTACGGTATAGTTTTTAGGCTCCATGTTTTGTCCGTCCTTTTATTTTTTCAAAAGCTTTCGCTTAACGCGGGAGGCAAATAACCGAAAGGTATGCCACGCCGCGCGAATGGGATAGATCCAATTCCAAAGCATGGCGTAGGCGCGGTAAGCGCGGCTGACACTTGCAATACGCCGCCCCCCACGGTAAAACTCGGTCACGTACCCCAAAATCTGCTCACGCGGAACAAATTCCTTTTGAAAGGTGTTGTCTCCGCGAATGACGTAGCAATCCTCTTTAACACCGATGATACGGTGCAAAACGTACTTGCCATCGGCACGGCGGTAGAGCGGAAGCTCGTATTTTTTCAGTTCACGATCCCCAATCGCCGTCACGATCACGCGGTCGCGACGATCCCTGAGCATGGGACGCATGCTGCTCCCTGACGTGGTGCTGACGTACGTGCCGCCGTTTTTCAGTTGCTCCTCAATGGACGTGCTCATGCCAGGATCCAATTCTCTCGCAACAGCTCCACCACACGGTGAACGTCACGCGCCGCAACCTCACGGGATACGTCGTATTCACCAAGCAGAGCCTCTACCAGTTCCTCCTCGGTGCAGTCCTTCTCTGCCATCTGCTCCCACAAAAAAGCACCCGTTTCGTTCAAACGAACCATTCCGTGAAAGTGCTTGCTGGTTTCCCCTACGGGAACGGCAACCCAAGAGGTGCCCACCTTTTGAATGGTAAAATCACGATTGATCTGCATAAAAAAACTCCTCCATCAACATTTTGTCGGGCACATTGCCCCGTAGGCGATGCGTGCCGCTTCATCGGATATGGTGCAGGTAAGAACGTAGTACGGCACCGATGTGACCAAGCGGTCCATCAACTGCAGGCGCTTTTCCACCGAGGTGCGCTCGCCGCGCAGATAGAGCTGATGCATCAGGCGCGTCAGAATCTCGTCCTCGCCGGCATGCCGAATGCTGTTTTGCGCACCGCGCTCCAAAAAGCAAACCGCCGCCAGCGGAGCGCTGATATTCTCGCCCCATCCCTCCTTGCCGTTCCAAGGCGTGCCAAACGCGGTAATACTGCCGTCTGTTTCCCACCGCATCAGCGGCTTGTCGCCGTTGAGCACGCGCGCATGCGGAACGTTCTTGAGCCAAAGACTCGTGTGCGTGCTTTTTCCAACGCCGCTTTTTGCGGCAAAGGCGTAGGCATAACCGTCTACCTCAATGACCGAGGCGTGCATCAAAAAAACGTTGTGCTCGGCAATCTGCTCGCAGATATTCCGATAGACGCAAATGCTCTCGCAATAACCGTCGGAAAAATCTCCGCCCGATGCCTCCTCACGGATCTCTTCCTCGGTAACGGACACCGTAAAGGCGACCTCGCCGTCGGGTACCGTAAAGGCGCGACATTGCTCCTCAACGAATGCATAGCGGTTATCGATCCCGATCCGCACGCCTGCCAATTCCACGGTAAACATATCGCACCTCCTCGCAAATTCCTTTCAAAACATTGTAACATACTCAAGCAAAAATTGCAATAGCTTTCACAAAAATAAGCAAAGAGTAATCAAAATCTTTCTCGGCTCGTGCGATATTTTCCGGGTGTAACCCCCTCTAAGCGCTTAAAAAAGCGGATAAAATTGTACTCGTTGGAAAAAGAAAGCCGCTCCGACACCTCCAAAACCGTCAGCGCAGGATCAGAAAGAAGCTCCCGTGCCCGATTCAGGCGCGCACGGTCAATCATCTCGGCAATCGAAATCCCCTCACCGGCGTAAAAAATCCGCTCCAGCTGTCGGACAGAAAGATGCACCTCCGCCGCCACGTCGCACACCTTTACGTTTTGGTCGGCGTGATCCCAAACGTATCGCTTTGCCCGTGTCAATCGGGCATCCTCCATCCGTGGCAAAGGAGGAATGGAAGAATGATCAAACGGCAACAGCAAAAGCAGTGACGAAATCGCATTTTTCAGCAGATACGGCGTTACAACATTGTTTTTCTCCCATGCCGCAAGGCATAGCCGCACCCATGCGTCCAACCATTCTGTTTCTTCCACTCTCGCATCCTCTGCCAAGGTGATATGCTCATCCATCGAAAGGGTGAGCGAAATGCGGCAGGCATCCTCGGTGCAGGAGTGCAGGCAATGCGCCACTCCGGGCGGAAAGCATACGAGCCTCCCCGCCTTGATCTCGAAAAATCGCTTGTCGCAATCCGAGTATATGGCAGAACCGCAAACCCCTACGTGAATCTCCCAAAACGTATGGGAATGAAGCACCGATGCGCGTTTGAATCTTGCTCCCGACATCCGTTGCGGATAGATCCAAAGCACCTCCGCTGCAATTGGAGAAGCAATATCGCCAACCCCGTGCTTGTACGCGGAGTTCGGCAGCGCCGCCATTCGCTCCGATAGATCATTCTTCATTTTGCGCTCTCTTCCCTCCCATCCCTTTTGGTTCCTTTGTATGATTGTAACACAAACCTCCTCGTTTGTCAATACAATGTCGCAAAATGATATATCTTTGCCGTGTTGAGAGATTGCATTTCGGTGCAGGGGGTGATATACTGTAACAAAACAAACGCGGAGGAGATGTGTATGAATTACGAATGCGACGTTTTGGTAGTTGGCGGTGGAATGAGTGGCATCAGTGCTGCGGTCAGTGCCGCAAAGAAGGGCTTGCGCGTCATGCTTGCCGAGCAGCTCTCGTTGCTTGGCGGCATGGGAACTGCAGGCTTGATTACGATGATAATGACATCGCGGTATCACTTTTACGGCTTTGGACGCCGTTTTATGGAGAAGCTTTGCCGCAAGGGGGATGCCCGAAAAATTGAAAAGCCCGCCATTGCGGGATACGACTACTACCCCTTTGATGCAGAGGCAATGAAGCGCGCCTTGGACGACGTGCTTATACAAAGCAGCGTTACGCTCCTGCTCGGCACCAAGTTGGTTGGTGCACATTGCGAGAACCACAGAGTAACCTCGGCAACACTTTTTGGTCCCGCGGGAGCATTTGAGGTGCGCGCCCGGGTGTTGATTGACGCATCGGGCGATGCGGTACTGTGTGAGGCGTCGGGGGAGGAAATTCTTTACGGCGACGAAAGCGGCAACATTCAAGCCCCCACCATGCTTGCATACTATGCGGGAATTGATTTTGATCGTTACAATGCTTTTTTGGCAACGTTTGAGGATGGCAAGCGCGCCGCCAAGATCAACATGATCCACACGCTGATCCCCCTTGCCGTAAGGGAGGGCGTGGTCAGCGAAGCGGATTTGCATCACCCGGGCATCTTTCGCATCAATGAGCACGAAAGCATTGGCGTGATGAACGCGGGGCACGTATACGGCGCCGACGTCAGCACAGCCGAGGGCTTTACCGAGGCGACCGTGCGCGGCAGACGCATGGCAAAGGAATATTTGGACTTTTATCGGCGATACGTCCCCGGCTTTGAGAATGCCTACATGACCAACACGGGAAGTGTACTTGCCTTGCGCGAGGGAAAGCGTGTGGTGGGAAGATATACCATGTGCTTTGACGAAAAGGCAGAATACAAAAAGTTTACAGATGCCGTTATGAGAATGGATGGCGGCGCTGTCAGCGATCTGCACGCCTCCAGCTCCGATAAAAAGGCTTACGAGGCGTACCGTGCACTGTTTGCCGACCGCGAAAAGGTGCGCGCCGACGATTTTGCAACCCTCCCCTACCGCTCGCTGCTTGCAAAGAAAAACGATAATTTGCTGGTGTGCGGTCGCTGTGCCTCTGCCGACCGCAAGGTCATGGGGCAAATTCGTATTATGGGCTTCTGCTTTATGATGGGGGAGGCAGTGGGGCTTGCCGCCGCAATCGCCTGCCGCAAGGGGTGCGATCCCTCAAAAATCGACGTTGGCGTCCTGCAGCAGGAGCTGCTCAATAATCAAATTCCAACACTGTAAGCTATCCCTTCGCAAAAATGCCTCGCTCCATCGCTTTTTTATGGGGTAATGGTAGCGTCTCCCAATTGAGACTCTAACCGAAAAACCATATTTGCTGACATAAATCCTTCCCTCCCGTTTGTTTTTTGAATTTTTCCTACTTTTTTTCAATTTTTTTCGAAAACCCCCTTTTCTTTTAGAATTTTTTATTGTATAATATAGGTGGATAAGTGTGCCATCGTAAAAAACGATGGCATCAAAGAAAAAAGTTCACACAAAACGGCGCTTACCCGTGCGTGATGAAGGAAAGGATTCATGGTTACGTCTATGAAACAAAAGTACAGCATTACAGTAGCAGATATGGAGCTGAATATCATCAGCGATGCTTCCCCCGATGAGGTTGAAAACATTGTTGGAATGCTCGACCGCCGCATGAGAGACATCAATCTCAAAAGCCCCCGTTGCACCAAGAACGAGGCGGCAATTCTTTGCGCACTCTCCTATTGCTCGGAAAGAATTGCAATGCAGGAAGCATTCAAGAAGGTGGAAAAGGACGCTTTCCGCTTCTCCGGTGAGAATGAAAAGCTGAAGAAGACCATCGAGAGCTTGCAGGAGGAGCTTGACAATTTGCGCAAGGACGCAAGCGTAATGCGTTCGATTCTTGATCGCGCCGCAATCTCCGCAAATCCTGCCGCTACCACTCCCGCTACCCCTGCGGCAGAAAAGCCCAAGTACGTTCCGAAGCCCTTCAATAAGAAGACCGAGGAAGAGCCTGCGCAGATCTCTGCGTTTGATGAGGTTCCCGCACAGGAAGCCATCGAACAGTCCGCTGCCGAGGCTTCTCCCACCGAGGAGCCCGTTGTAACGCCTTTGGAAGAAAAGAAATCTCAAAAGGCTGCAACCGCAAAGAGCCGCGTTGGCGCAATGTTTGATTTCCTTACCTACAGCGATGTCTGATTTCTTGGCGCATCCCCTGCCCGAGTTGCTTTGTCCCGCAGGTTCTCCCGAGGCGTTGGACGCGGCAATTGAGGGAGGCGCAGACGCCGTATATCTTGGCGGTACTGCCTTCAACGCAAGAATGAACGCACATAATTTCGGCGGAGACGCATTGCGCTCCGCCGTTTTGCGCGCGCACAGCTATGGGGTCAAGGTCTATCTTACCCTGAATACCCTTGTCACCGACCGCGAGCTACCCGCCTTTGTAGAAGCGGCAAGAGACGCCGCAAGCATTGGCGTGGATGCCCTGATCGTTGCCGACCTCGGAGGCGCTGCCGCCATTCACCGCGCCATCCCCTCCCTGGAGCTGCACGCCAGCACACAAATGTCGGGACACAATGCTTCCGCGGCGCTTGAGTTGGAAAAGCTCGGCTTTTCCCGTATGGTCATCGCACGGGAAACACCTGCGCGAGATCTTTTTGAAACCGTCAAACGTTCCCCTTTGGAGATCGAAATGTTCATTCATGGCGCACTCTGCGTCAGCCATTCGGGGCAATGCCTTTTCTCCTCGCTTGTCGGTGGCAGAAGCGGCAATCGCGGTGAATGCGCCCAGCCCTGCCGACTCCCCTTCTCTTGCGGAAAAGGAAAATGTGAATACCCCTTGTCCTTAAAGGATCTTTCTCTTGCGGCATACGTCCCCCAACTGATCGATTGCGGCGTAAAATCTCTCAAAATTGAGGGACGCATGAAGTCCCCCGAATACGTGCGCGATACGGCGCGCATCTGGCGCCGCCTGTTGGATGAGCGCCGCGGAGCCACGCCCGCAGAGTTGCAAGAGCTGGCAAATGCGTTTTCGCGCGGTGGATTTACCGACGGATATTACAAAGAAACCATTGGTCACGGTATGCTTGGAACGCGCTCAATGGACGACAAGGCAACCTCTCGCACACTGATCCCCTTTACAGGCCTGACCAAAAAGATTCCGTTGCAATTTTCCCTATCCTTTAAAAAGGATATTCCCGTATCGCTCTCCCTCTCGGACGGCACACGTACGGTACGCGTTACGGGCGAAGTGCCGCAAGCCGCACGTACCGCTCCAATGTCACAGGAGCAATTGGAACGAAGCTTGACAAAGCTTGGCGGCACCCCCTACGGCGTGCAACGCTTTGACGCGGAAATGGACGACGGACTGATGCTTCCCGTCTCTCTTTTGAACGACCTTCGCCGCCGTGCGATTGCCGCCTGGGAGGAGGGCTCTGCCCCTTGCGAAGTGGAATCCGCACCTTACAAGCCGCAAAGATCACAGACTCCCAAGCAGAATATCCGTACCGCGCGCTTTTATACGCCGGGGCAAATCACCCCCTTGGCTCGTGAATTTTTTGACCGCATCTATCTTCCCCTTGGAAAAGAGGATGCGCAAGCCGACGGCGTTGTGCTCCCCGCAGTTATTTTTGAGCATGAGTGCCCTACCGTAAAGGAAATGCTGCAACGCGCCGCCGATTTGGGAGTTCGCTACGCCTTGGTTGGGAATTTGGGACATCTTTCGCTTGTCAAAGACGCCGATATGATCCCCGTTGGCGATTTTCGTTGCAACGTAACCAACGGAGAAACCGTTTGCGCTCTGGAAAAAATGGGAATTTTCTCCGTCATCCTTTCCCCCGAATTGAGCTTGCCGCAAGCGCGCGACGTTGGCGGTAACACCGCGCTGATCGTTTACGGTCGCATCCCTCTGATGACTGTGGAGAAATGTGTGATCCGCGAAATTGCGGATTGCAACGTCTGTGGAAGCAACCGAGCCCTTTTAAAGGATCGCCGCGGCGTTACCTTCCCCGTACTTCGGGAATGGGAGCACCGAAACGTGATCTACAACAGCCTTCCCACCTCCATGTCCGACCGAGGAGCGCAGCTGACTGCGGCAAACCTAACGGCTCAGCATTTCCTCTTTTCTGTCGAGAGTGCCGATGAGGTTGACCTCATCATCAAGGCTTGGAAGAGCGGCAACGCACTCCCCTTTTCGGTACGAAGAATTTAAAATGGCATAAAAAAAGCATCCGTACGAAGGCGTGATGTTCTTAGCGGAGAAATAGAATAAGGGTATGGGCATAGCCCGATGCGTTTGTTATACAAATGCGAAACCGGCAATAAAAGCAGAAGAGAGAGTCATGCGGAAGCAAAATTCCGTAAGACTCTCTCTTTTTCTGCTGTCTATGAGTGATATTCTTTGCTTTCGCAAAGAGTGATATTGCCCTTGCGGGCAGTGATATTGTTCGGCTACGCCTCACAGTGATATTCTATTCGCTCTAAAACTCGCGAAGCGAATATCACTCGGCATAAGCCGAATATCACTGCGAAGCAATATCACTCGCCATAGGCGAATAGAACTGGCGTGATACTCCGTTAAGAGTATCACGCCAAGTGTACGGACGCTTTTTTTATGCATTGGGGGTCAAATTCAGTTTCTCGATGACTGCTGCTGCCGCGCGATCAAGATAATCATTTTCCATCAGCTCAATCATACCGCGGTCAACGAGTGCGGAAAGCTTGGAATCCATGGGGATGCGCGCCAGAAGGTCGTAGCCGAATTTCTCTGCAACTTCCTCGATGTGGCTCTCACCAAACACCTTGATCTCCTTGCCGCAGTCGGGGCACTTGACATAGCTCATGTTTTCAACCAAGCCAAGCACGGGAACGTTCATCATATTCGCCATGTTTGCCGCCTTGCTGACGATCATGGAAACCAGATCCTGAGGGCTGGAAACGATTACAACACCGTCAAGGGGCAGAGACTGGAACACCGTCAGCGGAACGTCACCGGTTCCGGGAGGGCAGTCGACCAGGAGCACGTCCACGTTCCAGATGGTATCCTTCCAGAACTGTTGAACGGTGCCTGCAATCATTGCGCCACGCCAAATGACAGGCTTGGTTTCGTCATTGCCAAGCAACAGGTTGACAGACATCATATCGATGCCCGTTTTAGAGGAGGGAGGGATCATACCGTTGTCATCGCCATACACCTCCACGTTGTGAAGACCGAACGCCTTTGGGATAGAGGGTCCCGTAATATCGGCGTCCAAAATACCTACCTTATATCCTTCTCTCTGCAACAATACCGCAAGCATAGAGGTAACCAAAGACTTTCCAACACCGCCCTTGCCGCTGACAACGCCAATGACGTGCTTGACCTCGCTCAACTCATTTGCAGGGATCTGCAAGCTTTGCGGCTTTTCGCGAGAGGCACAATTGCTGGAGCATGTAGAACAATCATGAGTGCATTCTGACATTTTTACTTTTTCCTTTCTCAATTTCAAAGATATATTTTTACATCCTTACTATTATACACCCGTTTGAAGAAAAATGCAAGGGTTTTTGCAAAAAAGCTTTTTGGAAGTTCTTATATCTCACCCAAATTCAGAATTTCAATCTCGCTATCATAATATTGTTCCTGAAAATGAACGGCGCTTGCAATTTCCTCCCGTGTGTATCGCTTACCAAGGGGAGCACCAACCAGCTTATCCTCCACGTCGTTGTTGCGGTGTACAATGGCAATTATGTGTGCATCGTACTCCTCCACGGGCGTTTCTACCCCAAGCAAATAAACGTCCATCTCCTCGCCGTCACCGCCAAGCACACCTGGGATATAGCCGTAATTGATCGGATAGCAAAGATCATATTTTTCTTTATGATGCACGTACCCAATGGGACGGTCAATACCGATATGCACCGTTTTTCCAAGATAAGATCTTGCCAAAGCTTTTCGTTCCTCATACGTTAGGTATTCTTTTTCCATAATTTCCCCTCATTTTTTAAATTAATTCTTGTTCTTGTTCTATATTTTAACACAAAATACGAGTTCTGTCAATACTTTATTACAAATCCATTGACAGAAATCGGCAGATATGATATAATTAATAGGTTGTTCGATTACAGATGAAAGGAGCACCTATGCAATCCATTAAGCTATCGGATCATTTTACCGTTAAAAAGCTATTGCGCTTTACGTTGCCCAGCATCGCTATGATGATCTTTACCTCGATCTACGGTGTGGTGGACGGATTTTTTGTTTCTAACTTTGTAGGCAAAACACCCTTTGCTGCCGTCAATTTTATCATGCCGTTTTTGATGATTCTTGGCACCATTGGCTTTATGTTTGGCACGGGAGGCAGTGCGCTGATCTCAAAGACCATGGGCGAGGGCGATCTCGAAAAGGCGAACCGAACCTTTTCACTCTTGACCTACACCGTTATGCTTTGCGGCATTCTGTTTGCTCTTTTCGGCATCCTCTTTCTGCGCCCCATTGCAGCTTTGCTTGGAGCGGAGGGCGAGATGCAGGAACACTGCGTTACCTACGGCAGGATCATTCTTGCGGCACTTCCCTTTTTCGTTTTGCAAATGGCATTTCAAAGCTTTTTTGTCACTGCTGAAAAGCCTCAGCTCGGCTTGATTGTTACCGTAGCGGCAGGCGTTACGAATATGGTGCTGGATGCACTTTTGGTAGGTGTATTTCCCCTAGGGCTTGTGGGTGCTGCTTTGGCAACCGCAATCAGCCAATGCGTGGGGGGCTTGATTCCTTTGATCTACTTTCTGCGTCCCAATAATAGCCTATTGCGCCTGACCAAACCAAGCTTTGACGGTGCGGCGCTTCTCAAGACCTGCACCAATGGCTCCTCGGAGCTGATGAGCAACATTTCCATGTCCTTGGTGGGCATGCTGTATAACGTTCAATTGCTCCACTATGAGGGAGAAAACGGAGTGGCGGCGTACGGAGTGATGATGTACGTCAATATGATCTTTATCGCCGTGTTCATCGGCTATTCGATCGGCACAGCACCGATCATCGGATATCACTACGGCGCCGAAAACGATGCAGAGCTGAAGAGCCTGCTCAAAAAAAGCCTTGGCTTGATCTCAATCGGTGCCATTGGTATGCTTTTGCTGGCATTTGTACTTGCCGCCCCTTTATCCGGCTTGTTTGTAGGATATGACGGGGAATTGTACGAACTGACCCGAAACGGATTTTTCATATTCTCTTTTTCGTTTTTGTTTGCAGGCTTTGCCATTTTCGGCTCGGGATTTTTCACCGCGCTCAACGACGGCATCACCTCGGCAATCATCTCTTTTTTGCGCACACTCGTCTTTCAGATTGCGGCGGTGATCCTTCTGCCCCTGATCTGGCAAACCAACGGCATCTGGATCTCCGTTGTGGTAGCAGAGCTGATGGCGGTTGCCGTATCCGCTTTGTTCCTGTTTTTGAAGAGAAAGAAATATCGCTATTTTTGACGAGAATTCCACATGATGAGGGCTGCAACGATCCAAACGGTCGTAGCAGTCCTTTTTTGTTTCGCGCGACATGGAAAATGTGGGTGCTTTTTATAAAAGCTTTTTGTATTTCCGGGGTGTTTTTGAGCTCACCCGTGATCTTTTTTGCCATAACCGATTGACAGTGCGTTTTTTTTATGTTATACTATAGTGTAATAATATATAAATTTGTAGTATTTTTTCTACCGAAAGGACAAACCCATTATGAAATGGACATCTCTTAACGACCTGCGCGAAAAATACCTCGCGTTCTTTGAATCCAAAGGACATCTGCGTCTGCCCTCTTATCCGCTGGTCCCCATCAACGACAAATCTCTTCTCCTTATCAACTCCGGAATGGCACCCATGAAAAAGTTTTTTACGGGTGAGGAGGAGCCGCCGCGCAACCGCGTGACCACCTGCCAAAAGTGCATCCGCACGCCCGATTTGGAGCGTGTGGGACATACCGCACGTCACGGCACGTTTTTTGAAATGCTTGGAAACTTCTCCTTTGGAGATTACTTCAAGGATGAGGCAATTCCGTGGGCTTGGGAGTTTTTGACCGAAACGCTGGAGATCCCGAAGGATCTGCTCTGGCCCTCCATTTACGAGGAGGACGAGGAAGCTTACGAGATCTGGGTAAACAAGATCGGCGTTGATCCCGCACACGTCGTCCGCCTTGGCAAAGCAGATAACTTCTGGGAGCATGGCACAGGTCCCTGCGGCCCCTGCTCCGAGATCTACTTTGACCGCGGAATCAAGTACGGC
Organism: Clostridia bacterium; assembly: GCA_017453305.1. Classification (GTDB taxonomy): domain Bacteria; phylum Bacillota; class Clostridia; order Oscillospirales; family CAG-272; genus UMGS1865. Next base: position 32,276 of record JAFTKJ010000008.1, read on the forward strand.
TGCGGCTCTCCCGATTGTAAGCCCGGTTGCGATTGCGACCGCTTTATGGAAATCTGGAACAACGTGTTCTCCCAATTCAACAACATGGGCGACGGCACCTACACCGAGCTTGCGCAAAAGAACATTGATACCGGTATGGGCTTGGAGCGTCTTGCATGCGTAATGCAGGGCGTCAACAACATGTTTGAGGTCGATACCATTCGCAAGGTGCTGGATAACGTATGCGCCATTGCCGGCAAGGAATACGAAAAGGATAAGAACACCGATATTTCCATTCGCGTGGTGACCGACCACATCCGCTCCGCGACCTTTATGATCTCGGACGGCGTGATTCCCTCCAACGAGGGACGCGGCTACGTTTTGCGTCGTATTTTGCGCCGCGCTTGCCGCCACGGAAAGCTGCTTGGCATCAACCACTCCTTCCTGCCCGAGCTTGGTAAGATCGCCATTGGCGAATCGGAGGGCGCATACCCCGAGCTTGCCGAAAAGAAGGAATATATTCTCAAGGTCATTGCCATGGAGGAGGAGCGCTTTGACGCTACCATCGATGCAGGTCTTGCTATTTTGAATACCATGGTGGAGGATGCAAAGGCAAAGAACGCCGACACTCTTTCGGGTGAGGACGTATTCAAGCTGTACGATACCTTCGGCTTCCCCATCGACCTCACGCGCGAGATCGCAGAGGAAGCAGGACTCGCCATTGACGAGGATCGCTTTGCAGCCCTGATGCAGGAGCAAAAGGTTCGCGCACGTGAAGCACGCGCCAACATCAGCGGCTGGTCCGAGGCTTCCAAAAACCTTTTGGCTGATATCCCTGCGACTAATTTTGTTGGTTATCACGCTATGAATGCCACCGCAAAGGTTTTGGCAATTCTTACCGATGACATGTCTGTAAATGAGGTTTCCGAGGGCGATTGCACCGTAATTCTTGATTCCACCCCCTTCTACGGAGAAGGCGGCGGTCAGATCGGTGACACCGGCACACTCGTTTGCGGCGAGACAGTTGTAACCGTTACAGACACCAAAAAAACGGACGGCATCTATATTCACCTCGGCACCGTTGCAAACGGCGTACTGAAGGTAGGTGACGTTGTGGACGCAAGAGTCGACGTTCAACGCCGCGAAGCGATCATGAGAAATCACTCGGCTTGCCACCTCTTGCAAAGCGCTTTGCGCCGTGTGCTCGGCAACCACGTTGAGCAATCCGGCTCTTACGTTTCCGATACCGTTTGCCGCTTTGACTTTACCCACTTCTCTGCCATGAGTGCTGATGAGATCGCACAGGTAGAGGCAATCGTAAACTTTGAGATTCTTGCAGGTCAAGTCGGTTCCATGACCGAGATGCCCATTGACGAGGCTAAGAAGCTGGGCGCTATGGCACTGTTTGGTGAGAAATACGGCAAGATCGTTCGTGTTGTTCGTATGGGCGAAAACTCCGTTGAGTTCTGCGGCGGTACACACGTCGATAATACTGCAAAGATCGGTCTGTTCAAGATTCTTTCCGAGTCCTCGGTTGCCGCAGGCGTACGCCGTATTGAGGCTACCACGGGTGAAGGCGTGCTTCGTCTCCTTGCAGAAAAGAATGCGCTGATTGCCGACACCGCAAAGGAAATGAAGGTACAGAAGCCTGCAGATCTTGCAAAGCGTGCTGCACAAATGCAGAGCGAGATCGCGGCTATGAAGAAGGAGATCGAATCTCTCAACTCCAAGATTGCCGCATCCAAGCTGGATTCCATTATGGCAGACGCCGTCAGCGTGGGTACCGTTCGCCTGGTTGCCGCAGATCTTGGCAACATGCAGGCAGACGCCGCACGCTCCCTGGCAGACGAGATCAAGGCACGCTACGCCGACGTGGTTGCAGTCTTTGCAATCGCCGCCGACGGAAAGCTCAACTTCCTCTCCGTTGCGGGTAAGGATGCCGTTGCGGCAGGCGCGCATGCCGGCAAGCTGGTAGGAGCCGTTGCAGCAGTTACCGGCGGCAAGGGCGGCGGACGTCCCGACAACGCAATGGCAGGCGGACGCGACACAGCAAAGATCGCAGAGGCACTTGCATCCGTAAAGGAAACGTTGGCTTCCATGCTGAAATAAGAGCGATTTTATTTCATGCTTTACAAAATACAACAAGTAAGGAGAATTCCTATGCGACACTCCATCAAACGCATTCTCGGTTTGTTGCTCTGTGCATCTTTGTTGTTTTCTCTCTCACTGTTTTTCACAGTTTCGACAGCGGCTCTCTCTTCGATCACCGCAGACGTAAGCGTTGGAAACGGCTTTATGGTCGCTTTGGACGACCAAGGACGCATTTATGCATGGGGCGACAATTCGATGGGGATGTTAGGCATTGATACGTCAACCTCCTATTCCACCACGCCCGTGCAAATTTCGGTGACCGGTGTAAAATTCAAAGCCGTCAGCGCGGGATTTGACCACGCATTGGCAATCTCAACCGACGGAAAGGTTTACGCCTGGGGCAACAACGACAATGGACAGCTTGGAAATGCAAACTACCAAAACCACTCCACCCCCACGCTTATAGCCGGTCTTGAGAGCAAAAACATTGTTGCAGTCTCTGCAGGAAAGCGCTATTCCCTGGCACTCTCCGAGGATGGCAAGGTATATGCGTTCGGTTTGAACGACTGCCGTCAGTTGGGAATTGACGGGGAAAGCGAATACGCAACTCCCACCCTCATCTCCGCGCTTTCCACCGTGTTTGTCACAAGGATCAAAGCAGGTATCGCCTCCGCCTCCGCAATTGATGCAGACGGCAAGCTTTATCTGTGGGGCGAAAACGGACAGTCTCAGCTTGGCGGCGAGGACGGAGCCGACAAGCTTCCCGCGCTGTTTACCACCACAAAGACCACCGAACAAATGGTTACATCTACCTTTGGTACGGAATACTCCGCTACCCTTTTGGCAGATGGCACCGTGGGCTTTATGGGTAAAAACAAGTACGGTCAGTATGGAAACACTGCAACCGATTCCAACCCCAGCGCAGTATTCAAGATCACCGACACAAAAGCTTTACAGGTCACGTCTCTTGCCGCGGCAGGCACGCAGACCGTGCTCCTTGGCTTGGACGGAACGGTTTACACGGCAGGTCAGGTGCTTGGAAGTGACGATCCCTCCGAGCAGAATTGGACCTTTACGCCTTTCTTTGCCGACCAGGACAGCGCGCCTCGTGCAGGTGCAATTGCGGCGGGCTACGTCAACGGCGCGTTTATTGCGCAGGACGGCTCCGTCTGGACCTGGGGCGATAATTCCCTCGGTCAGCTTGGAAATGAAACGATGATCAACCAACCCACTCCCGTGCGCGTGTGCGGTGTGGATGGCGCGGACTTTACCCTTGGAAGTGCACCGCACGTCCAGCAGGTGATGCTGATGTTCTCCACCAAAGTCCCTGCTCCCGACTTTGCAGTGACCATTCCCTCCACCATTGACGTGGGCGAATTGCATCAAACCACTACCGAAGATCCGCAACGCTACAGCAACACCGAGTTTGGCGTTGGCGTATATAACGTTCAAAATCTGTACGGCGAGAAGAAGATCGTTTTCACGGTTCTTTCCACCGCGCAGGATCAAACCTTCTATCTTTCGGATGCTGCAGGTGAAAAGCTTCCCTTTGCCCTGTATCTGACCAAGGATGGACAGCTTGCTTTGGAAAGCGGCGACGTTCTGGCGGAATTTACCGAGGATGGAAGTGTAACGGCATGGATCCGCATTGACCAAAGCCAGATCTTAAAATCCGGCATCTACACGGGTACGGTGAATTTCTATTACGAAGCTGTCGACATTGAGGCAGAGGCAGGAGGTGCATCATGAAACACTTGAGAAAGCTTTTTGCATGCATGCTTGTCCTTGCTATGGTCTCCTCGATGACTCTGACACTTCACGCGCAGGAATCCAACGTGACAGCGACCGTCATTGCCACCAACGAACCGAGCTATCAGATCACCATTCCGACCACGATCTCGGCTGAGAACCTTAACAGAACTGCCGAATCCTCTTACCACAAGGAGGAGTTTACGATCTCGGTATCGGAGATTGATTTCTTGAACGGAAAACAGATCTGCGTTCGTGTGTATGCGGAAAACGGTGTGTTTGAGTTGTGCAACGCCGACCGCTCCGGAAAGCTTGCATTTGAAGTTTATTCCACAGCGAATACCGAAAACGCGTTGCAGAGCGGTGATATTTTCGCTACGTTTACCGAGCCGGCATCGCAGGACGGATACATTCAAATCGATACAAAGAATATTGTCGCAGAGGATACCTACAGCGGCAATCTCAGCTTTGCATTCTTTATTACGGACGCAGAGTAAAGACAAAAGGACTGATTCAAATGAATCAGTCCTTTTTAATTTGTTCCTCTGCCGCCTGCAAAAGAGCTTGTCTTTCATTTGGCAGACGCTCCTCAATCACTTCATCCAGCAAAAACTGCAGGATCGTACCGATCCGCTTGCCTGCGGGAACGCCCATACGGATCAGATCGTCACCACCGATCTGTAGCTTTTTGAGTGAAAGGCAGGCATCCTCCTCTCGAATCTCCCGCACAAGGTGTGGGATCTGCTCCAATTCGGGAGGGAGAACCCGAAAGAATTCTGCGTGAGCCAAGCGATCGCAACGCTTGATCTCCAGCAATCGAAAAATATCTTCATCCGTCAGGCGCTGCATCAGTCGCTTGACTGCTTTTTTCTCGGGAGATATGGGAAGATCGTGAAGCTCCACCAACAGCTTGATTTTCTCGGTGGTTGCGCGATCAAAACGCAAGCGAGAAAAGATCTCCTCCACCATTGCGACGCCAATGTGCGCATGCCCCTTAAAATGGCCGCCGTTTTCGTCCTCGGTGTAACAGCGTGGCTTGCCGATATCATGGAACAAAACGCCAAGACGCGTAACGAGATCTCCATTACAAAGCGCCAAAGCCTGCAGGGTGTGCTCAAACACGTCGTAGCAATGGTATTTCGTATTCTGATCGAAATCCACACATGCGGCAAGCTCAGGCAGAAATTGTTCAATCACATCGATATCATCACGCAAAATGCGCACCGCCCCCACGCCGCAGATCAGCTTGCAAAACTCCTCGCGAATGCGTTCGGCGGCGATGTTCGAGAGCAATGAACGACATTGATGAACAGCCTTTGCGGTGTGCTCCTCAATAACAAAATCCAGCACGGAGGCAAAGCGAATGGCGCGCAAAATGCGCAAGCCGTCCTCCTCAAAGCGCGTTTTTGCAACTCCTACACAGCGGATCACACCGCGAGCAAGATCGTCACATCCGCCAAACAGATCGACGATACCGCGTTTTGGATGATATGCCATTGCATTGACGGTAAAATCGCGACGCGAAAGGTCATCCTCAATGCGTTTGGAAAAGGTTACCTGAGCCGGATGTCTGTTATCCAAGTATGCACCGTCACAACGATAAGTCGTAATCTCTAATTGCGTGCCGTCGATGATCACCGTCACCGTCCCGTGCTGAATGCCCGTTTGGATAACGCGGAACTTTGCAAAGCAAGCGCACGTCTGTTTCGGAGTGGCGTTTGTCGTAATATCCCAATCGTTCGGTTCTTTTCCCAAAAGGCTGTCACGCACGCATCCGCCCACTACGTAAGCCTCAAAGCCGGCACTCTCCAGCAACGCCAATGCACGCTCCGCTTCCGACGGAAGTTTGATTTTAAAATTCTGCATACGCGACCTCCTTTCTGATTGCGTTATTCTTCTTTCAAGCCTTTTTCTATACCTCTGAAAATCATGCGTGCATGCGGACGCAATGCCAAGAACAGCATGATGCCCAGTATGTAGGCGGAAATGATCTCACCGATACCAATGCTTATCAAAAGGAACGGAATTCCTTCGGAAGCATGATACGCATACGTCAACACAAACGGCATAATGATCGTATTTGCAAGTACTGTGGGAAGCGGAATCAACCACCAAACACGGCGCAAAAGATAACCGCCCACGGCGCCCAAAAAGGTTGCCAAGGTACCAAACACAATATCCTGCCACATACATCCCGTAGCAAAATTGGATATCAGACATCCAATGGTCAAGCCCGGAATGGCAGCGGGAGTAAAAAACGGAAGCACACACAGTGCTTCCGAAATGCGGCACTGTATCACGGCATTGCCAAGCGGACCGATGAGTACGGTAATCGCGGTATAAAGCGCCGCGATGACACTTGCTTGGCAGATATAGATCAATCTGCGCCGACCTTTTAAAGTTTTCATTTTTCTTTTCTCCTTAGTTTTTATTTGCGTGAGGATGGTTTCGAACTCACGGCATTTCTGCTATTTATCAATTCAGTACGCGGCGAACAGCATCCGCGACGTCATGATACAAGTAAAGGGATCCCAGGCAAATCAAGGGAACGTTTTCGGCACGGCTGGCTTCCACAGCGGCACGCACGCCCTCTTCAACGCTCTCATAAGCACTGGCAGGCACCTTATGATTTTGGAATGCGGTAGCATACTCCACAGCCTTCAAGGCGCGCGGATTGTCGGGCGTTACGGTAAACGCATGTGCGGTAACCGCCTTCAGCTCCTCGATCATCGAGTCGTAATCCTTGTCCTCCATCACTCCGCTGAGCAGAAGGACCTTTTGCTCGGGGAAATATTCGCGGATGCTCTTAACCGCCGCATTGACGCCTTCGGGATTGTGTCCGCCATCGTAAAGAATGATGGGGTCAGCAGAAAGCAATTCAAATCTCGCTTGCCACTTTACCTTTGCAAGACCTTCGCGGATCGCTTCCTCAGGAACAGTAAATCCGCATTGCTCTGTCAACAGCCCGATTGCCGTCAACACCAATGTCGCATTGTAAGGTTGGTATGCGCCAAGCAAAGAAAGGTTGAGATCGGTATAATCCAGATAATCAAAAACCGTACCGTCCAGGGTGGCAGATTTTTTGACATACGAGGAGCGATCCACCGTGTGGAAAAAAGCGTGGCGATGCTCGGTAATCGATCGAATGGTGCGGCATGCCGCGTTTTCAACACCTCCGTACAAAACCTGACAGCCTTCCTTGACGATGCCCGCCTTTTCGACGGCGATCTCCTGGATTGTGTTGCCAAGCAGACCCGTATGATCAAAATCAATGCCCGTAATGATGGAAAGCAGAGGATTTTTGATAATGTTGGTGGAATCCAATCTTCCGCCCAAGCCGACCTCCAAAACGACCACGTCACAACCGCTACGGTAGAAATACTCAAACGCAACAGCGGTAATCAGCTCAAACTCGGTAGGCTTGTCCTCCATTGCATCCGCAATCGGGCGAATGCGGGTGGTGATTTCTGCCAAGGTATTGTTATCAATGTTCACTCCGTTTACACGCATACGCTCGTTAAAAGAAACGATATAAGGAGAGGTATAAAGGCCTGTGCGATAGCCCGCATGGCGGAGGATACTCTCCAGCATAGCGCAGGTCGAGCCCTTGCCGTTGGTCCCTGCAACGTGGATAAACCGCAGGTGATCCTGCGGATTTCCAAGTGCTTCGCACAGCTTTGTTATGCGCTCCAAGCCCGGCTTGCAAAACGCCCAGTTGATGGAGTGGATATATCGGAGTGATTCTTCGTAATTCATCTTATAAAACCTACCTGATTATTGGCGTAACGCCTCCAAACGGTGGCGCAAAGCCTGATTTTTTAAAATAGTATACAAGAGCAACCATTCCGCCAAGGCAACCACGGTATAATTTAACAAACGCCACAGCAGAAGAATATGAAAAGGCATTTCGGGATAATACGCCGCAAGACCGATTGTTTTGATCAACACCGAAGCGACCAGATGTGTTCCCAGCACAGTTACAAGGCATTGCCACAGCATTGGAAGCCGCCTTGAAATCCGAAATAAGAGTCCTCCAAGCAAACCAACACACGCCGCACCAAGAGTAACCAACGGATTGATAGCATAACCTACCATCAAGCATCCAACCAGATCGGCAACGATGCCAACCACTGCCCCCACCACAGGACCAAACACCATGCCGGCCAAGAGGATGGACAGATTTTCAAAGCTGAAGCGCAGCACGTTTCCAAGAGACAGCGCTAAATACTTACCGCAGATGATGCTCAGCGCTGCTAAAAAAGCGGACACAGCCAACAATCTGACGTTGCTTTGAAGCTTTTGACGAGAACTTGCTTTTTTCATAAAAATACCTCCTTTTCCACCCATAGGCAGAAAGGAGCGATGAAAAAGATCTCCCCGTCGGCCTTATGAAGCGGGATGCAAAATACCGACCGCAAAAGCTAGGCTTTTTTCGTCCCACCGACAACTCCCCGTCCGACAGGCACTGTGGATTTCTCCAACGCCGATATTTTTACTCTTCACACAATCGCCAAAAATGGCGATTTACCTTCATTGTATATTATATCCGCAAAAGCACGTAATGTCAAGGTCACAATGCCACAATCCTTATATTGTTTGAATTTCATTTCTTGGTCATTATGACAGCGATTTTTGTCATAAAACGGCTTTTTTGCAGTGCGAAGAAAAAAGCACCCGTGCTAACGGCTTTTGAGCGATCGCACGGGTACTTTCTATTGCTTATTGATTAAATTCATCTACCGTTTTGGTAACGATATGAGGACACTTATCCTCAATTTCAAATCCGAAGTCGTTCGGCTTTGCCCAACGGATGGCGTTGGTCAAAATGCGCTGCACACAAGGATGGTAGTATGCTTTGCAGGACTCGTGACCGGGCTGGAAATAGAAGATCTTACCGGCACCGCGATAGAAGGTCATACCGGAGCGCATGACGTGTCCATCCTCATACCAGCCGCAAAAGATCAGTTCGTCGGGCTGAGGGATGTAGAAGGGCTCGCTGTAAAGCTCCTCCTCGTCCAAGAGGAAGTGATCCGGAATGCCTGCCGCGATCTCATGCGCGGGAAGGATGTTCCAAATGATTTCCTTTTGATCTCTGCCCCAGGAAAGATTACCGTTTGTACCGACGATTGCGCCAAAGGGCTTGGACTTGTGCGCAGAGTGCATAGGAATAAAGCCCATCTTTCCGGTGTAAACACGCTGACGGATGCGCTCTACCAAAGCATCGTCAACTTCCTTATGCGCCATGTGTCCCCACCACATCAGTACGTCGGTGGTGTTGAGTACCTCATCCGGAAGTCCCTGATCGGGATCGTCCAGGGCAACGATGCGGACGTTCATATCCTCGTTTGCGTCCAAAAAGCTCTTAATGTAAGCATGGATGCCCTCGGGGTAAATGGCTCTGACTGCCTCGTTGCGTTTTTCGTGGCGGAACTCATGCCAAATGGTTACGTTGATCTTTTTCATCATCATTTTCCTTTCTTTTATATCGTTCCGTTATTTGAGTTCATTATACGACAAATTTGATGTCTTTACAAGACTGGAATTGTTTCAAGCAAGACAAAAATTGCTTTGGATGGCTATTATTTCAGCTCCACAATCGTAACGCCGCCGTCCCCTTCTCCGTAAGCACCGAGACGGAAGCTTGCCACGCGTCGGTCATGCTTCAAATGCTGCCAGATAGCATTCTTCAACGCACCTGTGCCCTTTCCGTGAATGAGACGTACGCGTCCGAAATTTGCCATGATCGCCTCGTCGAGATATTTATCTACCTCTTGCCAGCCCTCGTCACCAAGCAAACCTCGCAGGTCGATCTCGTCGCGAAAATCGCGATTGACCTTGGCGTGAAAATCAGAAGCAGGCTTTTTTTGCTTGCCGCTGATGAACTGCGGTTTTTCCTCGATGAGCTGAAGATTGGAAAGTTTGGTGCGAGTTTTGAGGATTCCTGCCTGTACCAAAACAGATCCGCTCTTATCGGGCGTTTCCAAAAGAACGCCCTCCTTGTCGATATTGACGATATAAACCTTGTCACCGCATTTAAGGTCTCGCGGAAGCACGTACTTTTCGTCCTTCTTTTCTTCTACGGGGTCAATTGCCTCGTTGCTCTCGCGAATGGTTCTGCGCACGGCTCTGCGCGCCTCATCCAGCTCGGCGGCAAGTCTGCCCGCCTCCTCGGCTTTCTTCGCTTTTTCAAGCTGTGCAAAAACAAATTCACTCGAAAGACGTGCACTGTCAAGCATTTGCTGTGCTTTTTTGCGGTTTTGCTCAATTTCGCGCTCTGCCTCAAAAAAGCGAGTTTTGATCTCTTTTTCGGCATTGACCTTCAACCGCTCGTATTCCGCCTTGAGATGCGTTGCCTCCTCTCTTGCACGGTCAGCCTCCAGCCGTGTTGCCTCCAATTGCTCAATCACCTCTTCAAAGCGTTGGTGATCGCGATTGACGTGCTCCTTGGCAAGGTTGATAACCGACTCCTGCAGACCAAGCTTTGCGGAAATGGCAAATGCGTTGGATTTTCCGGGAGTTCCGATCATCAGGCGATAGGTGGGCTTAAGGGTAGCAACGTCAAACTCGCAGGAGGCGTTCTGAACGCCCTCGGTGTCCAGAGCAAAGGTTTTGAGCTCGGTATAGTGCGTGGTTGCAAGGCAAGTAGCCCCCACCTTGCGCACCGACTCGATAACGGCAATTGCCAACGCTGCGCCCTCGACGGGGTCGGTACCTGCGCCAAGCTCGTCAAAAAGGCAAAGCGAGCTTGCGTCCACCTCGTCCATGATGTGCACGATGTTGACCATGTGCGAGGAAAAGGTGGAAAGAGATTGCTCGATGCTCTGCTCATCTCCAATATCCACCAGCACCTTGCTGAATACGCAAATGGAGGAATCGGCATCGGCAGGAATGTGCAGACCTGCCTGCGTCATCAAGGCAAACAGACCTACTGTTTTTAAGGTAACCGTTTTACCGCCCGTGTTGGGACCGGTAATGATCAACGTGTCATACTCTCCCCCAATGTCAATGTTGGTGGGAACGACCTTTTGGGGATCGATCAGGGGATGACGCGCACGCGAGAGGTGCACGGTCTGCTTTCCCGAGATCTTTGGCTCATTGGCGCGCATACGAGCCGAAAGCTCTGCACACGCGAAAATAAAAGCCAGCTCGGTAATATTAAGATAATTGAGACGCAGAGATTCGGACGCGGCGCTGACCTCGGCAGAAAGCGCAAACAAGATCCGTTCGATCTCATGCTCCTCACGCGATTGCAACATACGAAGCTCGTTGTTGGCATCCACCACCGCCATCGGTTCTACGAAAATGGTCGCACCCGAGGATGAGGTGTCATGGATCAATCCCTTGAGCTCGTTTTTGCACTCCGCCTTGACGGGGAGCACGTATCTGCCGTTGCGCATCGTAACAATATTGTCCTGCAGAATTTTTGCATAGGAGCCGCTGATATAGTGCTGCAGAGTCTCCTTGATGCGGTTATTGGACTCGCGGATCTTTCGACGGATCTCAGCAAGCTCGCGGCTCGCCTCGTCTGCGATCATATCCTCGGAAAGGATCGAACGCGAGATCATGTCCTCCAGGTGTCTGTTTGGAAGTAAGCGTCCGAACAACTCATCAAGCGAGGTGTCAAACGGCTTGTTGATTTTGATATAATCGGTCAAGGCTCGTGCGGAACGCAGAACGCGCCCAATCTCCAAAAGCTCTCTGGTGTTGAGCATTGCGCCCTTCACCGCTCGCTCACACGCTTCGGATACGTCGATGACCGAACCAAAGGACGGCATGCCCTTGACGTCGGACAAACGCTTTGCATCCGTGGTGCGGCGCTGTCGGCGCAAGACCTCGGTAATTTCCCACGAAGGCATCAAGCGATATGCCATTGCTCGCGCGCCCTCAGTAGGCGCACAGTCGGCAAGCATTTCGCAGATTTTATCAAATTCCAACGTGGAAAGTGTTTTTTGAGAAAAATTCATAGTTTAAGTTCCTTTATGCGCCAACTTGATTGCGCGCATCTCATGATAAAAGTTTAAAGAATCAAAGCCCCTGCCAAGGTGTGAGAGCGTGTAGGTTTGCGCTGCCTTGGCAAAATCGGTGCGATCCTTGGCATCTTCCAAGGAGAATGAGAACAACCGCTCCAGGGGCGCATGGAGACAATAATACATTGCCGCGCGCACAGCAGGCGTCAAAGTAACCAGCGTTTCACACTCGCGGATGTCGTCGTATGCGGTGTCGGGATTGCGCTTTCCGATCCCACTCTGCTTTTTCAAGCAATCGGAGCATAAAAGTGCACCGTTCATCACGTGCAAATAAAAGGGATCCGACTGCTCTGCCCGGCATACAGAGCATGCACCAAGCTCGGGCATATAACCCGAGATAGACATGGCACGCATTTCAAACGCGCCCTTGATCAGCTCCTGCGGATACAGATCGCGCGAAATGGCGTACAAGGAGTTGAGCAACAAGCGGAGCATGTCTCCTGCTTCCTCGCCCTCATCCGTCAATTCGGAGGTCAATTCACACAGATACGCCGCCAGGTTCAATCGATCAATATCGGTGCTCAATGCGTAAAAATGCTGCACCGGGGAGCCGCCCTTGAGAATGTTGAAATCCCCACGGCGGTAATACTCGAAGTTGCCGTAGGTATACATTTGGCTGATGGCGGTTTGCGAGCTTTTGAGGGAGCGACCTCCCTTGGAAAGGATAGTGATGCGTCCGCGCTCAGCTGTCAGTACCGACAAATATCGATCGTGATCCGCGTAATCGCGCACACGCAGGACAACACCGTCAATGCTTTCGTGTTGCATGGAATGCTCCTTTCCTTTTTATTCCTCCGTGTATCCGAAATTGAGGATGCCGCGTTGGCTGTCTCGCCAATTTTCTTTGACCTTGACCCAAAGATTCAAATAGACCTTTGCATCCAACAGCTTTTCCATATCCTCGCGCGCGTAGCTACCGATACGCTTGAGTGTCTCGCCATTTTTGCCAACGAGAATGCCCTTGTGCGAAGCTTTTTCGCAAAAGATCTCGGCACGAATGTGTACGATCTCACCCTCGTCACGGTACTCTTCAATAACAACGGCAACGCCGTGTGGAATTTCCTTATCCAGCGTACGCAAAATTTTTTCGCGGATCAGCTCCGCCACCATTTGACGTTGGGGCTGATCGGTGATCATATCCTCATCGTAAAACCATTCCGCCTCGCGCAAAAGCTTGGAGCACTCATCCAATACCTCGTCCACAGCCTTTCCTTTTTTTGCAGAGATCGGCACCACGGCGTGAAAGTCGAACAGCTCTGCGTAAGCGACAATGGTTTGCGCGATCTGCTCGCGACGGTACAGATCCACCTTATTCAAAGCAAGGATAGCAGGTGTGCCGGACTGCTTGAGATAGGTGATGATCCCCTCCTCCACGTCACCGGGACGGTAGCCCGCATCGGCAACCAGAATGACCATATCGCTCTCTTGCATGGTGCTGTTTGCAGTCTTGACCATAAAATCGCCAAGGCTGTTTTGCGGCTTGAAGATGCCGGGGGTATCCAGAAAGACAAACTGATCCTCGCCGCGCGTTTCAATTCCCGCAATGCGGTTGCGTGTCGTTTGGGGCTTGTTGGATACAATGGCGATCTTTTCGCCCAAAATGCTGTTGAGTAAGGTGGACTTTCCCACGTTGGGGCGTCCCACGATCGAAATAAATCCGGTTCTTTTCATGAAATTTCTAACATCCTTTTCTTCATTCGTCAATCAACCGGAAGTCCTTTTAAAAAGTCCTCCAGATCGGCGGCATCGGTCAAAAGATCCAGCCGCTTGTTCCCGTTTGAATCAATCAGCGTGCAATAAAACAAGTGATTCTTGTCTCTATCAAAGCTGACAGAGAGGGTGTATCGCTCCTCAATCGGGATTCTGTAAATGGCGTAGGTAATGCCGCCCATATCGTTCTCTCCGAACTCCCCCTCGAACTTGTCCAGGTAGGATGTACGCAGTGTTTTAAGATTTTCGGCAACATAGCGCAAATCCGCCAAGGTCATTTCATCTCGCGGATCCTCGCGATTTTCTTCGATGTAGCGACGGATATGAAAGATACTGAGAGGTCCAAACACAGAGAAGAAAACCGCCATACAGATCAAAAACGTGATCAAGCGCACGTTGCGCGTCAAAAACGTTTCGGTCTTTCCTGCCGTATCGATCTCATTTTGACGCATCCCTGATTACTCCTTGCTTTCAATTGCAAGACCCATCATTTCCATGATCTCGCTTTGGCGGCGGCGCATGTCGGCTTCGTCCTCTTCCCCTGTCTCATGGTCATAGCCGAGCAGATGGAGCATAGAATGCACCGTGAGGAAAGCAGCCTCGCGCTCAAAGCTGTGACCGTACTCCTCTGCCTGCACACCAACCTGCTCCAGGGAAAGCACGATATCGCCAAGCATACCGAGCATCTCGTCTACGGGCGGCTCCTCGCTCTCACCCTCGTAGTCAAAGAGGGGGAAAGAGAGGACGTCGGTGGGACGGTCGACGTTGCGGAATTTTTTGTTCAGCTCATGGATCTCGGCATTGTCAACAAAGGTGACCGACACCTCGCAAGGATTGCCGTATTGCTCGTAGTCGAGCGTTGCCTCGATTGCCTCGCGCACCAGCATTTTCAGACGATAGGTCAACGCGATCTTTTCCTGATGGTCATCAAAATAGATTCTCAAATTCATTTTTCTGTTCATAATAGTTTCCTCACTTTGCAGTCTTAGATTCGGTTCTTTCGGCACGCAGCTTTTTTTCATTTGCCGCACGGCGCTCGCTTTCGCGGCGAGCAAGATCCCGATCGTATTTTTCGTATGCCTGAATAATCTTTTGTACCAAGCGGTGACGAACCACGTCGCGCTCGTTGAAGTGGTGAATGCCGATGTCGTCAATTCCCTCCAGGATCTTGACGGCGGTACTCAAACCGCTTTTTTGCCCCTTGGGAAGGTCAGTTTGCGTCAGATCTCCCGTGACCACTGCCTTGGAGTTGAAGCCAAGACGCGTCAAAAACATTTTCATCTGCTCGGGTGTTGCGTTTTGTGCCTCGTCGAGAATGATAAAAGAATCATCCAGCGTGCGTCCGCGCATGTAAGCCAAGGGTGCGATCTCGATCGTCCCTTTTTCAATCAGCTTTTGGTAGGTTTCGGCTCCCAGCCTCTCATAGAGCGCATCGTAGAGAGGACGAAGGTAGGGATCGATCTTGCTTTGCAGATCTCCCGGCAAAAATCCGAGCTTTTCCCCCGCCTCAATAGCAGGACGCGTAAGAATGATGCGCGTGACCTGCTTGTCGCGCAACGCCTTGACCGCCATTGCCACGGCAAGAAAGGTCTTACCCGTACCTGCAGGTCCAACGCCCAGCACAATGGTGTTTTTGCGAATGGACTCCACGTATTGCTGCTGCCCCAGCGTTTTAGGCTTGACGGGCTTGCCGCGTGTGGTAATGCAGATGCAGGAGTCGCCAAGGGAGGCAAGCTCCTTCTCTTCCCCCGCGCTGATCATATCCAAAGCATATTGCAGGGATTGATCGGTGATGACCTCAGTTTTGGAGGCAAGATTGTGCAAGTAGGAAACACACGAGGCGGCAGAATCGACCAATGCCTCGTCTTCTCCCTCAATGATAATGGAATCTCCTGCCTCGGTCTCGCGGTTGCGAAGCGTAACGGAAAATTGCTTTTCGATGCGGCGCGCGTTGGCGTCAAAGCTCCCAAAGATCTTTGCGGTAGCGCCTGTGCTCTCCATACGGATGATCCTACGGTTCATAAACGTCCTTTCGGTAATGTATTAATCGATGATCTCAAACTCCTGCAAAACAGCAATGTTTTCAATGCAACCCACGGTGCAGATCAAAATGACCGACTCTTGTGTAATCTCTGTAGTGATATCCTTGCTGAGCAGCTGTGCGGAATCGGAAAGCGCGGCAAGTGTGCGCTCCATCTCCTCGTAGCACAACGCCAAAGCCTCCTCCTCGGTGCGATACACGGTTTGCATCGCATAGGGTTGGTAGCAGATCTGCGTCACGGAAAGCGGCAGGCTGTTTTTGCCGAAGTTTGGCAATTCTATTTCATTTTTTATTATATCACAAGTGGGGGGTAAATTTCTACTGTTTTTGAAAATTTTCATGGAAAAATTAAAAAAATGAAGGATCATCGCGTCCGTTTCCACCTCTCCCAAGACTTTTTCCTCTCCCACAAGCGGAATCTCTACCCGATAGGTGTGCTCGGTGCGTGCCATAACGTTTCCGGCGGCGCGCGTGTAGCGAAAGCCCTCGGTTTGGCTGTCGTAAAGTCCGCTGACCAAAAGCTCCCCCTTTTTGACCGCCTGCCCTACCTGTACCATACAATTTCCACGGTAAAGCTCTACGTATTCGATCTGCCCATCCGACGCAGCAACCAGATTGGCAGGAAGCTTGCGATCCTGCGTTGGAGCATCGGGTGCTTTGTGCTCAATGATCTGCACGCGCGCCACCGTTCCGTCCAGATAGATCGAAATCCAACCAATGCGATCCGAAGCCATCAGAATGCGGTTTTCAAGCTTGCGGATCTGCAATGTGGGCAGATAACTCCCCACTCCAAAATCGCATTCCCGGAGAGCGGAAAGCACCTCTTCCTTACTCATCGTTTCGTTGCCCGTCACTTCCACGCTCCATACGAAAAGCCCGGAAAGAACGGTCAGAACAATTCCAAGAATGCTCCCTGCCACAAGCCCCGGACGCCGACAGAACGCAAAAAGGAGCGAGGGTAGCCCCTGCATGGAAAGACAGACTATCTCTATATCGCGCCGACGGCACGCACGCATCAGCCTCCCTGCCGCGCGCATGGAGCATTGAAAACAAATTGCGTTCTCCTCCCACACAAAATTGCGATAGGAGATCCCCATCTGCATGCACAAATTCATCACCGCGGTGCAGTGCGCACGAGGTACGCGCAGGGTGCGCGTGCCGCATAGAAACAGCGTCAGGCTCATAAAGATCCCTCCTCCGCCACTGCCCTACACACTCCGTTGCAATCGCGCTCACAAAAGCAGAGCGCATCGATCACGCCGCCAACCGTAACGCACCCTGCCGAAAAGGCAGTACACACCAGCCCTCTGCCCGTCAAGGAGATACATCTCCCCCTCGTGGCAAAGCACAATCTCCGCTCTCCGTAGCGCAAAATGCGCACGCATCCATAAATCACCGCGCCGCCGTCGCCGCGCAGAATGACGCGGTCTCCGCAAACCATCTCACGAAAGACACCACCCCTGCTCCCATTTTGGGTTTTGTCTGTTTTTTTGATCATACGCCCTCCCACAATCCCTCAAAGGCGTCATAAAACGCGCACTGTTTGAGTATTTTAGAATACCACATTCTATGCAAAAGGAGCGCGCATAATGACTCTTTCACGCACACGCGAACATACCGAAGCAGAACCGACCTTTTTTCAATATACCCTTGGGCTGATGACCGTTTTTTGCCTGATGCTCCTGTTGCGCAACTCCGAAATTGCGATCAAAAGCGTGGGAGAGGGACTTTTGCTTTGTGCAAAAACGGTCATTCCGTCACTCTTCCCTTTTATGGTGCTCTCCGAGGTGCTTGTGCTGGGCGGCTTTGGAGAAACGCTCCTCGGTAGGCTGACAAAACCCTTACAACGCCTTTTGCGATTGCCGAGCGCGGGAGGGTGTGCTATTTTGATGGGCATGTTGTGCGGATTTCCCACGGGGGCAAAATATGCCGTTTCGGCACTTGCGCGCGGGGAATTGACTAAAACGGAATGCGAGCGCGTGCTTGGCTGCTGTAATCTTCCCTCTACGGCGTTTTTGATCAATGCGGTGGGCGTTTCGTTGTGCAAAAACAGAGGTTTTGGCACCATGCTGTATTTTGTTGCCGCTTTGTCGGCATTGATCTGCGGCTTGCTCCTGCGCCCGCGTCGAGGGACAAAGCAGAACCTCGCGCAAGTAGCAATCTCCTCTCCCGTGCCCGCCGTCAAGGGGGCAAAGCTGTTGACGGCTTCGATCCGCTCCGCGACTGCGGCGACCTTGACGATTTGCGCATACGTGGTATTTTTTTCGGCAATTACGGGAACGGTAGGACAAATGCTTGTACGCTTGTCACTCCCCGAATTATGGCAGGTGCTACTCACAGGCGCTCTGGAGCTTTCGGGCGGTGTCAGCGCCGCTGCCGCTATCTCCTCCCCATTCCTCAAACCTCTCCTGATCGCCACAACGGTTGGGTGGTCGGGACTCTCGGTGCATTGCCAATTGATCGCGCTCTGCGAGGGACACGGACTTTCCTTTCGTACCTATTTTTTCTCAAAGCTTTTGCAAAGCCTCTTGTGCACGCTTCTTTGCGCCGTCGCGCTTTTCCTTTTCCCAAGTCTTTGGATCGGGTAGCAAAGGAAAACAAGAAAAAAAGAAGCCGGTTGCCCAACTTCTCATAAGGAAGTTGGGCAGTTTTATTCGCCTGCGGCGAGTTCTATTGTTTCACAGTGATATTCGGCTTACGCTGAGTGATATTTGCCACGCAAGTTTTGGAAGGCGAATAAAATATCACTGAAGCTACAAGGCTTCAATATAACTTTTGCGGTAGCAATAATATCACTCCGACGAAGTCGGAATATCACTCTTGCTTTCTCTACCGATTTGTGTTATAATGGTGCTAACAAAAAGCCTCTCCCATTGGGAGAGGTGGCGGCGTAGCCGACGGAGAGGGCAAATGGTCGCAATGATGCCCCCTCTCACCCGACTCCGTCGGGAGCTCTCCCAGAGGGAGAGCCTTTGGATATGTGCAAACA
>JAFTKJ010000087.1 GCA_017453305.1 Clostridia bacterium
AAACCACTTACATTATACTTGGAGGTTTAACTCTTTTCAACCCTTTTTCGTTTCGGGCTTGCTTATAGCTCGCCCTCTTTGTCGTCGCTCCGCTCGTTTACCGCTCCCCCAGTAGAACTGGGGGTTTATTTGGATAACCAATGAACCCCGACAGATTTTTTGAAGCTCTGTCGGGGATTGTTGTACTGTTTGATAAATTGGAATTTATCGTTATAAATCAATATTGATTTCGTACTTATCGTCAATGAGTATATAGTTCACATTATGCTCTTGTGCAAGGGCTAACATTTCTAAATTGTCTGCTAACACACTCTCCGTTGTGCACCATTCATCATCCAAACGATTTTCAATGACTCTTGCATATTTCTTAATGTCGGCAAAGTGGTTTCTGATATATTCCTCACTCATTACCAGACAGTAATATTTGATGCTTTCAAGATATTCGGAGCCAAAGTCTTTCTGCCAATCGAATGGAACATAGCAACCTTCGACAATTAGATTCTGATTATTCTCAATAGCCGTTTTAATCATTTCACGAACAATGGGCCATAAGTATGCGGTCAGATCCATATCATCACTCATAGGAGTAAGTTCTGTATTACCGCTACGAATCAGACCCATTTTTAGATGGTCTATTGAAAGATATGGATATTTATATTTTTCGAGCAGTTTTTGAGCAAGTGCAGTTTTGCCCGTATGCGATGCTCCTGTAATTAAAATAATCATTATCTCACCTGCAAATTCTTGTTTTCCTAACTGTTCTACCTATTGGAATTTGTTTATTTGTTTTTCAATTTATCCACATTTTCTAAATATATGGAAACTTCGCCACATTTGGGGCAAATAGCTACTTTAGGCTGCTCCATTCTTCCACCCCACCATTTGTTTTCGTCATCAGTTAATACCAACCCATAGGCTGCACCTTTTACTTTAATACCGCAATTTTCAACCATTGCTATATTGCATCTAACGCACTTACGCATAATATCCTCCCATTCTTTTTATTTGTTTCTTAAAAATTGAACCACGGAATATCCTTGTATTCCTCCGGGATTTCATAATCATAAAAATCCATTTCGGCAACTAATGTGGATTTTTGGCTTGGAAATATAAAGTCATTCAAGTAGTCTATAAAGTCCTGTGCGCCAAACATATAACCAATCTCTCCGCTTGGTGTGGTAACACGAAGCTTTTGAGCATTTGGATCATTCAAGATCCAATCGAAGCCAAAATCCATACAATACTTTTTCAAGTTATCCGCAACTTCATCAGGGACGAGATACATTTTCATTTTGCCATCGTGACTGAGTAATACTTTTTTCATTTCATCACACCCCTTCGTCAAATTCTTATTTATCGTTCTGTTTTATTGCTGTTTTATCGCCAGTTTCGCCTTTGTTTAACAAACGCTCCGGGCAAAGCCCATACCCCTAAGGTTGCGCACATCCAAAGGCTCTCCCATTGGGAGAGCTCCCGCGATAGCGGGTGAGAGGGAATACTGCCACCATTCTCCCTCTCCGTCGGCTACGCCGCCACCGTCTCGCCGCGGCTCGGTCACGCTCGGGTTCTGACACCACACCGTGGTGTCATTCATTCCCCTCGCGCCGCTTCGCTACCCAAAGGGAGAGGCTTTTCGCTAATCCCATTATAACACAAATCGGCAGAGAAAACAAGTTCTCTGCCGATATTTCGTGCCTGTCATTTCTCCGCTAAGAATACAGAGAGAAGATTCCGCTCTTTTTTAAGTCACGCTCCGTAATTTGCCTTGTTGGAAATATGCTTTATATGCGCAAAGGTTGCCTTCTCCCCCTGCTCGGCAAGCATCGTTAGCCATTCCTCCAAAAGATCCGCCGTATCAGCATGCATCTTTTTGCGCGCGTTTCCACGCAAAAAATAGGTCAAGGGATGTGCATCGGTATAGTTTTCCCCTTGGTAGATCTTACTTGCCGCCACACGGTCGCAAAACATTTCCTTGAGGTAGCGCATGGGCATTTTGACCGGCTCGTACAGCTTGGTGGCAGGATTGATGTCATTCCAATATTCAAAATGGTGGCGGTTGCGCCCCTTGTGGTGCATCCATGCGTAGGAGCAACCGTAAATTTCGCGCTCGCGCTCGTTGGGGCTACGCGTGCCCTGATAATACTTTGCCCCGGGAAAAAACTCGATGGGCGCGTATTTGGAAAGATCGTGAAACAGCCCCTGCCAGCCGATGCCCGCACGGAAACAATGCGCAATGACACGGTGGCGGTGCTTGGTAATGGTTGCAAAATGTAAAAACGGATGTGCCATATCTGAATCTCTCTTTTCTGTAAGATGAACGGTCAGATCCTATTTTGCGGATTGGATCTTACGAAATTTTTGTGGGGACAAGGAAAATCGTTTGGTAAAGCAACGCGAAAAATAAAATTGGTCGCAAAAGCCCAATCGCTCGCTGATCTCGCCCACCGAGTAATTGCTATACAACAGCATGGTTTGTGCCTCGGACATGATCAGATCGTCAACGTATGCCGAAATCGATTGCCCGATCTCGCGGCGAAAAATAGCATTGAGCGTTCCCACGGAGCAAAACACGTGCTTTGCCACATCCGTTGCCGTCAGCTTGGCATGCAGATTTCCCCTGATAAAGGCAAGCGCATCGGAAAGATTTTTGGGAAAGTATCTCCTTCCCCCCAGCGCCTGCTCGGTGGAGAGTAAAAAGTCGCACACTGTTTTTCGCAGGTAACAGCTGAGCCGAAAATGGTCGAACGGCTCCTTGCTGAAATACAGCTGCTTCAGCTCCTCCATTTTTTCCACGTCACACGGGAGCTTTAAAAAGTGTGTGATCGGCTCAAAGGCGTCGCTCCCCTCTGCCAAAAAGGAAAGGGTGACGTGAAAAAACAGCTTGGTAACAGAGTCCGAGCCGTAAAATCCGCACTTGGTTCCGCACGGAGCAAGATATACGTATCCCGGTTCCAGGGGCATCTGCTCCTCTCCCGAAATCAGCATGCCGGAGCCTTCAAACACAAAATACACTCTGGAGTAGGGCGCGTACAGGGGGTTTTGCTTCCAGGTTTCGTCTGTCACCACAAATCCGTCGCGCAATATTTTAAACTCGGCATCCCGATGGGAATGTGAAAATAGCGGTTGACGAAAAATTTCCATCTCGTTTCTCTCTTTTGTAAAAAAATCCATAACCTTTTTCAAAAAATCTATGGGAATATCCTCTTTTACATGCTATGATATAAAAAAGTACATATTCGGTTACATTTTAGCACAAAAAACAACAAATGTCAATAGGAGGATCTGTTTATGTCAAGTTATATCCGTCAAAAAAAAACGATGAAACCGATTGGTTGGTGCACGTCAGTCATTGAGGTCTTTTTAAAACAATAACGCTTTGTGAGGCTGTTTTCCTCTTTGAAGCAGCCCCGTTTTTTGACGGCAAGTGTAAACATTTTTGCAAACGACTTGACAAAGCACGCCACATCGATTATAATAAAGAAGATAAGCTTGCAGGATGGGAGAAAACCATGAAAATTTTGATTGCCTATACCTCCAAAAACGGAACCGTACGCACGTGCGTAGATCGTCTGTGCACCTCGCTCAATGGCTTGGACGTTACGGCGGCAGATCTGAACATGAGCACGCCAAACGTCGCGGACTATGATATGGTCATTTTAGGAGGTGCGGTGCACTTTGGCAAATGGATGCCCGCCATGCGCGACTTTATAAAAGATCAATACGATGCGCTGATGCAAACCAAGCTGGGACTGTTTTTGTGCAGCGGTCTGGCACACGAGCAGGAATACTATATTGAGAAGCTTTTTTCGAAGGAATTGCGAGATCATGCGTTTCAAACGCTGTATTTTGGGGGAAGCTTAAGAAAGGACGGACTTCCCTTTTTTGATAAGCTTGTTGTTCGACATTTACGCTCGATCATCATCGAAAGTGAGATCGACGACGGCGAATACACGCCCTCGATGCCGGGAATTCTCCCCGAAAACATTGAAAAAATGGGTACTTACGCGCGCAAAGAGCTGTTTCGCGAAAAGGAATGAGTGACTTGTGTTTTTTGCAAAAAAGCAGAAGGAAATGCTTTTCTCTCCCTTGAACGTTACCAAGAATAATTGATAAAAAATGCAAAAAAGGTATTGACAAATCAGAAAGAATGTGGTATAATATCATGGTCAGCGAAAAGCAGACGACCCATTAGCTCAGATGGCAGAGCACATGACTTTTAATCATGGTGTCCGGAGTTCGACTCTCCGATGGGTCACCAACAACAAGAAGCAGACTTCACGTAAGTGGGGTCTGTTTCTTGTTGCTTATGATCCTTTTTGAGTTGAACTCTGCAAATTTCCGCTTGCGGAAATTTGCCATAACGTGCGCTCACACATACCTCGCCTCAACACTATTTTGATGCGCACGTTTGAGTTCCTGACTCTCCGATGGGTCACCAAATAAAAGCAGGTACTATCTTAGAGTGCCTGCTTTTATTTTGTTATACAGCATAAGTCGAACTCCGCAAGGCGTAGCCTTGCAGAACGTGCGCCCGCACAGACTATAGCGCATCGCCGCATTGACGCGCACGTTTGAGTTCCTGACTCTCCGATGGGTCACCAAAAAAGATAACATCCGAACCTTTTTGGTTCGGATGTTATCTTTTTATCCAAGCCGCAGGCTTGGCATGGAATCAATGCGCTTGCGCATTGTATGGAATCGCCGAAGGCGTATGGCATCACGCGCAAGCGTGTATACGCGTCTCCCTGCGGCTTGATTACATACGCGACTTTGTCGCAATTCCATTCCGCAACGAGTTGCGGATTCCATCCACGGCTACGCCGTGATTTGGATGCGAAAGGAGAACGATATGGCAAAGAATTTATTGCTTGAATATTCCGAAAAATTGGCTTGCGGAAAAAGAGTTTGATGCTATCCGAGATACCAATGAGTTCAAAGCCATTTTGAAACAATTGAAATGATTTTTTGCCCCGCCTCGCGCGGGGCTTTTCTTTGTTTTCTGCATATAAATAATCGCGGTTCGAACATTCAATCGTCCGCTTCACCAAATAAAAGCAGGTACTACACTGTAGTGTCTCTTCTTATTCCTATTCTTCGATAAAAGCAACCGCCCCACGTCTTGCAACGTGGGACGGATTTTACAGTTTTATTCGATGTATCTCATTGGTCAATCGTTGCCTTTTTGATGCGCTTTTTCATCTTGCGCAGGTCGCGCAGCATACGGATGGTATCGCGTACAATGCGCACCTTGGACTCCCCGTGGTTGATGACGTGCACGGGAATCTCGGCAATGTGCATCTTCATTTTTACAGCCCAAAGGATTGCCTCAAAATCAAAGGCAAAACCGTTGACCTCACAGCGCGAAAAAATCTTTTCTGCCGCAGTTCCTCGAAACGCCTTACAGCCACATTGCGAATCGGACAAACGGAAGCCGCCTGCGATACACAAAACGCGAATGTACACCTTGCTCATCAGCTTTCTCAAAAAGGTATAGCCCTCGTAGCCATCTTTGCTGAGATTTCGTGAACCAATGACAAGATCTGCCTCCGGCTTTTGAGCAAAGGCGTCGGCTACCTGCTTGATCACGTCAGTGCCGTAGGCAAGGTCTGCATCCGTAAACATGCGGATGTCCCCCTCTGCCGCCAGCATTGCCGTGCGCACGGCATGTCCTTTGCCTTGATTTTGGACGTATCCAATCACTTTGACCGACGGAAGATTCAAAGCACGAACAGTCTCATCACAGCCGTCGGTGCTACCGTCACTGCAAAATACAATCTCATAGTCCTCAAAATTCGCCTGCATGTATGCGGAGAGCGTGCGAGCCGTCTCGGCAATCACGCGATTTTCGTTATACATGGGAATACATACGGAAATTTTCATGGTCACTGTCCCTTTCTGTAAAGAAATATATCAAAGTCTACTTCGGTTTTCAGGCGATCAATTGCTTCCAATTTTGCGCGATCCGATTCGGACGTGCGCCAATAGTAAGGGGTCATAGAAAACAAAGCCTCGATCTGCTCGCGTCCTTCTACCTCGATGCGATAAGTCAGCCTGCGGCGATCTATTTGCTTCATGTCGGTGGGAAGATCCGCCCTGCCGGGATTGAGATAAGGATTTTCGTAAAGGATCTCCTTCAATCCAAACAGATGGCGCTCCCCTGCACCAACAACCAGCAGATTGCCCATGGGCTTCAGTACCCGTAAAAATTCGGACTCTGCGCAGGGGGCGAACAAATTGATGAGTGCATCAAAGCTCTCATCCGCCACGGGAAGCGAAAAAATGCTCCCCACAGCAAAAGCCGCACCGCTACCGGTTTGTTTTGCATATTTTGCGGCGGCATCCACACCTGCTCGAGAAAGATCAACGCCTAAAACGTCACGCCCCGATGCCAGGCGGTTCGTATAATACCCTTCTCCGCTGCCTGCATCCAGCACACTTTTGGCATTGCAGGATGAAAGCATTTCGTCCAGCACGTCACAAAGCGGCGCATAGTAGCCCGCGCCCAAAAAGCTTTTTCGCGCCTGCACAGCCGCCTTGGAGTCTCCCTCGCCACCACCGGGCAAGGTTAAATTCAAGTATCCGCTTCGCGCTACGTCGTAGCAATGTGTACGTGCACCGTTGCATCGGCACACCTTTCCGTCCGTGTCCATCTGCATTGCTGACTTGCAAATGGGACAGGAAAGCTTGGAAACAATTGTAGCGTTCAAAAAGTCATTCCTCCGTATGGTGAAAATCTGTGGTCGACTCCTCCGCCGGCACGGTGGGAAGCTCAAACCAGAAGGTGGAACCGTCGCCAACGCGACTGTCTACACCGTATGCGGCATCATGCAATTCAAGGATGCCCTTGACGATGGAAAGTCCCAAGCCCGTACCGATCATAGCACGGCGGTGGACCTTATCGATCTTATAATACCGATCCCAAATCAGCGGCATCTGCTCCGGCGGAATACCGTCTCCCGTATCGGTGACACTGATGCGTACGCGATTGTCGCGCACCGTTTGCGTTACAATGACGCTCAAATCCGCACCCGTATAGTTGACTGCATTATTGATCAGGTTATACAGCACCTGCAGGATCATTCCATGGTCTGCGTATATTTCGACATTGCAGTCCGCCACAAAAGTGATGTGATAGCCCTTGTGACGCACAAACGTGTCATAGCGCTTCATAATTTCTTCTACGGCAAGGGTCAGGTCAAAGCGTTCGGGCTCCGGCTTGCGTGTGCCGGACTGAATTTTGGAAAGATCCAGCAAATCGTTGACCAATTCGGATAAGCGAGTAGTCTCATCAATGACGACCTGCATATTTTCTGCCGTGTTCTCCCCCGGAATGTCACGCATGACCTCGCTGTACCCCTTAATCATGGTCAAGGGGGTGCGAAGATCGTGCGAAATGTTTGCAATCAATTCCTTTTGTAAACGGTCCAGGCGAGAGAGCTCGTGCGAGGCATAGTTCAAGGTATCCGCCAATTCTCGCGTTTCCTGATAGCCTAAGCCCGAAAACTCGACGTCATAACGCCCAAGCGCCAACTGCTTTGCCGCTTCGTTCATGCGCATTAAGGGAGAGGAAATATGGCGGTACAACAAAAGGACCATGACTGCCGCGCATACCAAGAGGATGGAGAGAATCCACAAAAATTGTGTTTTCAAAGTTTGTACGGTAGAGGCAAGCGGCTGAACGCTTGCATTGAGAACGATAAGATAGGTCTCCTCCGACGCCCCCTGTACAAGCTGCAAGTGCACCAGACGTGCACGGGAAACCTTAATCTCATGGTTGGGATCTTGTGTATCGTTTCCAAACGGAGGTGCCGGCTGATTTCCAACCTCGTAGCCGCCAAAGGTGAACTTTCCAAGATAAGTACCGCCGTTTTCCTCTGCCTTGTGATAGTATTTTGTAAGCTGATGGTTAGAGATTGCAATTCCCTGCTGTCCCGTTGCATCCACGTTGACAATAGGCACCAAAACGTCTCCGTCAAAGCGGTAAACTGCAACCGCCATGGTACAATTCAAGGCATAGGTATATGCCAGGATGGAAAGGTCCTCCGCTTCCACGTGCTCGGCAAGTGTTGCCGAAGATTGCGTCAGCTCCCGTCGTTTGATCATCTCATAAAAGTTGTTGAGAAGATAAAATTGAAATACCCAGGTAACGATCAGAACAATGGCAATGAACACCGCGAGGTATGCCGCCAGCTTCCAGCGGATGCTGATGCCCGATGCCTTGACTTTACAGCTTCGCTTGATCATACTTCTTCAAAGCGATAGCCAACGCCGCGAAGGGTAACGATATATCGGCTGTATTTTCCCAGACTCTTGCGCAACAGCTTGATGTGCGTATCCAAAGTACGAGCATCTCCGAAGAAATCATATCCCCAAACCTCGGAAAGTAGTTTTTCACGCGAGAGCGCGATGTTGCGGTTGGAAAGAAGATAGAAGAAGAGATCGTATTCCTTGGGAGACATTTCAATTCTCTCACCGTCAATAAACACAAGGCGTGCGGTCATATCGGCACGCAAGCCACCGTTGTCCAATTCCACGATTACATTGGGCTTAACACCGGGAACGGAGGACTGCGGAGTGCTCTTTACGCGCTTCATAATTGCATCCACGCGGAGCATCAGCTCCTTTGGGGAGAAAGGCTTGACAACGTAATCGTCAATTCCCACCTCAAAGCCGTTGATACGGTCGTACTCCTCACCGCGTGCGGAAAGCATAATGATCGGCGTTTGCGAGATCTTACGAATCTCGCGGCAAGCGGAAAATCCATCCAGCTCCGGCATCATAATATCCATAATGATCAGATCGTATTCGTTTTTTCGGCAAAGCAGAACAGCCTCCATGCCATCTGCCGCCTCGGTGACCTGATGACCTTCAAATTCCGCGTACTTACGGATAATGGAACGAATTCTCGACTCATCGTCTACAACCAAAATATGATACATACAGAACTGTCCTTTCTTTGTCACTCAATTTACTGTAAATAATCCTTTACTCTATCCGGAACGTATTCCTGCAGGGTCAGCTTACACGTAATGGTTGTTCCCTTTCGATCTGCTACGATGGTGATCTCGTCTCCCACCTTGTATTTGCCGATCTCTGCCTTCAATTCCGCCTCGGTCAATACTGTTGTGCCATTGACGGAAACGATGCGGTCACTGTTTTGCAATTCGCTTGCGTACTCGGACTCCACAACGTAAACGCCGATCTCACTGATGCCATAATAATAATGGTACTGCATCAAATTTTCGTTTGTAATATCCAAAACAGTCAAGCCGTGATCCACCACACCGCGTACGTAGCCGTATTTCATCAGGTCGACCTGCACGACGTATGCGGAGTCGATCGGGATCGCAAAGGCGAGCCCCTCTACACCGCTGGCAGAATACTTAGCATTGACAATGCCGATCAGCTCCCCCGCCAGGTTAAAAAGACCTCCACCGGAGTTGCCTGAGTTGATGGCGGTATCGGTTTGGATCAGAGTCATCTCGGTCCCGTCGTCCATTGTAATATTGCGTTCGGTGGCGCTGATGATACCCGTGGTGACGCTTCCGCCAAGAGTGCCCAAGGGGTTGCCGATGGCTACAACTGCCTCACCCGCTACAAGATCACTGCTCCAGCCCTGCTCAACGTAGGTCAGTGCCTCATCAGGCGTAATTTTTAAAACAGCAAGATCACTTGCTTCATCACTTCCCACCAAAACAGCGGCGTACTCCTCATCGTTGTTCAAGGTGACCTTTACGGAGGAAGCACCGTCAACCACGTGATTGCAGGTCAAAATATAACCGTCCTCGGAAATAATTACGCCGCTTCCCGCTCCGTAAGAGACGGACGGTGTTCCAAAGTGCGAGCCATTGTTGATTGTGACGTCAATGACGACGACTGCGTCCTGCACCTTACGCACAACTTCTGAAACAGCAAACACCTCTTCACCCGCCGATCCGTAAACCGATTTTTCGGACTCGGTACGGTTCAGGGAGGATTCCGGTGAATCCAGCAACAGATCCTTGCCGTCGGTAAACTCGCTTGTCTCTTCCTCGACTTTAGTAGTATAGCCTGAGATCATCATTGCCGAAAGCGCGCCGCCAAAACCTGCAACGAAGGAAAAGCAAATGCAGACCACCAGCGCGAGAATGGGAAATGAGGGCTTTTTTCCCTGCTTTTTCGGTTGGGATGGGCCATTTGAAAACACGTAACTGTAGGAATTTTCTTGATTTGCGCGATTGGAATTGCCGTTCTCAAATTGTGAATTTTGATTGTTCATTTATCAAAACCTCCACTTTTTTTGAAAACCCGATTGGATTCTGCTACCATTATAAGGTTTGAATGTGACAAGTACTTGAAGATGGTATAAAAAAAGCTTGAAAAATTGCGAGAGACCTTGTTTTTTTTCAAATGATTTGATATAATGGTATCAGCATCTATTACCTTATTTATATATTATAACACAAAACAACGGAAAGAAAAAGACATGTTTGCAATTTTATCGGAAATTTTGAAAAAAAATCACATTGATTCCTTCGCACCACTCCCTTTGCGTGACTGCAAGGTAATCAAGCCCTATCTTTTGGAGCGAGAAGGCATTGCGGACGGAACTGTTTTTATCATGGCGGTTCCGTACTACACGCATGCTTGTGACGCCCCCGACCGAAATCTTTCGGCGTATGCCGTCTCGCGTGATTATCATCTGTTTTTTCAAATCCTCTATGCAACCGTGCTTTCGCAACTGCGTACGGCTTTTCCGAATGCAAAATTCGTCGCCTTTACGGATCATTCTCCCATTGACGAGATCCATGCGGCGGCGAGTGCAGGACTTGGCGTGATTGGTAAGAATGGATTGATCCTGACTCCAAAGTACGGCTCTTACGTCTTTTTGGGGGAGATCGTCACGGATGCGATCATCCCATGTGAAATTGGCGAGATCAAGACCTGTGAAGGATGCATGGCGTGCAAGCGCGTCTGCCCTGCCAATATCGTTAAATCCGATTGCCTTTCCGCTTTGACACAAAAAAAAGGAACGCTTTCCTTGGAAGAGCAGGAAAAGATCCTGCACCTTGGCTCCGTTTGGGGATGCGACCTCTGTCAAGCCGCCTGCCCACACAACCAACGTGCACTTCGGGAAGGGACGATCTATTCCCCCATTCCCTTTTTTACAGAACAAGTCCTTCCTCATTTGACCTCGGAGGCGCTGAATGCCATGACCGAGGCAGAGTTTACCTCTCGGGCGTATTCTTGGCGAGGAAAGCAAACGATTGCCCGTAATTTGGGCTTGATGGAGAAAGGAGAACCAACGTGTTAAAATTGATCTGTGGAGTCTCCGGCTCCGGAAAGACCGCAAGGTTGATTGAAAATATTCGCACCGACGTAGAAAACGGTATTCGGTGCTTTTTGCTGGTTCCCGAGCAGCAAGCTTACATCAGCGAACGCGATCTGCCTGCAATGCTCCCCAAAAATGCAGGTCTTTATTTTGAGGTTGTAAACTTTTCAAGCCTGGCAGACGACGTATTCCGGGAATACGGCGGTGTAACTGCGGAGTCTGCAAGCGGATCGGTGCGCGCTCTTTTGATGTGGAACACGTTGCGCACCCTTTCTCCCATGCTGCATCAATATGGAAAAAATGCAGGAAGTGATACGACCTTGACCGCCTTGATGCTGCAGACCGTGGCGGAAATGCGCAGTAACGGCATTGACGCCGAGGCGCTTGAGGCGGCTTCGTTGCAGGTGGAGGCGTCCTCCCCTTTACAAAAAAAGCTGGCGGACGTTGCCATGATCGACGCCGTTTACCACGCCAAGCTGGAGGAGTGCTTTGGGAATGATCCCTCGGACAAGCTGATGCGCATGGCACAAAAGCTGTATCATCATCACTATTTTGAAAACTGCAACGTTTATATCGATTCCTTTACCAGCTTTACCGTACCCGAATACGCGGTCCTTACCGAAATCTGCAAGCAGGCAAGCTGTGTGACCATATCCTTGTGTGCCGACGGCTTTCACTCGGAGCTTCAGCACTTTGAAAGTGTGACCGAGACCGCAAAGCATTTGACCAAGCTGGCGGCAACGGCAGACATCGCTGTAGAACGAGAGGTTCTTCCCGTGGCAGAGAAAAAATCTGTCACCCTCTCCTTTTTGGAAAAAAATATTTGGAATTTTTCCGCTTCCCCCATTCCCACCCCTACCGACGTCGGAGCCGTACGCTTAAGCATCGCCGCTAACGTCTATGAAGAGGCTGAAATTGCCGCTCTGCAAATTTGCGAATTGGTACAGGGAGGCATGCACTACGGTGACATTGCCGTGGTGATGAGAGACGCAGAATCATATCGCGGCATTTTGGATGCCGCTTTGGATCGCTACGGAATTCCCTACTTTTTTTCTGAGCGGACCGATCTTTCCTCAAAGCCGATCTTTCGCATGATCCTTTCCGCTTTGCGCGCAGTCAGCCACAATTATCGCAAAACAGACGTCCTCACACTCCTAAAAACAGGACTTTGCGGCATTGATCTGCGTGATGCCGCCATGTTTGAGGAATACTGCGAGACCTGGCACATCGGAGGCACGCGATTTACAGATCCGCTTTGGAGCATGAACCCGGATGGCTTGACAACCGAGCGGTCGCAAAGAGGTGACGCCATTCTGGAGGCGGCAAACCGTGTTCGCGAACAGCTGATCTCTCCTTTGCGTGAGCTTTCTGCGGCACTTCGCTCCTCCCGTCGATTAGAGGATCGTTGTCACGCGCTGTACGATTATCTTTCCGGAATGCAGGTATCAGCGGTACTATCCGCCCAGGCACGCGAAGAGATCTCCATGGGTCAGCGACGTGAGGCAGGAGAAAGCATTCGCCTCTACCGCACCATTATCGAAACTCTGACCACGCTGTGCAAGCTGCTTCCAAACGAGGAGATCTCGGTGGATGAGTTCATCACCGCACTTTCGTTAGTCTTCTCCAACACCGACCTCGGCTCTGTCCCGAATGCGCATGACTGCGTGATGATTGGATCTGCCGATACCTTGCGTGTGGAAAACGTGCGCGCAACCCTTTTGTTAGGGCTTTGCGAAGGCGAGTTCCCCCGTGCTGTGACCGACGACGGCGTTTTTACCGAATCAGACAAAGAATCTTTGGAGGCATGCGGCGTAATTCTTCATTCCAGACAACGTTCGCGCGCATCTGAGGAATTGCTTTACGTTTACCGTGCGATGACCAAGCCGACCGAGCATCTCTCGCTCCTGACGCATCAAAGACAACCCGATGGCTCGGCGCGCACCCCCTCCCTGGCGTTCAATCGCGTAGCATTTCTGCTAAATCAAAAAGCTGAGACACCGGATCTTTCGACCATTGATCAATTGCAAGGAAATGAGAACGGAAAAGAAGCTTCCGTTCCGCTTTGTGCCGCCGCTTCCAATACCCCAACAACACTTCGACTGTCACAATCCAAAATTCAGGCATTTGTGCTTTGCCCTTATCGCTATTACAGCACTTACCGTCTGCAATTGCGTGAAAAAAAGGACTCCGCCCCCAATTACGCCGATGACGGAACCTTTTTGCACTACGTATTTGAACACTTTTTGACCTCCGCTCTGCAAAAGGACGGTACGTTAACACTTCCCACAGAGGAAGAAACCGAGACGCTGGCAGATGCGATCATCGCGGATTACGTCGGACAGATCTGTCCCTTTTCCGCAGATTTGATGGATATGCGTCTGATGCATCTCTTTGCGCGTTTGCGTAAGCTCGCCTTGACCATGCTGGCAGAAATTTTGGCTGAGATCAGAACCTCCTTGTTTGTTCCCTCGCATTTTGAACAAGTAATCGGAGGCGCCCCCGGAAGCGAAAATGCACTCCCTGCCGTAAAGCTGACCTTGACGGATGGATCTACCGTTTTGCTTAACGGAAAGATCGACCGCGTAGATCTCTATCAAAGCGAGGACAAGCTCTATTTCCGCGTAGTGGATTATAAATCCGGAAAGCACACCTTCTCACTGGACGAGATCCGCTCCGGAATGGATATCCAGCTCATCCTTTACCTCTTTGCCGTGCGAGGTGCCCTCCCCGATGCGAGCGCCGCGGGAGCGCAATATCTCTTTGCCTCCACCGAAAAGGGGGTAACAGAAATCAAACGAAGCGGATTTTACCTCTCACAAGAGGAAATCGTTCGTGCCACCGACGGTTCTCTTCCGCAAAGCTATACCAAAAAATTAACGGCACAAAGCGCCGAGGAGATTCAAGCCCTGCATGAGGAAATGCAAAAGGCAGTCTGTGAAGTTGCCGAGCGCATACTTGCAGGGGAAGCTAAAAAGACCCCCTCGGAGGAAGCGTGCACGTTTTGTCCCGTTCGCGCGGATTGTAACCGCGCATATCACCGCTAAGAAAGGAGTACTTCATGGGAAGAAGTTGGACACATGCGCAGGAAGCCGCAATGAACCTGCGCGACAAAACGCTGTTGGTCTCCGCCGCCGCAGGCTCCGGAAAAACCAGCGTTCTGACCGAGCGGATCATACGAAGCCTGACCGATCCGCAAAACCCGGCAGATCTTTCCAGGCTCCTGGTGGTTACCTTTACCCGTGCCGCAGCAGCAGAATTGAAAGGGAGAATTGCAGATGCCTTGACCAAAGCCATGGCGAAGGATCCCGGCAACAAGCATCTTTCCCGCCAGCTCTTTTTGCTTGGCAGTGCGCAAATCTCTACCATCGACTCCTTTTTCCAAAAGGCTGTACGAGCAAACTTTGAGCAGCTCTCCCTTCCCGCCTCCTTCCGCATGGCGGATACCTCCGAGGTGCGCCCCATTGCCACCGATACGATGGACGGCTTGATTGAAGAATTCTATCGTCGCAATACCACCAACGAAGAAGGTAGCGGACTGTTTTCCGGCCTGGAGAGCAATGCATTTGCGCAAGCGATGGATCACTTGATGTCAGGGCGCAGTGACGGAAAGCTCAATTCGATATTGGAAGACTTTTTCAACAAGTTCTCCTCCGATCCCGACGGGATTGAAAGCCTTGGCAAGTGCGCCCAACGCTTAGAGCAGGATGCCGAAAAGGATTTTCTTTCCACCTCCTATGGATGCGCGGTAAAGGAATATCTTTTGGATCTGTTTGACGGATACCTGCAAACGCTGGAGCAAACACAAGCACATCTGGAGAGCGCTCCCGACATGAACGCCGCCTGCAGCGGTATTGTGGCATCCGATCTTCAATACTGCGTCGCCATGCAAACAGCACTGTTAAATGACGGATATGAGCGTGTACGTGAGGTTGGACTTTCCTTTGTCAAAGGACGCTTCCCCACCGTAAAAAACAAAACGGACGAGGTTCTTTTCTACCAAACGTGGCGCGATAAATTCAAGAAAACGGTAACTGAAAAGGTACAACCACTCCTACTCCCAACTGCGCAGGAGATCACCTTGCAAATGCAGAAAACCGCATCGCTTGCCCATACCTTGTACGTCTTTTACAAGGAATATCAAGTGCGCATGATTTCCGAAAAGCTGGAGCGCGGCATTTTGGAGTTTGACGACGTCCGCTCGATGCTCTATCATCTGTTGAGCAACGCGGATGGTACCCCTACCCCCTTTGCCGAAGAGCTTGCCGCGCAGTATGACGCCGTTTATATTGACGAGTACCAGGACGTTGACTTTTTGCAGGATCGTATTTTTGCCCTGATCGGCAAAAACCGTCGCTTTATGGTAGGAGACATCAAGCAAAGTATTTACGGCTTTCGCGGCAGTGAGCCCTCCATTTTTGCAAATTACCGTCGACGCATGCCCCTCCATACCGACGCAGGTGCTGAGGATGCGGAAGAAAATTGCGTTTTCATGTCCGAAAATTTCCGCTGTGACGCACCTGTCATTCGATTTGCCAATCGGGTTTGCTCATTTTTATTCTCGAGCTGTGAAAATAGCGTAGGATACCGACCGCAGGACGATCTGGTCTGCTCCAAGCAAATGCCGGATCCGCTCGCACCAAACCATCCCGTTCCCGTGACACTGGCGGTATTTGATGCACTGCCACGGGCGCATAGCGACGAAGAGGAGGACGAAACACCGCGCGAGGAAGCCGTTTGGGTCGCAGCAGAGATCTCACGCCTTTTGCGCGAGGAACAATTGGACAACGGAGATTCCATTCGTCCCTGCGACATTGCGATCCTCGTTCGTAACAAATCACACGGCGCGGCATACACCGAGGAATTGAACAAGCTTTCCATTCCCGTTGCCTCAGCCGCCGCCTCGGACCTGACGCAGGAGCCCCTGCTCTTCGACCTTCTCAATCTTCTCAAAAGCATTGACAACCCCTATCGCGATATCCCCTTTTCCGAGTTTTTGCTCTCCGAATTCGGGGGCTTTACCTTGGAGGAATTGACCGAGATCCGCCAAAATGCGGACATAGGTGTTTCCCTTTACGACGCGATGCAGGCGACGCTTGCAATCAAGGGACATCCTTTGACCGAAAAATGCGCCACTCTGCTTTCCAAATTGGAGCAGATGCGCAAGATTTCCGTCACCCAGCCTGCCGACCGCTTTTTGCGTCTGCTCTACCGTGACGAGAGCCTGGCACCGTATGCAAAATCCCCCGCATTCCTCTTTCTTTACGAGCAAGCCCGCATCTACCAAAAAACGGCATTTTGCGGTCTTTACGGCTTTTTGTCACACCTTTTCAAGCTACTGGAAGGCGGAAGCATTTCCGCAGGCGGCTTTAGCAAGGAGGAAAACGCCGTTACCATTATGACGGTGCATCACTCCAAAGGCTTGGAGTTCCCCGTGGTCTTTTTGTCCTCGATCGGCTCTCAGTTCAACAAGGATGACACCAAGCAAAATTTGCTCTACCATCGCGACGTTGGATGCGCCTCCCGACTTTACAACCCGGTAACGGGAAATTTGGAGGACAGCATTCTACGATCAGCACTCAAGCTCAAAATTGACGCCGAGCAAACGGAGGAAAGCATTCGCACCCTTTACGTTGCGCTGACGCGCGCCAGAGAGCGGATGTACGTCAGCGGCACACTGCGCGGCAAGTGGGAAAACGCAATAAGCTCCGCCTCCCTGATCCGCCGCGGTAATCGCGCCTCCATCCTTTCCGCATCGAATATGCTTGCATGGATCCTTGCCTCCGTTGCACAAGACGAACGAGCCGCAGAGGAGATTCCCTGCAAGGTTCTGCACGTTGCCATAGGAGAAGCAGAGGAAGGCATTCCCTACTCTGCGCTTCCCGAGCAGACCTCCTCCAATGCTGCGATTGACAACGCATCGAAACGGTATGCCGAAACTGCCGCCGCGCAAAAACAACTGCAGTATCCGCTTGATTTTTTACAAGGTCTTCCTACAAAAGCGGCGGCTTCCAAGCTTTGCGACGATCTTTTGGATCGCTTGAACGACGAAGCGGATGATGCTGGAATTGAAGCGCAAATTGAGCTGATGCAATCGGCAACCGAGCCTTTTGAGCATCTTTTGCAAGCACAGCAAAAGCCGAGTGCGACCGACGTAGGGACCGCAACACACGCTTTTTTGGAATTCTGCGACTTTCGCGCTCTTGCCACTCGCACTGTAGAAGAGGAAGCCGCACGCCTGACCGAGGAAGGGTTCCTCTCGCAAGGAGCAGCAAGCATTCTTCACAAAGGGCATTTGAACGCGCTGAGATGCAGTGATCTGATGCACCTGATTTCGCAGGCAAAGCAGATCCGACGGGAGCAAAAGTTTGGTATTTTGGTTCCTATGTCCTCCTTGACAAAAAGCGAGGAATTGAAAGCGCGCCTTGAAGATCAAAAGCTGTTTGTACAGGGCTCAATCGACCTTTTGCTGACAATGGAGGACGATCGCTTGATTTTGGTGGACTACAAGACAGACCACATCAGCGACGCTGAACGAAAGGATCTGAAGCTGCTGCAAAAGCGCATGCGCGCGGCACACGGCAATCAGCTCGCGGCATATGCACAGGCGGTGCACGAGCTGTTTGGACGCGCCCCCGACGAGATCTATATCTATTCCCTCCCATTGGGTGGGTGCATTCGAATTTAATAGTCCACTTAGAGGGGGTCTCAAATGCAAGTTTGAGATACCCTCTCCTTTTTTTCTTCCAAAAATATTAAAAATCCTATTGACTTTTTGGAAAAAACGGAGTATAATATCTCTCGTTGCGGTTTTGAAAAAATGCCGTAAAAAAGAGGAAAGGAGCACCCGTATGACGCATCACAAGCACCACCATTTCAGTCTGGAATCGCATCGACATTTGTTGAAGCTTTTGCATTGGATCAAGCAAAACGTTGTTTTGTGTGTGGCAATAGCCGCCGCCATCATCACCTCGCTTATTGTCCCTCCCGACAACGCGTACGCCGATTACTTTGATTGGAAAACGCTGACATGTCTGTTTTGCACTTTGGCGGTCATATGCGCGCTCAAAAATATTCAATTCTTTACCATTCTGGCACGCAAGATTGTGGAATGCACCGGAAACTTGCGCGTTGCCGTCCTCGCTTTGGTCTACATCACCTTTATCGGGTCCATGCTTATCAGCAACGACATGGCGCTTTTGACCTTTTTGCCGCTCGGTTATTTTGTGCTCACCTCTACGGGTCAGCAAAAGCACATGGCGTTTGTGTTCATTATGCAGAACATTGCCGCAAACCTTGGTGGTATGCTCACCCCGTTCGGCAATCCGCAAAATTTGTATCTCTACAGCAAATTTAACATTCCTACCTTGGAATTCATGCAAATTATGCTGATCCCCTTTTTGACGGCGATTGCGCTGATTACCGTATGCTGTTTATTTTTGCCACGCGAAAAGATCTGCGTATTGGAGACCTGCACCGATCGCCTTCCCATCAATCGCACAGTACTTTATCTGCTGCTGTTTGCATTCTCGATCATCATCGTGTTCCGCATCATTCCCTATTGGATTGGCTTGATCGTAATCCCTGCGGCACTGCTTCTGTTGGACCGCAAGGCGCTCAAGCAGGTAGACTACGCACTCCTTGGAACCTTTTTCTGCTTCTTTATCTTCGCAGGAAATATGGCAAGAATCCCTGCGGTGAGCAATTTGTTCTCCTCCTTGTTGGAGCAGAATACACTCATCTTTTCTATTCTTTCTTGCCAGGTCATCAGCAACGTGCCCTCCGCAATTTTGCTCTCCCAATTTACGACCAACTATCCTGCCCTGCTTTTGGGTGTGAACATTGGCGGCACGGGAACACTGATTGCTTCTCTTGCAAGCTTGATCTCCTTCCGCGAATACACCCTTCACAATCCCGGACGTGCCGGAGCGTATCTGCGTGATTTTTCCATCTATAACGTAGGATTTGCCGCAGTTTTGACACTTGTTTCGCTTTTGATTCTATAAAAATATGCGTGGAGCCATGTGCCTCCACGCATATTTTTTATTTGACCACCGTGTATCCGTAGCTTTGTGCGTACTGCGCGACATAGGAATCGGGTGCGCAGTAAAAGCCGAGTGTGGACGGACAATTTTCAAAACAGCCGTATTCGATCTTGCTGACACTTTTGGGAACGGTGATGCTTTTCAGAGAGATACAACCGGAAAAGGCGAACCAACCAACGTACTCCACCCCCTCGGGAATGACAATGCTTTCCACGTTTAGATTGTTTTCAAAGGCGCGGTCGGCAATTTGGGTCAGTGGACGGTTACCAAGCGTTGCAGGAATTTCTACCTGCTTCTTCTTCCCCACGTAGGCAATCAAAGTAGCTTTCCCGTCCTTGATCGTATAGCGGAAATCGGCAGTGGTGGATTCCTGCGACGGAGATCGCTCCGCCTCCAGCTCTTCAATGCGCGATTCGTATTCCGCAACCTGATCCTCGTGTTGCATTTTGATGGTGAGGATCTCTCTTTGGAGCTCAGACACCAGCTTTTGGTAATACGCCGCACGTGCCTCTGCTGCGTCCAATGCGATTTGATCTCCGGACGGAATTTGATTGGTAGAGGTTGTGGAGCTCTCCTCCTCTTCCCCACCCAAACCGTCGGCGCAACCACACAAGAGCAAGGATGTGAGCAAGCACGTAGCAATTACTTTTTTCATATTTTTTCTCCTTTCGATGTAGGGTTGTCCTAATGATAACACAAAAGGAGTGTCGAATACAAGCGAAGCATGTAAGGGTGAAAAAAATAGTAAAAGGCACAAAAAAAGAGACAGAAAAGAAAAAAAGCCCTTGACTTTTCTGATAAGATAAGGTATAATATTAAGAGACCAACGGACCATTAGCTCAGTTGGTTAGAGCCACCGGCTCATAACCGGTCGGTCCAAGGTTCGAGTCCTTGATGGTCCACCAAAAGAAGAGGGCGATGCAAGTGCATCGCCCTCTTCTTTTGGTGGACATCAAGCCCAACTCCATCTTGCTCTGCGGCAACGCCGCAGAATAAGGTTCGCATTCCAAGCTAAGCCGTCGGGGAGCTTGCTCACCAGCGGAGTGCGAAGGAATATTGACGCGTAGCGGCAAAATCCTTGATGGTCCACCGTGTTCCCCTTTTTCTATTGGTTGACCATCAAGACCGACTCCATCTTGCTCTGAGGCAATGCCGCAGAATAAGGGTCGCATTCCAAGCAAAGCCGTCGGGGAGCTTGCTCACCAGCGGCGTGCGAAGGAAT
>JAFTKJ010000088.1 GCA_017453305.1 Clostridia bacterium
GCTCGATATATTTGCCTTGCAGCAAATTCGATATGTTTTCGCTACGCTCAAACTCGATATGATATAAATCCGCGCTCACGCAGTGAGCATATCGAGTGCGACAGCACATATCGAACGCGTTAGCGTATATCGAAAATCCGCATTAGCGGATTTATATCGATGCGTACCTGCTCTATGGCAGGTACGCTACGCAAGGAAGCTTTTTTGTTTGTTGAATGTGATCTACGTGGTTTCACGGTATTCCTTTGGCGTTTTACCGGTCTCTTTTTTAAAGATCTTGGAAAAGTACTGCACGTCCATAATTCCACAATGCAGGGCGACTGTTTGGATTTGCAAATGAGTGGTTTTTAATAGGTGGGCGGCATGCTTGATGCGCTTTTCTCGGATATACTCCGAGATCGTTTTCCCCGTTTCCTTTTTGAAAATGGTGGAAAGGTATCCCAGGCTGATTCCTTGACGTTCGGCAAGCAGATTGGGGGAAAGATTTGCCGAAAGGTCGGAGTCAATGAACAGAATGGTTTTTTGCACAGGAGGGGAAAAGTTTTTAATGGAATGCTTTCGAACCAAGCGGCAATACGCACGGAACATTTCGCACATCAGATCAGCATTTTCGGAGAGCATGGAGAGCTGCTCGATCCGGAACGCAAAACGGGAGGAGACGCGGTCCAGATACAGCGGATGCACGCCGCCTCTTTCTGCCGCCTTACGCAAAAGTGTATTCATAATGATGCTGTAGTTTTTTGCATTTCGTAGCTCGTCGGGAGTTCGCTTTTCAAAAAGCTGACTGGAAAAGGAGGAAAATAAACGGTTTTCCTTGTGGAGCTGCCCCAGCTCCACCGCACGGATGATCTCGTTTTCAAAGGCATATCGCTGTTCCATTGCCTTCATGTTGACCAACACGTCGTCAAAGGTATCTTCCTTCATCGAAATATCAATGGGGGATACGGGGATCTTATCTCTTTGATTGATGTCGATGATGGCAAAGGATGGGCGCTTCCAAATTCGTTCGCAAAAGGTGTTGAGCATGGTGAAAAGATGGGAGTCCGCTTGAAGCGTAGGAAAACCGGTGTAATATTCCTCAAAGTAGCGCTGTCTTTGTGGAGAAATGCCGTATTGCTCACCAAGCTCCAGCATTTGTTCATGGGTGGGTGTGCCGGTGTGGTAAGGACCGATAAAAAGCACGGTTTGCTCGACCTTGGCTTCGGGTAGGAGGAGATAAAGATAGCACAGGTTCAGCTTATCGGTCAATTTATACAGCGTAGCAGGCTCAAGATCAGTGGGGAAGTGGTGCAAAAATCTGTGGGCGTTGATCTCACGCTCGAAAGAAAATTGCCCGTTGATTTGTTTTATCCTTTCCGAAAAGGTCTCAGGTGTAGCCACAAAGGCATGTAGTCTGCATTTTTTAAAGATCTCGCATAAAAAAGTAAGCTCGTTGGTGTAAGGCATAGCCGCATTCCTTTCAAGTTTTCACATTTTTTTGCGTTTTTTATTATTATAACATATAATGTTTATATTTACAACACAAAAATGCCGAAAAATATTAAAAAAATACAAAAACACAGCAAAAAAATACTCACGCGATTGTCGAAAAAGATTTATACTAAGGGTAGCGAAAATGCGGCGTGGAACGGTAATGCCGTGTTTTGCATGTTCCCCCAATAAAAAATAAGAAAAGAGGAAACAAGTTATGAAAAAAGCACCCCAGCTTGATGCAAACGGAAACCGTAAGTTTGGCATCAGAGACAGTGTGGCTTACGCTGCAGGCGACCTTGGCTGTAACATGAGCTTTGCTCTGAAGGGTACGATGGCACTCTTCTGGACGCAGGTCATGGGTATGAGCGCATGGTATTCTTTGCTTCTCATCATCGTCCAGGTTTGGGACGCGATCAACGACCCTTTGATCGGTTCTATGATCGACGCTGACAGACGTAAGTACAAGAGAAACAAGTTTTTGCAGTACATCTGGATCGGCTCGATTGGTTTGATCATAGGTGGCGCATGCTGCTTCCTGCCTTTCCCCGGCGCTCCTGTTTGGGCTAAGTTCATTATCTTTATCGCAGGCTACGTTGTTTGGGACGCATTCTATACCATTGCAAACGTTCCTTACGGCTCTCTCCTTTCTTTGATTTCCAATGACCCCGCAGACAGAGCTTCTCTTTCTGCATGGCGTTCCATCGGTTCTATGGTGGGTAACATGCTCCCCATGGTTATCCTTCCGTTCCTCATTTACAACGAGGATGAGTCCCTTAACGGTACGATGGTATTCGTTGCAGCTCTTGTTATGGGCGTGCTCGGATTCATCTGCTTCCAATTCATGATCAGAAACACCGAGATCCGTGTTGACGTGGAAACCAAGCTCAATGAGGATCAACCCAAGTTCAACGTATTCCAGGCACTTGGCAACTTTGTAAAGAACCGTCCCGCAGTAGGTGCAACGCTTGCCGCTATGGGTATGTTCATCGGTATGCAGGGCGCGGCTACGGCAGTTTCCGTTACCTTCCAGATCTACTTCAAGAACACTGAAATCTCCGGTATCGTTCAGCTCTTTGCAATGATCCCGATCGTTCTCTTTACACCTTTGGCACGTAAGATGGTTACCAAGTACGGTAAAAAGGAGCTTGCAGTTGTCGGCTCCATCTGCTCCATCATCGGCGGCGCAGGTCTGTTTATTATTACTCCCGACAACACCGGCCTCGATTTGATAATCTATATCATCTGCCAGCTCGTTTACAGCCTTGGTCTTGGTATCTACTCTACCGTATCCTGGGCTATGATGGGTGACGCAATCGACTACAACGAGTGGAAGACCGGTAAGAGAGAAGAGGGCGTTGTTTACTCTTTGCACTCTTTCTTCCGTAAGCTGGCACAGGGCATCGGTCCTGCAGTTGCTCTCGTCATCATGCAGAGCATGGGTTACGTCAATAATGCAATCGATCCCAAGACGGGCGCAGAATACATCGACGTAAATCTGCTTTCCTGGGAGTTCGCAGTTGAGCTTCGCACGCTCGTAGCAATTTTGTTCCTTGTTGCTGCAATTATGCAGTTCATCGGTTTGGGTCTGGTTTACAACCTGGATAAGAAGACTCTTGCCAAGATGAACGCCGATTTGAAGCGTGACGTTGAGGCAGACGACGTGCTGACCTACACCACCGCTGAGGATAGCGATAACCTCGCTTAATTCTTCGACTGTAAGGCGCCCGACTCCTA
Source organism: Clostridia bacterium (assembly GCA_017453305.1). GTDB lineage: Bacteria > Bacillota > Clostridia > Oscillospirales > CAG-272 > UMGS1865. Next base: position 3,208 of record JAFTKJ010000088.1, read on the forward strand.
TTACTGTCGGGCGCCTTGTTTAGGGTTTATATTGAGTTCATAAAACTTGTTATAATGCAATCATACCTTCAGAAAGGAAAATAAATACAGTGAGAAACATTATCAATCTCAACAAAAATTGGCTGTTTGTTAAAAACACTACCGACGTTAATCTGCGCGAGGGCGAAACCGTCAACCTCCCGCACTCCTGGAACGCAACCGACGGTCAGGATGGCGGTAACGACTATTTCCGCGGTTCCTGCCTTTATGTCAAAACGCTGAATAAGAGCGAGCTTCCCGCAGCAGATCTTTACTATCTTGAGATCCGCGGTGCGAACTCCTCGGCTGACGTTTACGTGAGCGGCGAAAAGCTGGCGCACCATGACGGTGGATACTCCACCTGGCGCGTGGACCTGACCGAAAAGCTGACCGATTCCACCGATATCGCAATTGTGGTGGACAATGCGCCCAACGATACCGTATATCCGCAGATGGCAGACTTTACCTTCTACGGAGGTCTTTACCGTGACGTCAACCTGATCGCAGTCAACAAGGCACACTTTGATTTGGACTATTACGGCGGCAACGGACTGATGATCACTCCTGCGATCGAAGGGAAGGATGCAAAGGTTGAGGTTGAGGTGTTTGTAAAGAACCTTGGCGCAAATCAAAAGCTGGTCTACACCATTTACGACAAGGAAGAAAACGAGCTTGATAAGATCGAAAGCACCGATACCAAGGCTTGCTTCAATATCAAAAACGTACACCTGTGGCACGGTCGCCGTGATCCTTACCTGTACTGCTGTGAGGTAGAGATCGTTGAAAACGGCGAGGTACTGGATAACGTATGCAATCGTTTTGGATGCCGTTCCTTCAAGGTGGATCCCAACAACGGCTTTATCCTCAACGGCGAGGAATACCCCCTGCGCGGTGTTTCCCGTCACCAGGACAGACTTGGCATTGGTAACGCATTGCTCCCCGAGCATCACGCCGAGGATATCGAGCTGATCTGCGAGGTGGGGGCTACTACCATTCGCTTGGCACACTATCAGCATGATCAGTATTTCTACGACCTGTGTGACGAAAAGGGCCTTGTTATCTGGGCGGAGATTCCTTATATCTCCAAGCACATGCCCGGCGGACGCGAGAACACCATCTCTCAGATGAAGGAGCTGATCACGCAGAACTACAACCACGCATCCATCTGCGTATGGGGACTTTCCAACGAGATCTCCATCGGCGGCTCCGATGAGGATCTGTTGGAGAACCATCGCATCCTCAACGACCTCGTTCACGAGATGGATCAGACCAGACTCACCACCATTGCGGCAGTTTCGATGTGCAAGATGGACGATCCCTACATCCAAATTCCCGATCTCGTTTCTTACAATCACTACTTTGGCTGGTACGGCGGAGATACGAGCATGAACGGTCCCTGGTTCGATAAGTTCCACGAAACGCACCCCAATATTCCGATCGGTATCAGCGAATACGGCTGTGAAGCTCTCAATTGGCACACCAGCGATCCCAAGCAGGGTGACTACACCGAGGAATATCAGGCTTTCTATCACGAGGAGTTGATCAAGCAACTGTTCAGCCGTAAGTACATCTGGGCAACCCATGTGTGGAACATGTTTGACTTTGGTGCCGATGCAAGAGCAGAGGGCGGCGAAAACGGACAAAATCACAAGGGCTTGATCACCATGGATCGCAAGTACAAAAAGGACGCGTTCTATGCATACAAGGCATGGCTCTCTGACGATCCCTTCGTACATCTGTGCGGAAAGCGCTATATCGACCGCGTGGAGGACGTGACCAAGGTGACCGTTTACTCCAATCTCCCCGAGGTAGAGCTGTTTGTCAACGGCGAGAGCCTTGGCAAAAAGACCGCCCCCGATCACTTCTTCTATTTTGACGTTCCCAACGTAGGCGAGAGCGTGATCGTTGCAAAGGCGGGCGAGCTTACCGACGAGGGTAAGATCCGCAAGGTTGCAGAGAGAAACATGGACTACGTGCTTCGTGAGGTTGGCGCGGTTCTGAACTGGTTTGACGTAGTCGAGGTCGAGGGCAGATTCTCACTCAACGATAAGATCTCCGACATCATGAAATCCAAGAGAGGTAAGCTTTGGTTCCTCGGTCTTGGCTTGAAGCTGAAAAAGAAGATGAACGCCAACAAGAAGGGCAAGAGCGAGGATAAGAAATCCGGTGGCTTTGAGGTGGATCTCAAGGCGGACGGCGGCTTGATGGAAATGATGGGCGGCTTTACCGTATTGCGCCTTTCCAGCATGATGGGTATGATGAACATCTCCTTTACCAAGGAAGAGCTCCTCAAGCTCAACAAGCAGCTTAACAGAATCAAAAAACCTAAGCAAAAGTAATATTCGTTTCCTATAAAGAGGGAACGCCTTGTACGTGCGGTAAACGCTTTCGGACAAGGCGCTTCCTTTTTTGTATCACGAAAACCCCGCCACTTTTTTTGTAATCCCTGTTGACAAGGTTTGAAAAAAAGAGTATAATGAACGTGTCTGTTAAAAAAGGACAAAAAATGACGAAAAGGAGTTTTTGTATGAAAAACTTTTTTCCTGAATTCAAAAAGTTTGTTACTCGCGGGAACGTGGTTGATATGTCCGTCGGTGTCATTGTCGGTAGTTCCTTTACTGCCATTGTCAACGGACTCAGTAACTTCATTCTTAAGCCTGTCATCAACTGGTTGCTCGCCCTGATCTTTGGTAAGGACTCTCTTTCCGAGGTCTACACGTTTTTGACCAAGGTCGAAATGTCTGCCGATATTCTGGATGCCGACGGTAACGTTATCGGGACCGAAATGGTTCCCGATCTGACGCAGTCCATCTACATTGATTGGGGTTCCTTTATTAACGCTGTGATCAATTTCTTCCTGGTTGCTTTTGTTCTCTTTACCCTGGTCAAGATCATTAATGAATTGCGTGAAGGTCAGGAAGCGCTGGAGGACAAGCTGACCGCAGGCAAGCCCACCAAAGAAGAGCGCAAGGAATTGCGCGCACACGGCATTAAGCTGCGTGATAAGGAGGCGGTTGCCGCTTACCTTGCAGAAAAGAAACGCCTGGCTGAAGAGGAAGCAGCTAAGAAGGAAGCTGAGGAGGCTGAAAAGGCAAGACTTGAGCGCGAGGCAAATCCCACGGCAGAGGATCTGTTGAAGAAGATTCTTGCCGAGACCGAAAGGCAGAATGAGGTTCCTCGCAGTATCCGCCGCCACAGAGCCCCTCGCCGCACATACCGCTTTTAAACGACAGCGTAATTACGCGTGATCATGGAGGAACGTTATGAAACAAGTTTATAATCCCGTTGGCGAATTTGAATCTCCCGATCCGTTTATGACCTACGATCCCGTTACGGGATATTACTACGCGCTCTTTACCAGAGGCAGCGTTCTTGAGATCTTCCGTAGCCGTTATGCAAACGATATCGTGCGCGGAGGTGACTCTAAGGTCATCTATACGCCAAACGGTGAGCGTGACGGCATTTGGGGAGATATTTGGGCACCCGAAATGCACAAGGGCATCAACGGCAAGTGGTATATTTACACCAGTGGCAGAAAGCAACAAGAGCGCGGAGAAAAGCGACTGTTTATCATGGAAGCCGAGAGCGAAGATCCTTTTGGCGAATGGCACTTCAAATGTCAGCCAAGCCCCGACGTTTTTTCTATCGATCCCACGGTTTACACTCATACTGATGGCAAGCAGTACATCTGCTATTCAGAGGTGGACGGGCAACAGATTTTGACCATTCAGGAGCTTGTTAATCCGTATACGTTTGGCCCAAAACGCGCAGTGATTGCCAAAGCCGAGTACGATTGGGAGCTTGTTCCTCCATACGTGGGGCGCGCCGCAATCAACGAAGGGGCATTCTTCCTGCGTCGTGGGGAGCGGTTGTTTATCATCTATTCCGGCAACGGTTGCTGGAGCGATCATTATTGCTTGGGCGTTTTGGAATACGTGGGCGGAGACCTGTGTGACGCCGCCTCCTGGAAAAAGCATGACCGTCCCATCTTTACGTATGGCAACGGTGTGTATGGACCGGGACATGCATCGTTCTTCTATTCCCCCGATGGAAATGAAGTCTGGTGCGCGTATCACGGCATGAAGGAGCACAATGAAACGGTTAGTGCTACCGCGCGGTATTTCCATTTGCAAAAGGTGGAGTTTGACGCGCAGGGGTATCCCGTTATGGGACTTCCCGTGGGGTCTGGTGTTGCAATGGATCCTCCGTCCGGCGAATGTGATTGAACCGAAATGGCAAAACCAAAAAAGAAGGCGTTTGCATTTTTGCAGATGCCTTCCTTTTTTTGATACAAAATAGAAAGTGGTGTAATAGTGGGGAACGACTGCGTGTTTTTGTTCTATATCTGCATCAAGGTGGAGGATTTTGACCGTAATATAGCCTAAAAACATGCCTTGGTGGGGAATTGCCACGATTTTTTGATTTTCTTTTCAAAAAGAGAGAGCTCAAAAAAATATGGCTGTGGAATTGACTTTTTTATATAGGTGTGATATAATAAAACCGTACAAAGCGTCGAATCGATCATAAAGCATATGGCGCGATGTATGGAGGCCGAATTTTTGGTCGATGATATGAAAATGAATCTGCCCTTGTGGGATGATTGATCGTGAAAGGAGAGCGGTGAATCTATGATCGACGTAGAACGTGCACTAAAAAATTTACAGCAGATCGATCCGCAGCTGGTTCCTTATTTTGAGGATATTCGTTTGCATCTGGAAAGATACAATCAATGCAAACAAAAAATCACACTTAGAAAATCGCTGGTACATTTTGCTGATGCGCACCTTTATTTTGGCGTGCACAAGCTGTGTGAGGATGCATGGGTCGTACGTGAGTGGTTGCCGAATGCCGATGCAGCATGGCTATACGGTGATTTTAACAATTGGAATCCCTATTCACATCCTATGAAGCATATCGGCAGTGGGGTTTGGGAAATTCGCCTCTATGGCAAGAATGCATTACGCCACGGTCAGTTTATTAAGCTGATGGTGGGGCGGAAGGGTGTTTCCTTTGAGCGCATTCCTGCCTACGTTCGTCGCGCAGTAATGGACGAGCGCGACCACCGTCTTTGCGGTCAGATCTGGTGTCCCCAGGAAGAATTTGCGTGGAGTGACGCGGATTGGTACACGCGCTTTCCATTGAAAAATCCGTTGATCTATGAGGCGCACATCGGTATGGCGCAGGAGACGGAGGGCGTTGGAAGCTACCGTGAGTTTGCGGATAGGACTTTGAATTGGATTGCCAAGGCGGGTTATAATGCCGTACAGCTGATGGCAATTCAGGAGCATCCATACTATGCCTCCTTTGGTTATCAGGTGACCAATTTCTTTGCTCCTTCGCATCGCTTTGGTACTCCCGAGGATCTCAAATACCTGGTCAATCGCGCTCATCAAATGGGCATCGCGGTCATTCTGGACGTGGTACACAGCCATGCGTGTGCCAATGAGGGAGAGGGCTTGCATATGCAAGATGGGACCGAGGGACAGTACTTTTTGACCGGTGCGCGCGGATGGCACCAGGCTTGGTGCACGCGTTGCTTTGACTATGGAAAAAAAGAGGTTCTGCGCTTTTTGCTTTCAAACCTCAGGTATTGGCAGGATGAATTCCATTTTGACGGATTCCGTTTTGACGGTGTGACCTCCATGTTGTATGAAAATCACGGCTTGGGCGTGGCATTTACCGACTATAGCCAATATTATTCGCTGAATACCAACGTGGATGCACGCGTGTATCTGATGCTTGCGAACGAGTTGATCCACAAGAACAACCGAAATGCCGTGACCATTGCGGAGGATATGAGCGGTATGCCCGGCATGTGTTTGCCATTTAAGGATGGCGGCTTAGGCTTTGATTATCGCTTGGCAATGGGCGTACCCGATCTATGGATCAAGCTGATCAAGGAGCGGCGCATGGAGGATTGGAACGTGTTTGAGCTCTGGCACGAATTGTCGGGGGGCAGACCGCGTGAAAAGTCGATCGGCTACAGCGAGTCGCACGACCAGGCAATGGTGGGGGATAAGACCATCATGTTTCGTCTTGCCGATGCGGAGATGTACGTTGGTATGCACAAGGAATATCACTCTCCCGTTATGGATACGGCAATGGATATGCACAAGCTGATCCGTCTTTTGACGGCTTCGCTTGCAAAGAACGGATATCTCAATTTTATGGGGAACGAGTTTGGACATCCCGAGTGGATCGATTTTCCGCGTGAGGGCAACGGTTGGAGCTATCATTATGCGCGGCGGCAGTGGTCGCTGGTGCAAAATCCGATGCTGAAATTCGAGCAGCTCGCAAGCTTTGATCGGGATATGATCGAGATTTTCAAGAACCACGCGTTTCATTGCACAAAAGGTGCCGAGTCCTTGTGGCTGGACGGGGATAAGAACGTGATGCTGTTTGTGCGCGACAAATTGATCTTTGCCTTCAATCTGCATCCTACACAGTCGCAGGAGGCGGTGTTTGTCAGCTGTGCCAAAACGGGAAAAGGGAAATACCGCGTGATCCTTTCCAGCGACAACGAGGAGTACGGAGGCAGTGGGCGCATTTCCACCGAGCAGATCTACCGCGCCCGGGAGACGGAATACGGCTTTGGCTTTTTCATTTACCTGCCGTGCCGAACCGCCGCGATCATTACGAAATAACAGTAAGGTTATCAACAAATGTTTTACAAAATGTAAATATAGATAAAATTGTAATTTTAGGTTGCAAAGCATTAGGGGATAAATATAAACAAAAATGTTCTTTCCCCAAAAAAAACGAAAAGGAGTATAAAGAAATGAGATCAAAGGTAAAAAAAGTCTCTTGTAGAATGTTGTCGGTGCTTTTGTCCTTTCTCATGGTTTTCTATTTGATTCCCACTACTATATTTGCCGATTTGTTTTATTCGGACGATTGGGAATCTGTAACAGTCAATGACACGGTTGCGGAAAAAAATATGGAGATTATTGAGCTTGATAATCTTCGCGAAGAAAACGTAAAGCATTTTCGACTGGAAGACGGCAGTATTATGGCTGTGCAATACCCCAATGCTGTTCACCGTAAAAATGAGGTGGGAAAGTGGACAGACATTGATAATCACTTGTCGGAAAACGGAAATGATTTTGCGTCCTCCGAAGCCCGTGTAAAATTTGTAAAAAAGACTACGGGAAACGGCACGTTGTTTACCCTTTCCGAAAAAAATAAAAAAATTGAAATTTCACTTGTGAATGCCAACAAAAAAGTAGTTGGCAAAGTAACCAACACAAACACTGAATTTGACGAAAAAACGACGCAACTGCAAAAAAAGATGACATTAGATCATCTTTCTGCTCGCATTCTGTACGCCGATATTTTGGATGGCGTTGATCTTGAATACGTAATTGCATCCAACGATATCAAAGAAAATATCATTGTAAAAGAGCGCAAAGATTTCTATGCGTATACTTTTAACGTAAAGCTGAACAATTTGAGTGCAGCCCTGACCGAGGCAGGCGAAATTGTGTTTTTCGATTCCGATAACAATGTTTGTTACGTCACACCGGCAGGAATTATGGAGGATGCGGCAGGTAATACCTCAAATGCCGTATCGTATTGCTTACAGGATTTGGGCAATGGAAGCTACTCTTTTACCGTAACACCCGATGCAAGCTGGATCAATCAAGAGGGCAGAGCATTTCCTGTTACTGTTGATCCTCCTATTTACGCAAATTATCAAAGTAACGTTACAGATTTATACGTTTCTTCTGATAGTTCGGGCTCTTCCTATAATACAAGCACAGGCTTGCGCTTGGGGAACAATACACATATTTATTGGAAAGTAAGCTTACTTCCCGAAATTCCAAGCTCAGCCTATATTACAAATGCTACGTTTTCCATGTCTGAAGTTTTACAAGATTCTTCAACTAGAAGTGGTTACATCGGCATTTATGCAGTAAATTCGGCATGGAGCAGCACCTTTACTTGGAATCAAGCTCAGGCTGCTGGTAGTTTGTCGGTTGCAACAAACTTTTCGGATTTGCAAATGTTTGAAAACGTAGAAATGGAAGAATCTTCGGAGGAACCGGTTATCAATACTTATGCATGGAATGTGACAGCCATTGTCAAAGGCTGGTACAATGGAAATGCAAATAACGGTTTGATGCTAAAACCGATTGGTAATTTTTCGGGTTCTGTGTCGTTGTGCTCCAATGAATACTCCGCAATCAATCAGCGTCCGCATTTGTGTATTCAGTACGTGGATATGAAGGGGGTGGAGGATTATTGGTCATATTCATCGCACAGTCTGGGATTTGCAGGCGCGGGAGCGGTGAATCATGCAACCGGAAATCTTGTTTTCTCAATCCCCACGCTTACCACGACAGATGCGATACTTCCAATTACTCCTACTTTGGTGTATAATACAGCCTTATCGAATGGTGGATATACCACGAGCAATGCTGCTGTTCCGTATACACAAACCTTTCTTCCAAATGGCTTTAAGCTGAATTTGCAAGAAAGTCTTTTGAAAATGCCTTACGTGGATCAAGACGGCAATCAAAAGAGCATGTATGTTTGGACGGACGGTGATGGAACCGAGCATTATTTTCTCCCCACATCCACAGCGAACGTTTACAAGGATGAGGATAGCTTGCAGTTGACACTAACGGCAGGATACGCATCCTGTACAATAGAAAACCGCGATGGTACAAAGCGTGTTTTTTCGGCTTATGATACCACTCCAAATGGTTACGAGGAAGCATGGTATCTCGAGTTGATTGAGGATGCCGCGGGAAACCAGCTGATCATCGATGTCAATGCAAACTATAAGCCGATGTCCCTTTTGCTTTTGCCAAATGACTGGAGCGGCAGCTTGATTATGCAAATGCACTTCCTGTACAATACAAGCGGAATGCTTGCGGCTGTTGTGAATTTAACAGCGCAAGAAGCTACACTTTTGTATTACAGCAATGGCAAGCTGTCGCAGGTGGTGCGCGCGCATGGTAGTGCAAGCGTTACATTGGATAATTGGGAAACGGTAGCAGACAGTGCGGATGCAAGTGTTACGGGAATCACCAAAGACGCTACTGCGGTTTATACCTACTCCGGCAATCATTTGCTCGGTGTTGAAAATCAACTTTCGGACTATAAAATCAGCTATCTCTACTCCGGAGATAAGGTGATAAAGATTTCCGAGGCTGCTTCAAACGGTAGCGAAGAAACTACCGGACAGTCAATACAGCTGACCTATTCGACGCAATCGACCAAGGTTCGCACAAGTGGTTCCGACGATGTTTTTGGTACCGAGGACGATTTGATAACCACTTACTGCTTGGATCAAAGCGGCAGAACGATAAATTGCTACACAACCGATTTGCAAGCTACCAAACTGTACGGAGCTTCCGGCGGTCGATATGAGGATTCTAACAGCCAAGCAAAAAATAATCTGAAATCTTCTGTGCAAACGGAGCAAACCTCTGCAAATTATCTGCTCAACGGCAGCTTTGAGGATCGCACCTCGGCATTGCGGTATTGGGAGGTGAACGGTACTGCCGTTGCGGAAAACGGCGAATTCACACAAGAGACTTCCGGTGTGCGGATTCGTTTGCAGGCAAATGCGGATGATTTTACCGAACTTTCGCAAGAGGTACATTTAGAGGCGGGTGAGTACACCTTTGGCATTTTGTATGACCCAACCTTTGCCACCGATGCGGCGCTTACGCTGTACGTTTCCGGAACGGGCGTGACGGCACACGGCGAATCGGTTGTAAGGCTCACCGAGCAAAAAGCAGCAGTGGGGAATTTGTATACCTCCATCAGCTTTTCCGTTGCTTCTGCTACCGACGTTTGGGTAACGATCGCTTTGGATTGCTACTCCACCGCAGGAAGCATCACCGTGGATGACGCTATGCTCTCTCAAGGGCTGTCAGCCGCACCGTATAATATGGTGCAAATGGGTGACATGAACGAGGTTGATTATGCCGCATCCATCAATACGGTCTGGCTCAATGCCAACGGCTCATCCGCAACGGCAAACATCCAAAACTTTGGGGACGATCGTTTTGGGTACGTTTATGCGATAGACGACGTCGTAGGTGTCGATCAAACGGTTATGCAAACCATTTATCAGGCACCTGCATACATGGCAGAGGAATCTACCCCCTACACCCCCTCCATCAATCTGACCGTTTCGGGCTGGGCAAGGGGAACGGCACAAAGCTACGGCGCGGGCTCCTTCTTTGAAATTCAACTCATTGTGGAGTACGCCTGCGCAGGAGCCCCTGCCGGTGGAGATGTCATGCGTCTGCCGTTCCACCGTGACATCAACTCCTGGCAGTTTGTGTCCGGCAACTTTAGCACCACGGCGGGCGGTCACTACATCAATTCCATCAAGGTTGCGCTTGTGTACGAGGGGCATCCGGGCAGTGTATATTTTGATAACGTTTCGGTCATCAAAGAGGATTCCAACACCTGTGATTACCGCTACAACGAGCAGGGCTTGATGGAGTACAGCCGTACGGGAAGTGCCAAAACCTGGTATGCCTACGACGGCAATGGCAGATTGGTGCAAACGGTTGATAATTACCGCAACATTGTAAAGTATACCTACCAAGGGGATACTACGTTGGTTACGCGCGAGGAGCACAAAAACTACTACGATACCTTTTACAACGAGGAAACCAACAAAATCAACGATGAGACAAAAATCGTAGACGCGTACAGCTATGAGTATAGCTATGACGACTATGGTTTGTTAAAAGAAACGTTGGTTCAACCGGCGGTCGAGTCCCAAGAGGAACCCGAAAATATCATTGCCTACGAGTACAACGTTTCCGCGGACACCGCGCACATTTTTGGCACGTTGGCTTGCACCACCGATCCCATGGGTCGCTCCACGCGCAACTTCTACAACGCCGAAAACGGCAGATTGATTGCCACCGTAGCCCCCGACGGCAACGGCACGTACTATACGTACAACGCGGTAGGAGATCTTGTCATGGTCACGCCTGCCAAGTGCAATGCAACGTCAAACAGCGCGTCCTCTGTGGCAAACAGTGCCGAGGTCAACTACACCTACGACACCGCAACGCGGCGTCTCAACGTCATTCAAACCGAAAGCACGGCGTATTATTTTACGTACGATTGCTTTGGCAATACCACAAGTGTTACGGTTGGTTCGGGCAGTGGGGCAAGCACGCTGGCGTCTTATACCTATCTTGCCAACAACGGCAAGCTCGATACGCTCACCTACGGCAACGGTCTGCAAGAAAAATATTATTACGATAACCTTGACAGAGTTTCCGAGATATGGTACAATACAGGTGAGGGCGGCGCGCTCGAATTGCGTTACAGCTACGTTTACAACGCAAACGGGGCGCTGCACACGGTCACCGACCACAAAAACGATACCCAAACCCTGTACCGCTACGACGGCACAGGCAAGCTGATTGCGTCTTACGAGCTCAACAGCGACGAGATCGTTTACAGCGATAGCTTTGTTTACACCGACGACGAAAAGCTGGCGCAGTACAACTCCTGGCTGTCGTACCAGACGAACACGGGCTACTACCGCGAGTACGCGGTTGATGCTTACGGCTACAATTCCAATCGGCAAATCAGCACCTATCGCATCGTCAGCGACAATCTCGATAGCGATATCGCGTTTACGTACGACAACATGCTGCGCGTGAGCGGCGAAACGCTGACCTGGGGCGACCAAAACGGCGCGATTTACCAGCAGCAAACGGTTTACGACTACTACGGCGAAACGCCGCAGTTGAACGGAATCACCGTCAACCTCTACGGCGGCGAGGGCGAAACGCAAATTTCAAGCAAGACGTATCGCTACACGTATGACCAAAACGGCAACATTACCGAGATCAAGGATGCGAACAACGTCATTCAAAATAAGTA
>JAFTKJ010000089.1 GCA_017453305.1 Clostridia bacterium
AAAAACACACATAAAATATTGAAATCCGTAAGGATTTCTACCTTAAAAACCGCTTTCTCTATCTTCTCGACAGAAAAAGCGGTTCGTTTTTCTCTTATTTTGCTTGTGTGTTTTTGTTCTGCGCTAAATGAATCAGCCCCTCCTCTGTTTTTTACATCAGCGGCGCAAACAAGCGGCAAACGTCCTGCAGGGTCTTGACCAAAAAATTGGTCTTGCAATCTGCAACGGTTACTTGTCGGCATTGCTCCAGAGTGTGGAAAAAGTCCTTTTTGACCTCTTGCGTCACCGAGGAATCATAAAAGCAGGCGCCGCACTCAAAGTGCAGGTAAAGACTGCGAAAATCCATATTCGTCGTTCCCACCACGCAAAAATCGTCGTCCGAAATCACGGTTTTGGAGTGGATAAAGCCCTTGGAATACTCATAGATCTTTACTCCTGCCGCAATCAGCTCGCGGTAATAGGAGCGCGTGGTAAAATGCACCATGGGCTTGTCGGGCTTGCCGGGCGTGATGATGCGCACGTCAACACCGCTTTTGGCGCAGTACTTCAGCGCCGAGATCATCTCATCGCCCACCATCAGGTAGGGCGTTGTAATATAAAGCGTTTTTTGGGAGCGCTCGATCGCATGCGAATAGACCAGCTCGCCCACGTTTTCCTTATCCATGGGGCTGTCGTTGTAGGGCTGGACCCAACCGTCCGAGAGGGTGGAGGTGTCTTTTGGAGGTAAATACTCCTTTAACTGATCCTGCGCTTTTGAAAACAGACTCCACATCTGCAAAAACATAGTGGTAAAGCTCTCGGCGGCGGCACCCTGCATCCGCACGGCGCAGTCCTTCCATTCTCCAAAGCGGATCTTTTCGTTGATATATTCGTCCGCCAGATTGATGCCGCCCGTGTAGGCGATGCGCCCATCGATTACGGTGATCTTTCTGTGGTCGCGGTTGTTCTGAATGCTCGTCAAAAAGGGATGAAAAGGATTGAATACCTCACACTGTATCCCCATGGAGCGCAGGGTCTTTTGATATCCCGTGGGCAAGGTCAAAAGGCAACCCATGTCATCGTAAAGGACACGCACGTCCACACCGTGAGCGGCGCGTTCGCGCAGAACCTCCAACATGCTGTCCCACATCAAGCCCTCTTCAATGATAAAGTACTCTAAAAAAATGTATTTTTCGGCATGCCGCATATCCTCCAGCATGCTGTTCAAAAGCTCCTTCCCGGTGGGAAAATACTTGCTTTGCGTGTTTTGATACACGGGAAAGGCGGCGACGTTGCGCAAATACGAAAGCAGCTTTTGATCCCTTGGGCAATTTGGAAGAGGATCGGAGAGCGTGCTGAGCGATTGGTATTCCGCTCTTTGGTGGCGCTCAATCCTGCCAAGGATGCGGCGATATCCGGTGGAGGCTGTTTGAAAATGGAACACCCAATACATTACGCCGCCAAACAAGGGGAAGAGCAGAATCAAAAATACCAGCGAGAGCTTGAACGCACTCTTATCGGGACGTGTCATTAAGTGAAGCGCGGTTGCAATGCTCAACGCGGTCAGGAGCAGCGAGATCCAACGGAGCGCCGCACCGCGAAAAAGCATGACCAACAAAAAGACGATTTGTACCAGAATCAGCGTGGCAATCAGAAGCTTGCGTCCAAAAATCAAGCGCAACTTACTGCGGTATTTTACTTTTTTCAAAAGAGAAGCCTCCTTTCCTACGGTTTCAGAAAGAGTCGCCCAAGACGTGCGGATTTATGCAATGTCTTGAAAAAGATCAGGGGTAGAGCCATAGCGTCCACCCCTGAAAATGATATGCCCAAAATGGGAAAACGGTGTTATTCCTCGCCGCCGTCCGGATTGTTGACAAACTTCTCCATGTATTCCTCGGCGGTGATCAGAATGGTACGCGGCTTGGAGCCGTCGGGAGGTGAAACGTACCCCTCGGATTGCATGCGGTCAATCAGCTTTGCCGCACGGCTGTAGCCAATTTCCAGCTTACGCTGCAAAAGGGAGGTGGAAACGCGCTTTTCCTCAATGGCAATGCGCACGGCATCGGCATATTTGTTGTCCGATCCCTTCTCTCCGCCATCCTCGCCCGAGGGCATTGGGTCGCCGCCGCCCTTGGACTTGTTTCCGCATTGAGCGGCAAGCTCCTTGAGCTTGGTGATGAACTTTTCGTCGTATTCTGCCGTGCCGTTGGTTGCGCGGATGAACTCGCAGATCTTTTCGACCTCCTTGTCATCCACAAATGCACCCTGCACGCGCGTGTCGCGCATCGATCCGATGGGAACGAAGAGCATGTCGCCGCGACCGGTCAGCGCCTCGGCACCGATATGGTCCAAAATGACGCGGGAGTCGACCTGCGACTTGACGGCAAACGCGATACGGGAGGGAACGTTGGATTTGATCAGACCGGTGACAACGTCAGCGGACGGACGCTGTGTACCGATGATCAAGTGCATTCCTGCGGCACGCGCCTTTTGCGCAATACGGCAGATCGCGGTCTCAACCTCGTCGCGCGCGGTCATCATCAGGTCGGCAAGCTCGTCGATGATAATGACGATATAGGGAAGTGCGGGCATGTCGGGATCGTCCGCGGTTGCGGAATTGTATCCCTTCAAATCGCGTACGCCAACCTGCTCAAACAGCTCAAATCTGCGCTCCATCTCCTCCACTGCCGCCTGCAATGCGCCTGCGGCATCCTTCGGAGTGGTCACAACGGGAGCCATCAGGTGGGGAATGTTCTTGTAAATGCTGAACTCGACCTTCTTCGGGTCGATCATCACCAGCTTGACCTCGTCGGGCGTCGCCTTGTAAAGCAAGCTCATGACGATACAGTTGATGCAGACCGACTTACCACTACCCGTAGTACCTGCAATCAGCAGGTGGGGCATTTTTGCAATGTCAAAGATCAGCGGTTCCCCCGCAATACCGGCACCAAGACATGCGGTCAGCTTGTTTTTGGACTCGGCAAACACCTTGGATTCAATCAGCTCGCGCAAATAGATGGTGCTTCTGGTCTTGTTGGGTACCTCGATACCCACCGAGTTCGTGCCGGGAATGGGTGCTTCGATACGAATGCCGCCTGCGGCACGCAAGGAAAGCGCAATGTCGTCCGCAAGATTGGTGATGGTACGCACGCGCACACCTGCCGCGGGGGTGACCTCGTAGCGCGTTACGGTAGGACCGCACGCATAGCCGGGTCTGCCCTCAATGTTGACGTGGAAGCTCTTCAGTGTTGCCTCCAGGGCGTTCATGCTTTGCTCAAGCTCGGCAAGGTTCTCCTCGGTCATCGGCTCTCCGGGATGGAGGTAAGAGATGGGAGGGAAGATATAACGCTTGGGCTTTGCAGGCTTCGTCGGCTTCGGAGGCGTTTTCTTCTCAGCAGTCGTTGCCTCCTGCTTGTTCGACTTTGCCGCATCTGCCGAGACAGGCTTCTTTGCGGCAGCTCCTGCCTTGGGGAGGGAGATCTGCTGTGCTTCGATCTTTTCAAATTCCTCGCTTGTCAAGCCAAAGTCCTTCGGCTGAGTCAAGGGGCGAGGCTGCGCATTCGGAGTCGTGGGGGCACCTGCAGGCTTTTGCTGAGGTGCGGGTGCCTTTTTCGGCAACGGCTTTTGCTCAGCACCTGCGGTAGGTACCTTGGGCAGAGGTATCTGTCCTCCTTGTGCCGCAGGCGTGGTTGCCGTAGCGGGACGAGCGGTGGCAGGTCGTTGTACGGGGGCACCGTTGGAGGCGGTGGGCGCCGTAGCAGGACGCTTAACCGCCGTCGTTGCCGCCGCCGTGGGTGTGGGCTTAGGTGCGGGTGCGAGCGGAACCTCGGGGGGAACGGGCGCATGCTTGCGCGTCATTCTCGCATCGCTTTCATCCAGATCCACAAAAATATTCTTCAGGTCGAAGTCACGCTCCGCACGGGGGACGCGACGCACCTGACGGTTCTCGGCGGATTTCGGGAAGATCGGTTCTACCGCGGCATCCCGATTGGATGCAGGATTGATGGGAGGCGTCGGCTCTGCAACGGGGGCAGAGGGTACGGCAGGCTGAGTTACTTGCGGCTGTGCAGGTGCCGAAGCACGAGGCGCTTCAACGTCTCTCTCTGTGTGGGGAGCATCCTCTTGGTTCATTGCCGCCATGCGCTGATTAACCGTTTCGGGAACGAAGAGCTTGTCTCCGTCGTTGGGGTCAAGCCTTGGCATGGGCATGGGAGCAATCTTATCCTCGGGATTTTTCTTGGCAGGTGCGGGCTTTACTACGCGGACCGCGCCAAGAGGCGCTTCGGTTTCAAAATCCTCGGTTTCGGTCACGTTCATCTGGCGGTTGGTCACGCGGCGGATCTTTTCATCCATCTTTGCGCGGTTTTCCGCGTCCTCTGCGCTCTGCTCCGAATAGGAGGGCGTGCGCTTGGCGTGGGTCTTACGGCGATTGCGGATGTAGTTCCACAAATGCTGAGGTGTCATTCCAAGGAAGTAAAAGAGCGATGCCGCCAGCAGGATAAATCCGATGATCAAGGAACCGACAAAGCTGCAAAGGCTGTAAAGGAAGTATCCGAAAATACCGCCGATCAGTCCGCCTGCCTCCATGACCGCACCGTGGCGCATCAAGGAATTGATAGGCAGATTGCGATATGCGGGATCTACGTCGATCAAGCAGAATATATGGACCACAGCCGAGAGTGTGATCAGGAAGAAGAGGGAAGCGACGATCTTGGAGATTGCAAGCTTGTTGTCAATATAGCGTTTCCAATAGATGCCCATGTTGGCAAGAATCAGGGGCAGGGCAAATACGGCAGGTCCAAACATGCCAAAGAGGAAATAGCAGATGTTGTAGCCCACAATGCCCATCCAGTGGTCGTTGGGGTCAGTCAAGCTGTTTTTCCAATTGCAAAAAACGTTGAGCAAAAGGGCGGCTCCCACAAACAGAGCCAATGCCAAAAGCACGTAAGGGATGACCTTGTGTGCCGGGCGCGCGGAGCGGGGAAGCTCCATATCCACCTTTTGTGCCGTATCCTTTTTGGAAGAGGCAGAGGAGCGGGGCGTGGCAGTGGAGGAGTGAACGTCCTCGTGCGTCTGTTGGGTGCCGTTGCCCGACTCTCTTTTCTTAGCGGTGGAGGCAGTACGGGTGCTTTGCTTTTTTGCACCTGCGGAGCTTCCGTTATCGGAGCTTGCATCGCCGCTGTTTTGCGGTGCATCCTGATGTGTATTCGCATTGGTGTAGGACGTCTGCTGTCTTGGTGCTTGTCCAAACGAGGCAGTTTTTTCGTTGCCAAATGGCTCGTCGTAGGCAGACGTCTTTTTCTTTTTGGGAGACGGGAGCTTAGGCGCATTTTCGCCGTTTGGTGTATGATCGGTCATTTTGTTCAGTCCTTTCATCAAAATGGAAGCGCGTTCTTACGCGGCGCGTTCCTTTATCTTAATTATAAATAATATACCAAAGTATAGTATAACATTTTTTTTGCATAATTTCAAGTACCCACCGTGTTTTTTTTCATTTTAAACGGAAAAAACAATGATACGTTCCATCCGGAATGGAATTTGTTACTCGCCTCTTCCGCGTTTGCGAAATTCGGTGGGGCGGATTCCAACGCGTGACTGAAACAGGGTGGAAAAATAATGCTCGTCCAGGATGCACAGGCGATCCGCAATCTCCTTGATCGTGAGCTGTGTGTTAAGCAGGAGCGCCTTGGCGGCTTCGATCTTGGAGGTCAGGAGATACTCGTATGGCGTAACGCCATAGCGCTTTTTGAAGACACGGATCACGTTGGATTTTGAAATGTGGAGCTTTTCGGAGAGCACGTTCAGATCCAGCTTTTGATAGAGCGCTGCATTCAGCTCCTCGCGAATGTTGTATGAGTCCGAGCGTTCAAGCTCCGACTCGCCAAGGGAAGCAAGGTAGACGATCTTGTGTACGCATTCTACCAGAGTTTGACAGCTATCCGCATAAGTGCCGCTCAGGCGTGCGGCATCCAATGCCATCTCAAAATATTTTTTTGCATCGGGGATACAATAAATGCCCGAGCTTACCCCATATGCATCCATCATTGCGGCAAGATAATCCGCCGTATAGTTGATCCACAGCTTTTTGTAAGGGGTTTCGCGATTGGATCTGTAGCTGTGTTCTTCGCCGGCTCGCAAAATATACACCTCTCCCGACTTGACTTTTTTCCACACTCCGTTCAAAAGGATCTCTCCCTCGCCCTCAAGCACGTACTCGAACACGGTGATCTTGTGCGATGCGTTTCGCTCAATGTGGTAGTCGGCATCGGGGTAGGTCATACCTGCCACTGCCGACAAAAAAGGGACCTTGGCACTTGGCACCAAGGCGTATGCCTTTTCTTTTTTGGGGAACTTTACGTAACTTGTCGTTTGTTTGATGCTGCGCATATCTCACACCTTTTTAGAAATATTTCTTATTGAAAACTATCTTTGGAAATATTATAATAGTTTTAGTACAAAAAGGCAATAGCTTTTCGAAAAAAATATCATAAAAATAAAAGGAGAAGCGCAATGAAGGAAAAATTAAACGTCATTCCCCGTGCGGAGCATCCAAATCCGCAGTGGGAAAGAGCAAATTGGAAGAATTTGAACGGCGAATGGATGTTTGAGATCGACCAATCCAAGAGCGGCGAGGAAAGAGGCTTGCAAAACGAGGCAACCCTTTCCGGTAAGATCACGTTGCCGTTTTGCCCCGAATCCGAGCTTTCCGGTGTCAACGAAAAGGACTTTATGTACTGCGTATGGTACAAAAAACTGCTTTCCTTTACCGAGGAGGAGCTTGCCGGCAACCGTGTGATTTTCCACATCGGTGCCGCCGATTTTGAAACCAAGGTATGGGTCAACGGAAAGTCCGCAGGCTTTTCTCACATGGGCGGTTTCGTTTCCTTTGAGTATGATATCACCAAGCTCCTTGTGGCTGGGGAGAACGTTGTTACCATCGCCTGCTATGATGACACGCGTGATCCGCGCCAGGGCGGCGGAAAGCAATGTATGAGTCGTTTCTCCTACGGCTGCTATTACACCCGTACCACGGGCATCTGGCAGACTGTTTGGTATGAGATCGTACCCGAAGCCTATGTCAAATACGCCAAGCTGACGCCCGATCTTGCAAACGCGTCGGTGATGATCGATGCCGAGCTGTGCGGATACGGCGATCTGAGTGCCACCGTTTACTACAAGGGCAAAAAGGTGGGCGAAGCCTCCAAAAAGGCGCTTTCCGTTACGGGACAGCTTGAGATCAAGCTCTCCGAGGTACATCCGTGGGAGCTTGGCTGCGGCAGACTCTACGACGTAGAGCTTTGCTTTGGCAAGGACAAGGTCAAAACCTACTTTGGCTTGCGCTCGGTCGAGCTTCGCGACGGAAAATTCCTGCTCAACGGCAAGAGCGTATTCCAAAGATTGATCCTGGACCAGGGCTTCTATCCCGACGGGATCTGGACGGCTCCCACCGACGAGGCGCTGCTCAAGGACATTCAGTGCTCCATGTCCGCAGGTTTTAACGGCGCGCGCTTGCACCAAAAGGTGTTTGAGCCTCGCTTCCTCTACCATTGCGACCGTGAGGGCTACATGGTTTGGGGCGAGTACGGTAGCTGGGGGATCGATCACTCCGATTTTTCCAACCTGGTTTATTACATGCCCGATTGGCTGGCATCCGTTCGCCGCGATTACAACCACCCGTCCATCATCGGTTGGTGCCCCTTGAACGAGACATGGGACGTAGGACCTCAGCGTAAGCGCCAGGACAACCGCTTCCTGCGTTACATTTATGAGCAGACCAAGCTTACCGACCCCACCCGTCCTTGCATCGACACCAGCGGAAACTACCACGTTGTGACCGACATTTACGACGTGCACGACTATAACCAAGATCCCGTTACCTTTAAGGAGAATTACGATAAGCTCATCACCGATAACGAGCTGTACGATCAGGTCAACCGCGGCGGCGTTCGCCAGACGTGGAAGGGTGAGCCGGTGTTCATGTCCGAGTACGGCGGCATCGGCATCAAGCTGGAGGATGCCAACGGCGACCGCTCCAAGGCGTGGAGCTACGGCAAAGCCACCCACAGCTACGAGGAGTACTACGCGCGCTACAAGGGCTTGACCGATGCGCTGTTGGATAACCCGCGCATGATCGGCTTGTGCTATACCCAGCTGACCGACGTGGAGCAGGAGCAAAACGGACTCTTTACCTACGAGGGACGTCAGCCCAAGTTCGACCTCGAGATCCTTTCCTCTATCATGAAGCGCAAAGCCGCTATCGAGGATTGATTAGATAGGCTTATATTTTTGTGGGGGAACCTTTTTCGAGAAAAAGGTTCCCCCACACCCCTTCCAAAAAGCTTCCCCTAAAAGGAAGCTTTTTGACAGCAATTATTGATAAGGTTTGCGAGAATGAGCCTAGTCTTGAGTTCGCTTGCTTTGAACTCGGCGGCATCAACCCCAGCCGTAATTGCAGAAACTGCGAAGAAAGCAATTGCAATGAAGAAATCATGACAATGAACAACAGAGGTGTTGCTATGTGCTTTGCACACGGTGACACCTCTGTTTTGTTTGGTTATCCTTGTTTGACGAAAAAAGACCGATGCAACCTTGCGATTGATCGGTCTTTTTGTTTTATTTTTTTGTCAAAGTGCCTTTTTTGGTTGCGCCGGGTGCCTCGCCTACTACTTTTTTGTAGTAACGGCAAAAGTAACCGATGTTTTCAAAACCGCAGGCGTAGGCAATTTCATTGACCGAATAGATCCCTTCGGTCAGCTGTTGCTTGGCTCGTTCAATTCGTAAATTGTTACGGTATTGTACAGGGGAGACACCGAATTGCTTTGAGAAAAGACTGCGAAAGGAGCTCAAGCTGATGTTACATGCTTCTGCAAAGTGAGCGATGGGCAGATTTTGCAGATAGGTTTTTTCCAACAGCATAACCCCCGGCATGATTTGCGGATAGCGTTGCGTTTGCAAAAAAACGAACGTTCCCGCACTGTATAGGACTCCGAAGAGACGGTAGACCAACTCTTTTCTGTGAAGCAACTGAAAAAAATCAAGCGAGGACGCGGTTGATTCCAGCTCGAGCATGATGCGCTCGATTTGCTGTGTGTTGTCATCGACATTCATCACAGTGACTTTTTCGGCAAGCACAACCTCCTCATCGGTGGCAGTTGTGAGGTCAAAGTTCAACAGTACGAACTCGGTCATGGGAGCGGTGTATTGCATCCTGTACTTGTAGCCCTTGGGAATATAGAGGATTTTGCCGGCTTCCACCGAAACGGTAGGATTGATATCGTGATAGAAATGTGCACAGCCTTCCCGAACGTACAGTAAACCGTGACTTGGTCTGCCCGCATCTTGTCGGGCTCCGCCCTTTCCATAGGGGCGCTTGGCGCACATAACTCTGATATTTTTGATGCAAAGCTCTTCGGTTGCCCGACGGTCGATCACTCTCATATTAACCCTCCGTGTTCACAAGAACGCTTGCAAGCACTTCTTTGCAGTACCCGCATCTGTGACATATTTTATCACAAGAAGTCACTTTTGTAAACCAGTTTTCGGGAAAAGAATGATTATCAATGATGTACGGAGCCAAAGCTCTTCCAAAACCGGGCTCAAAAAGGTCCAAAAGGTTGCCGTAATACGAGCGTCTTACGTAGGCATCTATGACCATTCCGGGAAGCGTATGCATACGTGTTGCAAGCTTGACCGTGTCAAAGAGGCCCTCGTAATGGTGAAGATCCTCTGGGCGGATCCAGGTGTTTTCCAACAGCATATGCCAGTTTTCGGGGGATTTGAGCGCACGCCAACAAACGTAAGGGGTAAAATCCTTCATGTTTTGCATTTCGCAAATTTCGGATTCGTGAGCGACAAGATTGTCGTGAAAGATCTGGCCCGAGCAGTTGACAAAGCAACCGCTGTTGGCGAGCAATATCAGCCTTTTGCCGGCGTTTTCAGCCCACTCTTTGAGCATTTGCAAATGTGCAAGATCGCGGTTGTATTCTCTTTGTACGTGGAAGGAATCGAACAAATCTTTGACGTATTCCATTCCTTTGACAGAGCCGATTCGCATATTGACCGAAGCACGGACCTCAATGAGTGGGAAGTGTTTTTTGACTGCATGTGCGACAGCGAGGGAAGTTGTGGTAATGATCTCAACCCCTCCGACGGCTTCCTGCAGATGCTCGATTACCGACATGACCGTGTTTTCCAGTTTTTGCGATATGGCATACTCCCCGTAGCAGTTGGCATTGAAGAGCAGATCCAGTCGCACACCCATTGCGTGAATGGCGCGTAACTCTTCTTCGGTTCGTGACTGTGCTGTCCAATCGGTGTAGCCGTGTCTGGTAGCTACGGCACTTCGGCAGGTGGCAATATCCTGCCACGCGAAAAAGACCTCCCCGATATGCTCCCGATAGGCGGCAACGATATTGGAGAACGGTTCCTCGCCGTTTTCGTACAGCTGAAATCCAACAGCAAATTTCATGATATCCTCTCAGTCTGCTTTGGATTCGTCTTTGCTTCTTGCGTTGGGAGAATTCAATCCCTCATAGGGCGCTTTGTAATCGACCTCGATTGCTTCCTGCGACCAATCTACGCGCCAAGGCTTGCTTGTGCGGAAGGGGTTTGCGAACTTGTTCTTCAGCACGCCTCTTGTTTCCAGGCTGATCATGCAGGCACGGGTACAGCCCTTCGCACCGCAAACGGCTTGCCCGGTGTTGTAAAGATTTCTAGGTTTGTGCTCGAAGGGAGAAATGGAGGACGGTTTATAGTTCGCCTTTCCGTTGTCATAATAATCGTAGTTGTCACCCTCTGTGTTTGGCTCGGCACCGACAAAGGTATATCCGCATTTATGCATATCCACGTCTGCCCACTCCAACTCATAACCGCCCACGTTTGCTTTGATGGTGCGGTCAGCGGGAATGCACTGTCCGGGGCATTCGCGTACGCAAGCCATGCAACGGTTGCAAAGCGTTCCCGGTTCGATGATCGGGTCGGGCTCCAGCTCCAGGTCTGTGATAATGATACCGACGCGTTGGCGAGGACCAAATTCGGGGGTAAGGAGCATTTTTGAATATCCGATCTCACCGAGACCGCACAAGAATGCGGCAATGCGCAGATTGATCATGACGTCGGGGGCTGCCTTTCCGGGCGCTACGGGACGGGAACTGCTCTTGAGATATCCAAGGTTGTCGATGGCTCTCCAGTCGCTCTGATGTCCCATGGGAACAGCCTCATAGCCTTCATCCTCGATCATTTTTGCGAGATTGATGACCGTCATCGGCATGTAAAGATAAGTGATTCCGCCATAACCCATGGCAGAGTAGTTGGAAAAGTAGGTTCCTTCCTCAACACCGCGCAAGGAACCGCGCATAACACGAAAGCCCAGCGCGATAATGGATTTTGCACGCGGCATGATTTGCTTGGGATCCATTTGAATGGGAGCTGTATGCCAACGATCGATGGAACCGATTCCAACAATATCGGCACCAAGGCGTTTTGCCGCCGCCTTAATGTCCTGTGATGTAATCATAGATGACCTCCTATGCTTCATTTTGATACGCTCAGTATATCATGAAATATGGTGTTTTGCAAGCAACAAAAAAACACGCTTTTTACACAAAACAACAAATTCTTGCTGAGAACGGTACAAAAGAACGACCGCGAAGATGCGATGTCTTGGCGGGTCTCGCTGCGGCTCGTGTCACAAAAGTTGCCATTGGCAACTTGCGTTCTGACAGCCCACCGGGCTGTCATTCATTCCGCTCGCGCCGCTTCGCTACCTTGCCGCTTGCGGGAGCAAAAGTGCGACGCATGGAGCGCGCCGAGGGGCGTGTGGTGTGAAGAAAGAAGTTTTTGCCCAAAATAAAAGAACGGGAGCAAAACACTCCCGTTCAGTCATACCTGTAAATGCGATAAAAAGTTTTGGGGGTGTCGGGACGCACGCGTTTCGCCTGCGAAACCGTGCCGTAGCAACGGAACGTTGCGATGCTTTTCTCAAAAGGTCCTGACAAAAAACTCCCCAAAAGTCCCCCCACATAAAAATGATTTGTTGACCGTGTTAATCTTCTCCCACGGGAGAGAGCATTTTGTTGACCTGCGGAATTTTAAAGAGCAGGATTGCGATCAGTACGCAAATGATCGTGTCGGGGAGCATGTAAACGCCGTTGTAGCAAATGGAGTAGAGCACGGGCATGTTGACCCACTCCACGCCAAAGGCGATGAACTCCTCGTATTCCGCCCAAAGGATCACACCTGCGGCAAAATGGACGAGGAATCGCAAAAAGCAGACAAGGGTAATGCCGCCGATCTTTCCCCAAAAGCCTTGCTTGCGGAAGATGCCTGCAAGACCGAGCACTGTAAAGGCGATGATGTAATCCATCAAAAGGGAAGCGATCAGCATGCCGGGCGTCAGTCCCCAAGAGAATACGCCACCCTGCAAAATTTGCGACCACGAGTAGCAAAACGCCGCGCCAAGCCCCCACTTGATCCCGTAACGAATGGAGATCAGACAAATGGGCAGCATGGATGCCAGCGTAATGGCGCCGTCGAAGGGCAGCTGAAAGAACTTGACGTAGCTGAGCACCACGGCAAGG
Organism: Clostridia bacterium; assembly: GCA_017453305.1. Taxonomy (GTDB): domain Bacteria; phylum Bacillota; class Clostridia; order Oscillospirales; family CAG-272; genus UMGS1865. The sequence goes on from JAFTKJ010000089.1 coordinate 12,558, forward strand.
GCGAGTAGGATCGCACTCTCACACAGAGCGCGAACGGTTTTAATTCGTTTCATAACTTTTTTCCTCCTTTAAAATAAAAATTGACCGCACGAAATCCTCCGTGTGGTCAATTTTTTTGTACAGAGAAAACAAGTCCTCCAAACAAATATCCATCTCCCTACGCCGGTATTATCCGTATCAGGTTAAAGGGTTCGGCACCAGCCATCTCAGCCGTCGTACGACAGCACCCCCGATTTTATGCGGTTGTATGAAACAAGCGTATTATAGCACAGTTTTTTGCGTTTGTCAATCCTCAAAAGCAAAAAAATAAATAATTTATCGTTTTGAGCGAACCGCCGAAAGAGCAATTTCGACCTCTGCGGAGGTCGAGGAAGCTTCCGCCGCCTTCTCAGAGATGACGCATATGGGGTGTTTTTGACTAAGATCCTAACGTGGACCGTCGAGGACGCCGGTCCCTACAAGTTTGTGCGTCTTTTTCGAACACGTGCACGGGTTTTCGTAAGGCTTCCCCTCAAAAAGAAGCCTACCAAACACCTTACCTCATGCAAAACAACTTTCTGAGCGGATAGGGTCTCGGCGGTCCCTAGCCGCTTGCGAGAGCCAAGCGAACCTGCGGTTCGCGTCGGAAAGTGATGCACGTGCTAACAAATTCCGTCGGCAAAACTTTGCGGCGGCGCACAAGCTCTCCAATATTGATAGCCCAAGAACTTCCTTTTTGGGGGAAGTTCTTGAAAGGGGCGTGGGGAAAACTTCTTTCAAGAAGTTTTCCCCACAAAAAATCCAATACTTTAAACTTATCTAACTCTCTCACCCAAGGGGGTGTCGTCGGCGAGGAAGACCACGCGCACGGTTTCCTCACCGGAGGCGAGGATCATACCGTTGGATTCGATGCCGCAGAGCGTTGCGGGCTTGAGGTTGGCAACCAGAATGATCTTTTTACCAACGAGGGCGTCTGGCTCGTACCATTTGGCAATCCCCGAAACCACCTGTCTTTGCTCGTAACCGAGGTCGACCTGCAGCTTAAGCAGTTTTTTTGCCTTGGGAACCTTTTCGCAAGCGAGGATCTTCGCGGTGCGGAGCTCCACGTTCATAAAGTCCTCAATGCCGATCAGGGCACAGCCTTCGGGCTTTTCGGGTTTTGTCTCCTCTGCCTGAGCGGCGGCGATCATAGCCTGACGCTCTGCCTCAAACTCGGCAAGCTTCTTTTCCTCATCCACGCGCGCAAACAGCACCTTGGAGTCGTTGACCTCGCTGCCTGCTACCATGCCGTCAAAGGAGGCAAGAGAAGCAAAATCGCGCTTGTCGGTGCCAAGCTCGTCCAAAATCTCGGTTGCCGTTGCAGGAATAAAGGGCAACAGCATAACGGCACCCTGACGAATGGTTTCCATCAGATTGTAGAGGACGGTTCCAAGACGCGCCTTGTTTGCCTCGTCCTTTGCAAGCGCCCAGGGCGTGGTTTCGTCAATATACTTGTTGGCACGGCTGAACAGCTCAAACAGTCCCTCCAGGGCGTCGGCAATGTGGTAGTCGTCCATCGACTCGCGCAGAACCTCGTAAGCCTTTTTGCAAGCCGCCTTCAGCTCGTTGTCAAGCTCCTCTGCGGCAAGCGGTGCCTGCACCACCTTGCCAAAGTACTTCTTTTCCATGTCCAGCGTACGCTTGACAAGGTTTCCAAGATTGTTGACAAGATCCATGTTGTATCTCTTGATCACCGATTCGTAGGTAATGGAGCCGTCGGCAGAGAAGGGCATTTCGGAGAGCGCGTAGTAGCGCACGCCGTCCACGCCAAAGTGCTCGGCAAGCTTGTCCGCGTAGATCACGTTGCCGCGGGACTTGGACATCTTGTCCATGCCAAAGTTGAACCACGGGTGACCGAATACCTTTTTGGGCAAGGGAAGATCCAACGCCATGAGGAAGATGGGCCAATAAATGGTGTGGAAGCGGAGAATATCCTTACCGATGACGTGCACGTCTGCGGGCCAATACTTTTTAAAGTGCTCGCTCTGCTCGTCAAAGCTCTTGTCGGGGTCATAACCCAGAGCGGTAATGTAGTTGGTCAGCGCGTCCAGCCATACGTATACGACGTGCTTGTCGTCAAAATCCACGGGAATACCCCACTTGAAGGAGGTACGGGAAACGCAAAGATCCTGCAGCCCCGCCTTGAGGAAGTTGTTGACCATTTCCTTTTTGCGCAGCTCGGGTTGAATAAAGTCGGGGTGATCGTCAATGTGCTTCATCAGGCGGTCGGCGTACTTGCTCATTTTAAAGAAGTAAGCCTCTTCCTCTGCCTGCGAGAGCTCGCGTCCGCAGTCGGGGCACTTTCCGTCAGCCGCCTGCGTGTTGGTAAAGAAGGATTCGCAGGGCGTGCAGTACCAGCCCTCGTATTTGCTCTTGTAAATGTCGCCCTTGTCGTAAAAGCGCTTAAAGATCTTTTGTACTGCCTTTTCGTGATAATCGTCGGTGGTGCGGATAAAGTAGTCGTAGCTGACGTTCATCTGATCCCACAGACCGCGAATTTCGCCTGCCACACCGTCCACGTACTTTTTGGGCGTGATGCCTTGCTCGTTTGCAAGGTTTTCAATCTTCTGACCGTGCTCGTCGGTACCCGTGCAGAAAAAGACGTCCTTGCCGCACATGCGCCGGTAACGAGCCACCGAGTCGGACATGATCGCCTCGTAGGTGTTGCCGAAGTGGGGCTTACGGGAGGCGTAAGCAATGGCGGTTGTCAAATAAAATTTTTCACTCATAGTCTAAAGTTTCCTTTCTGTTCCAAGCTCGCGAATGGGCGAGCGGAGATGATATATCAAACGTGCGGTGTCGTTCCGCGCGTCCGAGGTCAACGGGCGGGGGCGTTGCGATCGCAATCGCAAAAATAGGTGATCAGCATTCTTGGAACGACGTCCAACACCAGCAAAAGCCCGATGCTGAAAATCCCCAAAAGGATCCAAGGGAGAAAGCTCAGTATGAAGTGCGGTGCGCGTGCCCCAAGGGTGTGTGCATCGTTGCGAGCCATGCGGCGCGCCTGCGAGACGGGCACATCCTCAAACCGCAAAGCGTAAAAGCATACGGCGTAGCGATGAAGCAACAGCGCCACCGTTGCCAAAAGCTCCGCCGAAACCAGCACCCAACAGCACAAGGAGGTCAAGAACGTGGGCTTTGGCAGATTGTAAAACAACTCGGTGGTAAAGCCCGACACCGCGACGAACAATGCGATCTTCCAAAACGCCGCCAAGGACAGGGTAAGCGCGCGACGATAGCGTGCAGGCGAGGTCAAAAAGTAGAAGAGGTCGCCAAGCGTCGGTGCGTCTCCTGCCTGCATCCGCTCCGCCAAATGGAATAAGCCCAAAAGGACAGGACAAGCCAAAAAGAGCATCAGTGTGCCGAGTGCCAGAAGATACCCGAGGGTCAACAGCATTGCAAGCGACTCGCTTTCCTGCGAGAGAATGGAGAGAAGTGAGGCGAAGGACGCAGTCATCGACAGAGACAGCGCTACAAATACGCCGCAAATCAGTAATGCTTCAATCAGCAAAAGGCGGTTTGCGTTGGTTGCAAGAATGGCATCTGCCTCTCGTTTAGCAAGGGAAAGGTTCTTTTTTCTGTTTTGCTGTGTTTCCATTTGCGTTCTCCTTTCCAAATTGCTTTCAACACCTCATTATACCAAAAAAATGCGGCTTTTACAATAGCTTTTTGAATTTTTTCTCTCAAAAAGACAATAATTTTATATAAGGAAACATTTTTACCGATTTTCAAGGAGTCCACGATGAAAAACCACACCTTTGACGAACAGATCCGACAAACGCAGGAGAAGATCCGTGCGCATGCGCATCTGTCGCGGCAGAAAAGCTTTTTTGCGTACGTTTGGTTTTTTGTGCGCAAGGCTTCCGTGTTTCGCTATTGGCAAAAAGGACTTGCTTACTTTCGGCGGTTTCGCCTGATTGCCGTCAGCCTGCGCATAGCCTCCGCCGTGCTCGCCTTTCTCGAAACGGGCGCGCTGGTCATTTTGACCACGGCGGTATTTTTGATCGTATTGCCGTTTTTGGGCGCGTTGATGCTGGGGATGCTGATCACAGCCCTGCTTGAGTTTCGCCGCACCGACCGTCACCTCTTGCAACTCAGCGAAGGGAAGGGCGTGTACGTGCTGTTTATGACCGATGCGCCAAGTGCCTTTTTTGCACAAAACGTCGCGTCGCTGGCAGAGAAGGGCATTGTGTTGATCGTCTCGCCGCATCTGATCCTTTCGCACGGTATCGTGAAAGGGCAGTTTTACTGTACAGCGCGGCAGGAATGCAAAAATGTGTATCTGATCCGTCGCTATTATTTTTTTCACTTGAAAAAATACATTCTGCCACTTCGAAGCACGGCAATGCTGTATTGAATTCATAAGAAGGATTTTTGTGGGAGCGTTTTGTGGGGGTGGTTTTTGTGGGGAAACTTCTTGGAAGAAGTTTCCCCACCCCCCTTCAAGAACTTTTAAAAGAGGGGTTCCAACTGAATTTTTTGCTTTCCTGCGCGATACCAAGCAATTGCTCCCGCAAGCGTTTTGGTACCACCACCCAAAACGCTCACCGATGATAGTTTACCGAAAGGAAAATGTTCGTTCATACTCTTTTTTGCGGGGGAACTTTTTGAGAAAAGTTCCCCCACGCCCCTTCAAAAACTTCCCTAAAAGGAAGTTTTTAAGGCAGCAATAACGGGAAAGCTTGTGCTCTCCCATTTTGTTTTGTGCATTGAACTTGTTAGCAATCGAATCACTTTTCGGCGCACTCCATTCGTCGCGCTTTTGCTCCCGCTAACTCGCAGGTAGCGAAGCGGCGCGAGCGGAATGAATGACAGCCCGGTGGGCTGTCAGAACGCAAGTTGCCAACGGCAACTTTTGTGACACGAGCCGCAGCGAGACCCGCCAAGACCCTGCTCGTTCAGAGAGTCATTTGCCAACGCCAAACAACTCTCTGAGCGGATAGGGTCTTGGAGGTGCCTTGCCGCTCGCGGGAGCAAAAGCGCGACGCATGGAGCGCGCCGAGCGATCTGTGATGTGAAGAAAGAAATTTTTGCCCTAAATAAAGGAACGGGAGCGAAACACTCCCGTTCAGTCATACCTGTAAATGCGTTAAAAATTCTTGAAGGGGTGTGGGGAAACTTCTTTCAAGAAGTTTCCCCACAAAAAACTCAAGAAGTCCCCCCACAAAAAAGCCCAAAAGCGAAGGGTTACGCTTACTTCAGCTCGCCCAGATAGTACTTCTTTTTGCCGCGGCGCACGACGATATACTTGCCGCCCACGGTGGTGTTGGCATCGATCTGCAGATCCATGCTTGTGATCGGATCACCGTTCAGGGTAAGCGACTTAGCGGCGATGAACTCGCGTGCCTCGCGCTTGGAGGAGCAGATGCCCGCGCCTACCAGCACGTCCATTACGGGGCCGCCCGCTGTTTCAAAGTGGGGAACGTCCTTCAGTCCCGCCAACAGATCCTTGGTGGGGATCTCCTTGATGTTGCCTGCAAAGAGCTGCTCGCTGATCTTAACGGCGGATTCATACGCGCCCTCACCGTGCAGATCGTTCAAGATCTCCTCGGCAAGCTTCTTTTGCGCCAGACGGCGCTCGGGAGCGGCATTGTGCTCAGCCTCGATCGCCTCGATCTCCTCACGGGAGAGGAAGGTCAAGCGCTTGAGATACTCAATTACCATGCTGTCCTCGGAGTTGAGCAGGAACTGGTAAAGCTCGTAGGAGCTGGTCTTGTTCTTGTCCAGCCAAACGGCGTTGCCCTCGCTCTTGCCAAACTTGTTGCCGTGAGAGTCGGTTACAAGCGGCATGGTCATGGCGTACACCTCGTCGCCCGTCGTCTTGCGGATCAGCTCAATACCCGTGGTGATGTTGCCCCACTGGTCGGAGCCTGCCACCTGCAGATCGACGCCGCGCGTTTCGTGCAGATACTTGAAATCCAAGCCCTGAATGAGCATGTAGGAAAACTCTGCGTAGGAGATACCGCTTTCCATCTGACGGCGGATCAGATCCTTGCTGAGCATATAACCGACGTTGATATACTTTCCGTAATCGCGGAAGAAATCGATGATGTTGAGATCCTTCACCCAGTCGTAGTTGTTGACGACCTCGTAGGGGAAGATCTGCTGCAATTGTGTTTTCAGGCATTCATAGTTGTGAATGACCTCGTCGCGATTGGAGAGCTTGCGCTCCACCGTGCCGCGGGGGTCACCGATCAGAGCCGTAGCCATGCCAACCAGCAAAAGGGGAGTGTGTCCTGCGGCGGCAAGACGGCGCGTGATCAAAAAGGATGAGTAATGCCCCAGGTGCAGGCTGTCTGCTGTGGGGTCGGTGCCGATATAAAAGGTCATCCCACCCGCGTTGAGCTTGTCTATCAGCTCGGGGCTGGAGATATCTTGGATCAAGCCTCTCCATTTGAGATCTTCGTACAAAGTCATTTGGAATTCCTCCGTGTAACAACGATATTTTAACCTCATCATTATATCATAACTTTTTCGTCCCGTCAAGACAAAAAGAAAAATAAACGCATTTTTTGCCCGAATTTTTGAGAAAAAATGAAAAAAGAGAAAAAATAATCAAAATTTTTTTCAAAAAAGACTTGCAAAACAAAAACGAATGTGGTATAATACTCGTGTTGCGCAATGCGCAAGAATTTTAGGATGGTCCGCTGCATGCTCGCATGAACGTCCGGTATTTTATAGGAGGGCTCAAAAATGAATTTGATTGAGGCTTTTACAAACGAGCAATTGAAGCAAGAAGTACCCGTGATCCGCATCGGTGACACCATTCGCGTGCACAACAAGATCAAAGAGGGTAACCGTGAGAGAATCCAGATGTTCGAGGGTACCGTTATCGCAAAGCACGGTGGCGGAATCTCCGAAACCTTTACCGTAAGACGTATTTCCTACGGTGTAGGCGTAGAGAAGACCTTCCCGATCCATTCTCCCAACGTTGAAAAGGTTGACATTATCCGCGTTGGTAAGGTAAGACGTGCAAAGCTGTACTACCTGCGTGACCGCGTTGGTAAGGCATCCAAGGTTAAGGAGCAAATGTAATTTTGCACCCAACATAAAAACCGCTTCCGCACAGCGTGCGAAGGCGGTTTTTATTTGCCCAAAAATCCACCCTGATCGTTTTTTTGCAATTGACAAAACGCCGACGGTGTGCTATAATAAGCAGGATCGCTTGTGGGAGGAGGGAAGTAATAAGCATGTCTTATCCCATTCAATTTTTGGTTATTACCGTTTTGGCTGTGCTCGGCTGTGCAAAGGTAACGCTGCAGAGCCGCGTCAGCAAAAAATATATCGTTAACACGGCGGATAGCGTCTTTTTCAACGCCCAGCTTTACGCCGCCATTGCGCTTGTGCTGCTTGTGGTATTTCCGCAAGGGGCGCTTAACGGGCGAGGCATTTTTTACGCCGTTCTTTGCGGTCTGTTTACACTGGCGTTTCAAATCATCTACTCCCTGGCGCTCAAGGCGGGTCCGGTTTCCATCACCGTCCTCATTATCAATTTTTCCTCGTTGTTTATTGCAATCTTCAGTATCCTTGCCTTTCGGGAAACGGTGTATATTTCCCACGTCATCGGCGCGGTGCTCCTTGTCGTGTCCATGATCTTAAACGTCAAAAAGGATGAGGAGGGAAAGCCCGGAAACATGCGCTGGTTTTTGCTGGCAGTCACAGCGATGCTTGCTACCTCGGGCGGCTCTATCATGATCAAGATCTTTGGAAAGACGCTGGGGGCAGAGGTCAAAAATTCGGACATGACCTTTCTTGTTCTCAGCTACGCCATCGCGGCGGTTTTGGCGTTTGGCATCTATTTTGTCGGCGCCCATGTGGGAAAACGTGAGAGAATGACCTACAAAAAGCCGTGGCACGTTCTTGTGTACGCGTTGATCATTGGCGTGGTGCTGGGCGTTTATCAAAAGTTCTATGCCATGGGTATGGCAAAAATGGATGCTTCCTTCATGATGCCGACCTATGCAGGTATGCAATCGGTGGGTATGACGGTCATTGGCGTGGTAATGTTCAAGGACCGATTGAGCACCCGACAAAAGGTCAGCGTCCTTTGCGGAATTGCCTGCATCATCATTATGAACCTGCGCATTCTGCCGCTGTTTTGAATATCATACGACCAACAAAAAAGAGGCTTTGGCCTCTTTTTTTGTGGGGCTTTTTGCGTGGCGTTTTTACGTGGCATTTTTTGTGGGGAGACCTTTTTTGAAAAAAAGGTCTCCCCACACCCCTTCCAAAAAACTTCCATAAGGGAAGTTCTTGAAAGGGGCGTGGGGGAAGCTTCTTTCAAGAAGTTTCCCCCACAAAAAGTTCCCTCACAAAAACGCTCCTCCCCAAACAAAATTTTCAAAAAAATCAACAATTGCTACTGATTTTATGATATAATAAGGCATGAATAAATTCGGAACCGCGATTGGAGACGAAAATGAACGTTTTACAGTACTTAAAAGAGCACATTTTATATCTGGACGGCGGTATGGGAACGCTGTTGCAGGAAAGAGGATTGATGCCGGGGGAGCTGCCCGAGCGCTGGAATCTTTCTCACCCCGACGTCATTGCGCAAATTCATCGGCAATACTACGACGCGGGCAGTAACGTCGTCAATACCAACACCTTTGGCGCGAACTGCCTCAAGTTTGATGCGGCTGAATTGGAAAAGATCGTCAAGTGCGCCATCGAAAACGCAAGACGTGCCGCGCGCGAGAGCGTGGGTGAGCAGCCCAAATTCGTGGCGCTGGATATCGGTCCCACGGGGCGTATGCTCAAGCCTTACGGCGACCTTGATTTTGAGGACGCGGTCGAGATCTTTGCCAAGACTGTACGCCTTGGCGTCAAATACGGCGCGGATCTGATCATGATCGAAACCATGAACGATAGCTACGAAACGCGTGCCGCACTTTTGGCGGCAAAGGAGAACTCTGTGCTCCCCGTGTTCGTTTCCAACGCCTACGGTGCTGACGGAAAGCTGATGACGGGCGCTGATCCCGCCGCCATGGTCGCGATGCTGGAGGGAATGGGCGCGGACGTCATCGGTATCAATTGCTCACTCGGCCCCAATGCCCTGAAGGGTGTGGTCGAGGCGTATACCAAGGTCACCTCCGTTCCGCTTTTGCTCAAGCCCAACGCAGGGCTCCCTGCGGTTGAGGATGGAAAGACTGTTTACAACCTCAACGCCCAAGATTTTGCAGCTGACATGAAGGCGCTGATCGCACTTGGCGTGCACGCGGTGGGCGGCTGCTGCGGAACTACACCCGAATACATCAAAGCCTTGCAAGAAGCTACAAAAGAGATGGCGCAAGCGCCCATCACCGATAAGGGCATCACCTGTGTCTCCTCGCATACGCACGCGGTCACCTTTGGCGCGCGCCCTGTTCTGATCGGTGAGCGCATCAACCCCACGGGCAAAAAGCGCTTTCAGGCGGCGTTGCGCGAGAACGATATGGATTACATCTTGAACGAGGGTATTTCGCAGGCAGAGGCAGGCGCGCATGTGCTGGACGTCAACGTCGGCTTGCCCGAGATCGACGAATGCACCGTTTTGAAAAACGCCGTTTGCGAGCTGCAAGCCGTTACCGATCTGCCGTTGCAGATCGATACCTCCAACGTCGCGGCAATGGAGGCGGCATTGCGCCGTTATAACGGAAAAGCGATGATCAACTCGGTCAACGGAAAACGCGAGAGCATGGAAGCTGTGTTCCCGTTGGCGAAAAAATACGGCGGCTTGGTGGTTGCTTTGACTTTGGACGAGAGCGGCATTCCCACACGCGCCGAGGAACGCTACGCCATTGCCAAACGGATCCTCGCAGTTGCCGCCGAGTACGGCATTGCCAAAAAGGATCTGATCTTCGATCCGCTTGCTTTAACGGTCAGCGCCGATCAGAACGCCGCACGTGAGACTCTGCGTGCCGTGGAAATGATTACAAACGGACTTGGCTGTCATACCTCGCTCGGTGTTTCCAACGTGTCCTTTGGATTGCCGCGAAGAGACGCTGTCAACAGCACCTTCTTTGCACTTGCCATGGAGCGCGGACTCTCGGCGGCGATCATGAATCCATATTCCACCGAAATGATGAAAAGCTACTATGCCTTTTGCGCCCTGCACGGCTTGGATGATAACTGTGCCGATTACGTTGCCTTTGCAGAGGGACTTCCACAGACGGCAGTTCCCGTGACGTCGGGAGTATCCGTAACGAGCAAACGGGAGGCGGAGGTCTTAACCGAGCTGCAAACTGCCATCGTCAAGGGACTGAAGGAGCAAGCCGCTGCGTGCACCAAAAAGCAATTGCAGAGCGAGGCGGCGCTGGAGATCGTGCAAGGGGAGATCATTCCCGCCCTGAATACGGTAGGGGAGCGTTTTGAACAAAAAACGGTCTACCTGCCACAGCTTTTGATGAGTGCCGAGGCGGCAAAAGCGGCGTTTGAATGCATCAAAGCCACCGTATCGACAGAGGGAACGCAAAACGGATGCGCTTTTGTGCTTGCCACCGTCAAGGGGGATATCCACGATATTGGCAAAAACATCGTCAAGCTTCTTTTGGAGAACTACGGCTTTGAAGTGCACGACCTCGGTCGTGACGTGCCGCCCGAACAGATCGTAGCCGAGGCGATTCGCCTGCACGCGCCCATGGTTGGTTTGAGCGCTTTGATGACCACCACCGTTCCCGCGATGGAGGAAACCATCAAGCAGCTGCGCAGGGACGCGCCGTGGTGCAAGGTTATCGTCGGCGGAGCGGTGCTGACGCGTGAGTATGCCGCTATGATCGGTGCCGACTATTATGCCAAGGATGCCATGGATACCGTGCGCTACGCCGAGGCGGTTTTGAAAGAAAACACGTCGATTTAAAAGACTTGGAAGGAGGTGGATGCGGTGAAGCGAGTCGGGATCATTTTGACACTTTGCGTGTTGCTTTTGATCACGTCGTGTACCGCCCCGGAGGTGCTTCCGCAGGACGTTGCCTGCCGCATCTACTTTTTGAACGTCGGACAAGGGGATTGCACCCTTATCCGCACACAGCATGGAGACGTGCTGATCGACAGCGGACCCGAATCCGCGCAGGAGGAGCTTTGCCTGCGTTTGGAGCAATTGGGTGTGGTGGAGCTGGTGCTTGCCGTTTTTACCCATCCCGACGAGGACCACATCGGCGGTGCGGACGGAGTTCTTGCACAGATCAAGACCAAGGAGGTCTGGCTCCCGGACGTTGAGGCGGATAACGAATCCGCGCGGCGTATGGAGAGCGCGATCCAAAAAAGCGGTGCTCACCGTCGCACCGTAACGGTGGGGGATTCCTTGCAACTCGGGGAGCTGTTCATCAGCGTCTTTTCGCCCCTTACTACTGCCGCCGACGCGAGCTCCAACGATAGCAGTATCGTACTCAAAGCCACCTTTGGAACGGTGGGCATGATGTTTATGGGGGATGCCGGAGTGCAGGTAGAGGAGCTGCTTTTGCAAAATTACGGAAAGGCGCATTTTCGTGCCTCGCTATACAAGGTGGGACATCACGGCTCTACCACCTCCAACTCTACCGCATGGTTAGAGGCGGTGCGACCGGAATACGCCGTGATCTCCAGCTCGATCGATAACGCTTACGGGCATCCGCACGGGGAGGTCGTTCTTTCCTTGGAGGAAATGGGCGCGCAGGTGTTGCGAACGGCAATGATGGGTGAGATTGTTTTTGAGTGTGACGGAACGGAATTGTACTTACTGAATGAGATAAAGGAGAAAGCATGAAGGTTTTAATTACGGGCGGCTCTCGCGGCATCGGTGCTGCGTGTGTGCGCGCATTTTGCAATCGGGGAGACCGTGTTGCGTTCATCTACCGCAGTCGCGAGGACGCGGCAGAGGCGTTGACAAAGCAAACGGGCGCAGATGCCTTTCGCGCGGATCTTTCCGATCCAACCGACGCGACCCGTGCGGTCGAAGAGGCAATCGCAACGCTTGGCGGCATAGACGTGCTGGTCAACAATGCCGGTGTGGCACAGATCAAGCTCTTTACCGATCTTTCCGATGCAGAGTGGAGGACGATGATCGACACCAATCTTAGCAGTGCGTTTTATACCGCACGTGCGGCGGCAAAGGTCATGATCGCACAGCATAGCGGAAAAATCGTCAACGTTGGCTCCATGTGGGGCAAAACGGGTGCCTCCTGCGAGGTGCACTATTCGGCGGCAAAGGCAGGTCTGCGCGGCTTGACCATGGCGCTGGCAAAGGAGCTTGGTCCCTCGGGCATTACGGTCAATTGCGTCGAGCCGGGGGTGATCGATACCGAAATGAACGCCGCATTGGATGAGGCAACGCGTGCCGAGCTCTGTGACCAAACGCCGCTGTGCCGCATCGGAAGTCCCGATGAGGTTGCATCTGCAATCTCTTTTCTGGCATCGGACGCGGCATCCTTTATCACGGGACAGATCCTTGGTGTGGACGGTGGCTTTGCAATATGAAAAAAACAAAGAAAAAAAGTAGACATGTGTTGCGAACACTCTGCATCCTCCTGCTTGCCATCTGTCTTTTGGCAGGTGTTGGAGTGGGGATCTATTTCCAAAAAGGGGATTGGCTGTTTTCTGTTGAGCAGTCATTCGTGCGCTATGAAACACCCGATCTGACGCCGCTTTTTCGCTTTGAAGGGGAAACACGACCTTTGTCGGAGTGGCTTGCGGATGAACGCGTTACTACGTCGTATCTTTTGATGCTGGTCAACGCATCCCACCCTTTGCCGGAGGGATATGAGGCGGAATTGACCGAGTACAACGGCGCGCGTATGCATCCGCTCATGGTGGAAAACTACGTTGCTCTGCGTGATGCAGTGCAGGCAAAAACGGGTGTACGCATCTACGTTTCCAGCGATTTTCGCACCTCCGAGGAGCAGGAGCAGATCATAGCAGAGAGCGAAGTGGGGATTGCCGCACCCGTGGGGTGCAGTGAGCACGAGGCTGGCTTTGCGTTGGACGTTTACGCACCTTATTTTGCGGGGATGGAATTTTTGCGCTCTCCCGCAGGGCGCGAGGTCAACCGTGTTTGCTCGAAGTACGGCTTTGTGATCCGCTATCAAAAGGATAAGACCGATATCACAGGCATTTCCTGGGAGCCTTGGCATTTGCGCTACGTAGGAGCACCGCACGCCGAGATCATGGCAAAAAGTGGGTTGTCCTATGAGGAATACGTCGACTATCTTACCCCCGAGGTGTGGTTCTTGCACGGAGACTATCTGATCCTGCGTACCGCCGCCGAAGCCCTCACGCTACCAAATGAGTGGCAGAGCTGTCATATTTCCCCTGATAACACGGGGTATTACATCGTCACCTTGAAAATACGCTGAAAAAGTGTAAAAAGAGCGAAAAAACGGACTTTTTTCAGGATCTTTTTTCAAAAATCTATTGACAAACACTTGCAAAATGTGCTATAATAATATGCCGCTTGAAAAAGGCTCTTTTAAGTGCGTCCAAAAACGCCGCCTTCCTATCAGCGAGTCTATCAGAAAGAGAGGTGCTTTTCGTGTTTGCAGTTATCGAAACCGGCGGAAAGCAGTACAAAGTAATCGAGCAGGACATTATTTTTGTTGAAAAGCTCGACGTTAACGAAGGAGACGAAATCGTTTTCGACAGCGTTAAGGCATTGTCCAATGACAACGGCTTTAAGGTTGGTGCTCCCAATGTAGACGGTGCAAAGGTTACTGCCAAGGTTCTTAAGAACGGTAAGAACAAGAAGATCTACGTTATGAAGTACAAGCCGAAGAAGAACGAGAAGAAGAAGATCAGTCACCGTCAACCTTACACCAAGGTTCAGATCACGAAGATCGAGGGCTGATTTTTCGGTCACAGGACATGACAAAAATCGTGTTTTTAAGAAGCGGTGGAGTATTATACGGCTTTGAGGAGCAAGGTCACACGGGTTATGCCGAGGCAGGGG
>JAFTKJ010000090.1 GCA_017453305.1 Clostridia bacterium
AAGCATTCCCACTCGCACAAACAAAAAAAGCTTCCTTTTTGGGCAATGTCATTAAGTTAAGCAATTATGAAAGGCTCTCCCTCTGGGAGAGCTCCCGCGATAGCGGGTGAGAGGGAAATTGTTGCATTATTCGCCCTCTCCGTCGGCTTCGCCGCCACCTCTCCCAAAGGGAGAGGCTTCTTTTGCACTTAACTTAATGACATTGCCTTTTTGGAAAGCTTTTTGGAAGGGGTGTGGGGAAACCTTTTTCTCGAAAAAGGTTTCCCTACAAAAAAACCTCATTTCGCGTCCCCCACATCAAACAAAACAACTTTCTGAGCGGATAGGGTCTCGGCGGTGCCTAGCCGCTTGCGAGAGCCGAGCGCGCGGAATGCGCGCGTCGAAAAACGATGCACGTGCTGACAAATTCCGTCAGTGAAACTCCGCGGCGGCGAGCAAGCATTCCCACTCACACAAACAAAAAAGCTTCCTTTTTGGGAAGCTTTTTGAAGAGGGTGTGGGAGGAACTTTTTCTCGAAAAAGTTCCTCCCACAAAAAGCGCATCCTTTTATTAAGAGTTAACGATGGCGTGGTAGATGGCTTTGAATTGGGCGTAAGTTTCGGGGTTGGAAGAGGCGCCCATGATATAGCCGCGCGTGAGGACGACGAGGGTATCGGCCGGCAGGATCTGCAGAGCCTCGTAGGTCTGATACAGCGCGGTGTCGCCCAGGCGGATCGCGTACTCGTCGTAAGCACCGTCGGGGACGGTTTCAAAGCTCTCGGTAAGCGGAACTGCGATCTTCTCCTTCATTCTTTGGTGCTCGTAAACGGCGGGGCTGACCAACCAGACCGAGCACTCTCCCGTCATCATATACTGTCCAAGGTCATCCAGGCGGTTGCTGTTGTGCTGCTTTGCCGTTTGGAAGCCGTAGTTGTCGAAGTCGCCCGTTTCGGGATCGGTGTAAAGGGTGCGGAGCTCCTCCTCGGTGTAAAAGGTGTAGGTTGCAAAGCCGATGACAGGCGCGTCCTCGCCAAAGGTCTTTTTGGAAAGCACGTCAAACACGCGCTCCACGGCAAGCTGCTCCTCCTCGGAGAGCGCATAGCCGCCGCTGAAGGTGACGTACGCGTCCTTATGCGGCGTGTTGACGCATTGCGTCAGGCAGACCGCAAACACCAGGACGAAAAAGCCGACCACGATCACCGTCCATTTATAGTGATACCAAAAGTTGTCCAGCCACTTTAAAAACGGGCTTTGAATGGCGATCTCTTCCCCATTCTGCTTATCTCTTTGATGCATATCCTGTGCCAAAATCAAATCCTCCGTGAAAAAGCATGGGGTGCCGCCACGATTGCAAACACCCCTGCTGTTTTTGTATGCTTACTTTCTGGTGACCTCGAGGATCTTCATCACAACGGTGCCGTTGGGAACCTCGATCTCGATCTCATCTCCCGATCTCTTACCGATCAGAGCCGCGCCTATGGGCGACTGATCGGAGATCTTGCCCTCCATCGGGTTGGACTCGTTGGAGCCGACGAGCTCGTAGGTGAACTCTGCGTTCAGCGCGCTGTGGAACACGCGAACGGTGGAGCCAAGACTGATCACGCTGCTGTCGATATTGGACTCGTCCAGAATGACCGCGTTTTCGATCAGCTCCTCCAGCTCCTTGATTCTCGCCTCGTTTTTAGCTTGATCGTTTCTTGCTTCATCGTACTCGGAGTTCTCGGAAAGGTCACCGAAGGAACGCGCGGTTGCGATGTCGTTCTTGATCTTTTCTCTTTCCTCGTGTGTGCGGCGGTGAAGCTCATCCACCAGCTCCTGATAACCCTGTTGCGTATAAAGCATCTGCTTTCCCTTTGCCATGATTCAATCTCCTTGTGTTATTTAAAGATAAATTAGTTTTGATTTTGAAAGACCGTAAGCGCCTTTTGAAGCTGATCGTCCAACGCCTGCGGCAAGAAATAAAAATTGTACTGCTGTGCCTCGTCGGACAGCGCGACCTCGTACCCCTCGCCGGGAGCAATACCAACGTCGTGGTAGGTCTCACCGCACTCGGTGACGTAGGCGTAGGTGGTCATTTTCACGTAACCGTCGTACGCACCGTAGGTCATGGCAGACAGATTGAAAAACTGCTGCATAATGCCCTTTCCGTAAGTGGTTTTTCCAACGATGGTGACGTTTTTGTGGTCGCGGAGCGAGGCGGTAAAGACCTCGGCGGCGCTTGCCGTATTCTCGTTGCAAAGCACGACCATATCCAGGTCTGCAAACATGCCGATCTCTTCCTCGCTGACGTTGCACTTGGCGTACTCGCCAACAAGGTTCATTTTTTCTGCCACGTAGGACGCTGCCACGTTGCCCTTGTTGTCAATAGCGGAAAGGATGAGGTCGCCCTTTTCCAAAAAGTAGGTCAGGACAGCCTTGATGGACTGCAGATCGCCGCCCGGATTGTTGCGAACGTCGAACACAAAGTGCTCTGCTCCATCCGCTTGCAGTGCGCGCACCGCCTCCTTGAGCTGCGTGGGGGTGTTCAGATCGAACTCCGAAATATGAATGATGCCCACGGTGGGGTCATTTTCTGCCTTTTTGTAGCTGACCGACTCCTTGACAAAGGCGCCGCGCGTGACCGAAAAGCTGTGCTCGGTGTAGCCGCCGTTGCCGTCGGAACGGAGAGCTAAGAACTCCACGGTGGTGCCTTCCTCTCCGCGAAAGGCGTTGAGTGCGTTGGTGTAGCCGCCCATGCCCGCCACGGTCATATAAGTGCCATCGACCTTGACGGCGTACACGTAGTCGCCTACGCGGATGCCCGAGCCTTCTGCCGGGGCGTTTTTAAAAATGGCAATGACGTGAAAGGTCTGGTACTGATATCCGTTGAAGGTCAGCGGTGTTTGCACCACGCTGATACCAATGCCGACGCCCGTGCCCTCGTTGTCGCTTTTGAGCTGCTCGTATTCCTCGGGGGTATAATAATCGGCGTAAGCGTCGCCCGTTGCTATGGAATACGCACGCAGGACCTCGTTCAGCATTTCGTCCTTGTCAAATTTGTTGGAATAATAAGAGAACTGCTCGAAGAGTGCCGCGAGGTAATTGAGCTTATCAAACTCGCTTCCCTCCTCCAGCGCCGCCTGCAAAGCCGCGATCTGCTGCTGTTGCAGCAGCAGCTGCTCGGAGGTCTCCTTACGCGTCCACGCCGCCGTCATGGCGTAAGTGAACAGCATGGTGGCTACCACCGCACAGCAAAGCAAGCCGAGTAAAAGACTGACGGGACAGCGCCACTCCCCCGATGGCTTTTTGGGCTCGGGATTTTGGGGCGGTTGGTCCTTTTGTTCATGCCGGAAAACGTAGCGGTAATCGTTATTTGAATCCATTTTGGAATCCTTTCGGGAATTTTTTTGCGGTTGCGCATCGGTTTGCACGCCGTATCTGCTTTATTTTACGGTCTTTTTGGCGTACTTATGCGCAAGGGCAAACAGTACGGAAGCGAAACGCATCGGGGCTACCGCGCATTTCGCTTTCCGTTCCTTGGCTCCCACAAGTGGGGGCTATATGTCAAAACTTGATGGGCTTTGAGCTCAGATACTTCTTGACCATCAAAGCGACCTTAAAGGTGATCGCATCCTCAAACTCGCGCAGATCCAGACCCGTCATTTTACGGATCTTATCCAAGCGGTAGACCAGCGTATTTCTGTGCACGAACAGCTTACGCGAGGTTTCGGAAACGTTGAGGTTGTTTTCAAAGAAGGACTGAATGGTTTGCAGGGTCTCGCGATCGAGGGACTCCAGGCTTCCGCGCTTGAAGACCTCCTGCAAGAACATTTCGCACAGCGTGGTGGGCAGCTGATAGATCAAACGCCCAATGCCGAGATTTTCGTAGCTGATGATGTTCTTTTCATTCTCGAACACCTTACCAACCTCAAGGGCGACCTGCGCCTCCTTGTACGCGCGTGCAAGATCCTTGATATTTTCCACCACCGTGGAGATACCGATGGCGACCTTGATGTAAAACTCGGAGGACAGCGTATCGGCAATGTTGGTGGCAAGCTTTTCAAATTCCTTGTTCTCGGTGCCGGGCTTGACGTCCTTGACCAGAACGATGTCGTGCTCCCCTACGCTGATGACGTAATCCTTGGTTTTTTCGGGGAACATATTCTGCAGCATTTCAAACGGGAGCATATCGGTCTTTCCGAAGAACTTGATCAAAAAGACGACGCGCATCTCCTCGGTGTTAAAATGCAGCTCCTTGGACTTGATGTAAATATCACTGGGCAGGATGTTGTCCAGAATGATATTTTTGATAAAGGAGCCCTTATCGTATTTTTCGTCGTAAAGGTTTTTGATATTGCCCAGAGAGATTGCCAAAAACTTGGACATCTTCTCTGCCATTTTATCCTCGCCCTCCACAAAAACGATATAATCGGTCTTGGGACCGCTGGTCATGGGGCGATACGTATAGCCGCCGCTGGTGATGACGTCGTTGGTATAATTGAGCTCATCGCGCACACCCTGACGGATCTCACCGATCTTGACCAACTCCGAGCATGAAATAATGACACCGTTCTCGTCGATCACACCGATCACGCGATCGATGGCATCCTTCATTTGATGGATAACGCCCTGAAACAACCTATTAGACATAAATTCAAATCTCCTCTGATAATTCTTTGGGGAAAATCTTTCGTGCAAAACCACCTATATTTTACATCATTTTTTGTGAAATTTCAATAGGGTTTTGAATATTTTTTATAAAAATTTCAATTTTTTTTATGCAGAGTGCACATGAGAGCGAAAAATTCCACCGCCGGGGCACTTTTTTTTGTTAAAAACGACTATCCCTCAATTATTTTTGCACAAAAACGTCACATTTCCAGAGCAAAGACAAGGCAGGAAAGGGCGAAGCTTGCGGCGGTTTCGGTGCGCAGGATGCGTTTGCCGAGCCCCACGGAGATCAAGCCTCTCTCGCGTGCGGCTTCTGCCTCCTCGGGGGAAAAGCCGCCCTCGCTTCCCACCACCAGGGAGACGGTGGGGGTATGGTCGGCAGAAAGGTTCGCCGTCCTCAGGGCATCTGCCAAAGAGCGCGTCCCCTCCCCCTCGTAGCAAAACAGGGGCAGATCCGCTTGTGCGGCGCGCTCCAGCATTTGCGCAAAGGAGACGGTGGGATTGACCTGCGGCACGATGCCTCTGCCGCTCTGCTTTGCCGCCTCAAGGGCGATACGTTGGCGGCGCTCGACCTTCTTGCCCTCATTCTCCCCCTTGGCGCGGACGATGCACCGCGCGCTTTCAAAGGTGGTGATCTCGGATGCGCCGCACTCCACCGCCTTTTGGATCACGCTATCCAGCTTATCCCCCTTGGGGAGCGCCTGAAAGACGTGGGCGTAGTAGGGCGGCTCGGTCTCGCTTTTGCGCACCTGCAGAATTTTGGCAAGGACGCGGTCCGGCAAAAAGTCGGTCAGCTCACATTCGTATTCGGTTCCCGTCATGTCACACACGGTGATGCACTCCCCTGCCGCCATGCGGAGCGAGCGCGAGACGTGGTGCGCGTCGTCTCCCGTCAGGGTAACGGTATCATGTTCGATCTGCTCTTTCTGAACAAAAAATCTTGGCATAATTCTCTCCGTTTCAAGAAATCAGGTCTGCGTAAAGGACGTCGATCCAAGGTGCCGTCTCAAAGCCCTCGGCGGTGCTGACGGTATCCACCTGCCACACCTCGCCAAAAAAGGCAACGGTATCTCCTGCCACAAAATTGGGCACGTACTCCTCGCGCCAATCGCAAATGATAAACGCGTAGCTCTTGCCCGCCTGTTCGGCGCGGCAGATATACGCGGTCGGCTCGTAAGTGTCGATCGACGTCACGACCTCAAGGATCTCCACCGTCACCTTGACGTACTCCCCCGTCAGAGCGTTCGCTTGGCGATAGAGGGTCTCTACGTCCATCTCCTCGCATCGGTCGCGGTACTCCGCCTCCGAAATAGAGGTATTGACGGGGGTATCATCCGCCATCCAGCCATAGATCAAATGTCCCACAATGGCGCTGAGGATGCCGCCGAAGAGGTAGAAAAAGACCAGCACGACGGTGGCGATGACCTTCCAATGCTTTTGCCAGTATCCCGTCCACAAAAGGATCAGACCGACGACGGGCATAAAAATCATCATTAATATAATAAACCACGCGCTATAGTACCACGGCACAAATTGCACGCGACCGTTGCCGCCCGTGCGGCGGTGCTTTTTTTGCTTGATCGGCTTGCGGTTGCCGGCGCGGAACTCCTCCGGGCAGACCTTTCCGCACAGTGGGCATTTCTCGTCCGCAAAAAAGGTTTCGCACTCGGGGCATTTATTCAGCTCCGGGTAATCCTGCTCCCGATCGTCCGCAAAAAATC
The DNA here is from genome assembly GCA_017453305.1 of Clostridia bacterium. GTDB lineage: Bacteria > Bacillota > Clostridia > Oscillospirales > CAG-272 > UMGS1865. Next base: position 6,352 of record JAFTKJ010000090.1, read on the forward strand.
CAAGGTTCGCTCCCATTTTCTCGCTCCTCTCTCCATCGCTTTTTCTTCCTTTATATCATACACCATTTCTCGCCCTTTGTCAAGACGTTTTTTGCAGGGGACGTGGAGGACTTTTTTGTGGGAGGACCTTTTTTGAAAAAAAGGTCCTCCCACACCCTCTCCAAAAAACTTCCCAAAAAGGAAGTTCTTGGGCTATCGATATTGGGAGAGCTTGTGCGCCGCCGCAAAGTTTTGCCGACGGAATTTGTCAGCACATGCATCGTTTTTTCGACGCGCGCGTCGTGCGCGCTTGGCTCTCGCAAGCGGCTAGGGACCACTAACCCTATCCGCTCAGAAAGTTGTTTTGTGTGAAGTGGGGATATCAGTAGCCTTCCCCTTGGGGGGAAGGTGGCGAGAGAAACGAGCCGGATGAGGGGGGAGCCGTCCGCAGGCGGCGTTACTCCTTTCCCAATATTGCTTTCCCAAAACTTTCTTTTTGAAAGTTTTGAGGGGGTTATAGGGGGAACTTTCTCAAAAGTTCCCCCTAAAAACCGCGCCCCCTAAACGCGTCCCCTAAACGCATCTATCGTCTGCGTGCTATTTTCGCTTCTGCCATGAAAATTATGAACAAACCGTAACCTTTTCAAAACCCTCTTGAAATATTGACAAAAAGAGTGTAAAATATAGAATGGGTGACAAGGTGGCTTGCGCCCGAATGAATTGTTTTTTAATAAAATCACATAAAAAGGAGCAAAATTATGACCAACAACAAGTACGTTTTGGATTGGATCAAGTCCATGGCTGACATGGTAAATCCGAAAGAGATCGTTTGGATCGACGGCAGCGAAGAGCAAACCGAGGCTCTGCGCGCAGAAGCTTGCAAGACCGGTGAGCTCGAGCCCCTCAATCCCGACGTGTACCCCAACTGCTATCTGCACCGCACCGCCATCAACGACGTTGCGCGCGTAGAGAACAGAACCTTTATCTGCACCTCCAAGAAAGAGGATGCCGGTAACATCAACAACTGGATGGATCCCCAGGAATGCTACGCAACGCTTTCCAAGCTCTACAAGAACTCCTACAGCGGAAAGACCATGTACGTCATCCCCTACTCCATGGGCGTTGTAGGCTCTGATTTTGCAAAGATCGGCATTGAGCTGACCGACTCCATCTACGTCGTTCTCAACATGCTCATCATGACTCGTGTTGGCAAGAACGTCATCGAAGCTCTGGGTGATTCCCCCGAGTTCATCAAGGGTCTGCACGCTGTTGCTGACTGCGATGAGGAAAAGCGCTACATCTGCCACTTCCCCGAGGACAACACCATCTGGTCTGTCAACTCCGGCTACGGCGGAAACGTTCTGCTTGGCAAGAAGTGCTTTGCACTCCGTATCGCATCTTACCTCGGCCGCAAGGAAGGCTGGATGGCTGAGCACATGCTCATCCTCGGTCTTGAAAATCCCCAGGGCGAGATCAAGTACATCTCCGCAGCATTCCCCTCCGCTTGCGGTAAGACCAACCTTGCAATGCTCATTCCGCCCGAAATTTACAAGAAGGCGGGCTACAAGGTTTGGACCGTTGGCGACGACATTGCCTGGATCCGCGTAGGCGAGGACGGCAGACTCTATGCCGTCAACCCCGAGAACGGCTTCTTTGGCGTAGCTCCCGGTACCAACGAGCACTCCAACTACAACGCTCTGATGACCACCAAGAAGAACTGCATCTTCACCAACGTGTGCCACAACCTGGACGACAACACCGTTTGGTGGGAAGGCCTTGACAACAATCCTCCCAAGAACGCGCTCAACTGGAAGGGCGAGAAGTGGGATTACACCAAGTACGACAAGGCAGACAAGGTCAACACCTCCGGTGCTCACCCCAACAGCCGCTTTACCGCAATGGCTACCAACTGCCCTTGCATCTCCTCCGAGTTTAACAGCCTGAAGGGTGTTCCGCTCTCTGCGATCATCTTCGGCGGTCGCCGCGCAAAGACTGCTCCCCTGGTTTACGAATCCAAGAACTGGCAGAACGGTACCTTCGTAGGCTCCATCATGGCTTCCGAGACCACCGCAGCAGCTGCAGGCGCAGTCGGCGTGGTTCGTCGCGATCCTATGGCTATGCGTCCCTTCGTTGGTTACGACATGGGCGACTACTTCCAGCACTGGCTCAACATGGGCAAGAAGATCCCCAACGCTCCCAAGATTTTCCACGTCAACTGGTTCCGCACCGATGCTGAAGGTCACTTCATCTGGCCCGGCTTTGGTGACAACATGAGAGTGCTTCTCTGGATCCTTGACCGTTGCGACGGCAAGGTTGACGCTGTTGAAACCCCCATCGGCTTTGTTCCCAAGGCTGAGGACATCAACATTGACGAGCTTGACGGTGTAACCATTGACACCATCCGCGACCTGCTCACCATCGACAAAGAGAGCTGGCTTGAGGACGTTGAGAACATCAAGGCGTTCTACAAGCAGATCGGTGACCGCGTTCCCGCAGAGCTGTACGACGAGCTTGCTGCTCTTGAAGCTAATTTGAAGAAATAAGATATAGGGTATTTGTGGGGGAAACTTCTTGAAAGAAGTTTCCCCCACGCCCCTTTCAAGAACTTCCCCAAAAGGAAGTTCTTGGGCTATCAATATTGGGAGAGTTGTGCTCTCCCTTTTTATTTTGCGCATTGGATTTGTCAGCACGTGCATCACTTTCCGGCGCGCGCATCGTGCGCGCTTGGCTGCCGCGAGCTCGCAGGCGCCGCCGCGACCCAGCTCGCTCAGAGAGTTGTTTTGTGTGAAGTGGGGGTGTTGGCAGCCTTCTCCTTGAGGAGAAGGTGGCGAGAGAAACGAGCCGGATGAGGTGTAGCCGTCCGCAGACGGCGTTACCATTTCCGCATGTTCGCACCGCACTTCCTTTAACGCGTCATCCTGAGCGAAGTCGAAGTTTTGGTGAGGGAGGCGCGCCAAAGCGCAACGAGCCGATCCAAAACCAAGGAGCGTAGCGACGCAGGGATCTCGTAAGGAGTCTGATT
>JAFTKJ010000091.1 GCA_017453305.1 Clostridia bacterium
GTGCTCTCCGCAGGGGTAATTTCTTCCTCGGGCGTGGTGGATTCACGCTCATCGAACATATCGCAGCTCAAAAGCATGGGGATCAGCAGAGCTACAACGCATACAAACGCCAAAATTCTTTTTTTCATCATGTTTCTCCTTTCTCAAATTTTGTCCCCGGGCTCCCCCACCCGAGGGCGGGGGGATGTGATTTAGGTGTTTGGTTTACTCTCGTCCTCGTACGGGGAAGATTTCGGAATCACGGGGAAAGATGTTTGAAAGACAGTATTAGGAAAACCGTTTATGAGTACGAGAAACGAATCCCCCTCAACCGTAGTATAGGCAAATCCCGGGTAGCGCCCCGAGGGTTCAAACGCATCACTTGGCATTCCTAAGCAAGCAATCATTTCGTAAATACTCATGCCCTCGCTCAGTTTTTCACATTCTGCTTTCGTCGGCAGCGTGTCTCGTGCAGGATAAACGTAAACGCGTTTTCCTTCATAAATTCTGCTTCTTCCTTCGTTATAATCAACATCATATTCAACTAAAACAATTTTGTTTCTCTCATTCCGAAACACTGTAAATTCATACCACGTAATTGCATCCGGATATTGCTCTAACAATTCTTCGTGCGACATTCTTAAATATTTATGTTTGGTATATTCTTTCCAATTGTGAGGAACCTCAAACGGCTCGCTTTGATCTCCAGAATTGGAAGTACTGTCTGTTTCACCTTGAACAGATTGCTCGCATGATGCAAGCAAAAGCAGAATTACAATAGCAATTAAAAATAAACCCTGTTTTTTCATCATGTTTCTCCTTTCTCAAAAAGCAAAACAGCGCATAGCTATAGCGAGACGAACTGTCCCTCAAGCGGTGCGCTGCTTTGATGTTTTTTGCCTGTCGGGACTCGTTTTTTCTTCCACGACGATTCTTGTACCTTTAGTATAGCATACTTTGGAGAATTTGTCAACCCACGTATAATAAGTTCTCATAATTGCCTAAAAAACCAATGCCCCCCCACTTTTTTATGCATTGTGTACAGTTTTCTTTTTTGAAAATGCCTAAAAAGCGCGGAAAGGCATTCAGCACTCTCCGTCACCAGTCGTCTCTCGAAAAGCGTTTGAGGGGGTGCAGGGGGAGGAACTTTTCTCGAAAAGCGCTTTGCTTGGAACGTAGCTGTGGATCAAATGAGCAAACAAAAGCTGAAAATACCACAAACCAATTTGGGGAAGCTTTTGAAGAGGGGGTGCAGGGGGAGGAACTTTTCTCGAAAAGTTCCTCCCCCTGCAAAGTTCCTCCCCCTGCATGCGAAAGAGTTATACAGTTTTTGCTTTTGGAATCATTTTCAACACGCGATCAATGGCGCGCTTCCCTTCCGAGGCGGCAATGGGAAGTCCTCCGGGCGCGCGGAGCCACTGCGTAGCAAACACAACGTTTTTCAAGGGCTTGGCACGGTTATCCAGCGTGCGTGGAATGCGGCGCGGCGGCAGGATAAAGCTCATCCAGGAACCAACCTCCGAGCCGATATAGCGCTGATAGGTTGCAGGCGTCCAGACGTCCAGCGCTTTCAGCCTTCCCGCAAGGCTTGGGAATTTGCGTGTGATGATCTCCACGACGTCCGTCGCAATGCCGCGCTTCTTTTCGGCGTATGCCTTTTTATCTGCACGCAGTTGAATAAACGCTCTTGCATCTTCCTCTCCGCAAAGAGTCAGCGTTTGCAAAAGTGCCTTCCCTTTGGGCGCAAAGTCCTTTTCGTGTGAAAATTCACGCACCACCAAACGATCGGTGTGCAGGCGCGCACGGTATTCCTGCGGAATTTCAAAAATGAAATCACCGTGAAACGGCAGCTCTGCCGCATCACAAGCAAGCGCACAATGATAGCTGGAAAAACGATGCATATCGGCACGCGCGTACTCCCGCTCCAGCTCTTGCGGCATCTTTGCGGCAAGAAAGGTCTTGTACGCCATGGCAGGATCGGACGTGATGATGACGTAGTCCGCTTTGATCTCACTTCCGTCTGTAAAGGTGACGGCACTTGCATAGCCGTTTTCGTGACGAATGCTTTCCGCTTCCTTTTTCAAAAGCAATTCACCGCCCAGCGCCTTGAAGCGTGCGGCAATGCGAGAGAGCATGGCGCAGGAGCTCCCCTTTGGAATGTCGCCGTTTGCACCGCAAAAGGTTGCAACGATCACCCCCAAGGCAAAGGAAGAAAACTGCTTTCCAATCAATCCGGTCATAAAATCTCGCAGGAGTGGATGCTGCAACCGATTTGCCAATTCCTCGGTGCTCATCCAATGATGCTTGATAATTCCGGGCAGCGTTGTCAGCTTGGCTAAAGGCTTGATCTTTTGGTCGTGATGCTCCCCTGCAATACCCACGTGCCCTTGAATTGCCCTTACAGTCCTAAAAAACGAGCGGATCACGCGTTCGTCGCGCGGAGACAGAGCCAGCATTTCGCGCTCCGTTTTGTCAAGGTCACGATAAAGCGACACCGTTTGCCCGTCTCGCTCGCAGGTATAAAGGACCTCCGTGCGGTGAAGATCAATTCCCTCTCCAAGTGCGCCAAGATCCTTCCAAATGCGGTACTCCCTGGTGGCAGGGTTGGTTCCCGTCAACCAATGAATGCAGTTGTCAATGTGATACTCTCCGCGATTCCAGCCGGTCAAATTTCCGCCTGCAACCGCATGCTTTTCGCAAATAATGGCGTGGTGCCCGTTCATCTGTGCATAAATGCCCGCCGACAAACCTGCCACTCCGCCTCCGATAATCAGTATTTTTGCCATAGTTTTCCTTTCTGTGGTTTTCGCATCTATCAAAAGCAGTTGTGTATCTTTCATTATCGGTTATATTATACCACATTTGATTTTAAAATATAAAAACGAACTGTGAATTTGCAAACAAAAAAAATAAAAAAGAGGAGAGCGGAATGCCCTCCTCTGAAAACACAGTATGAAATTATCTTTGGATACGACCCGAGCCGTCGCCACCTGCGAGCTTTTCAACCTCTGCAAGGGTAACCATGTTGTAGTCGCCCTCGATGGAGTGCTTGAGTGCGGAAGCCGCAACAGCAAACTCAACAGCCGCCTGAGTGGACTTGCCGTTCATCAGGGAGTAGATCAAGCCACCGCCAAAGCTGTCACCGCCGCCAACACGGTCGATGATGTGCAGCTCGTACTTCTTGGAGAAGCAGTACTCGTCGTCCTTGACGTTGTACAGCATTGCAGACCAACCGTTATCAAATGCGCTGTGGCTCTCACGCAGGGTGATTGCAACGTACTCAAAGCCAAACTTGTCAGCCAGCTGCTTTGCAACGGACTTGTAGCCCTCATGGTTCAGCTTACCGCCGTAAATATCGGTAGCCTCTGCCTCGATACCGAATACGTCCTTTGCGTCCTCCTCGTTAGAGATGCAAACGTCAACGTATTGGCAAAGCTCGGTCATAGCCTCACGTGCTTCTGCTCTGGTCCAGAGCTTGCCGCGGTAGTTCAGGTCGCAGGAGATCTTGATTCCCTTTGCCTTTGCAGCCTTGCACGCCTCTTTGCAGATTTCAACCACGTTTGCGCCCAGAGCGGGAGTAATACCGGTAAAGTGGAACCACTCAACGTCCTCGAAGATGCTGTCCCAATCAAAGTCGGCACAGGTTGCCTTTGCGATTGCGGAATTTGCACGGTCGTAAATGCAAACGGAGCCACGCTGGGATGCGCCCTTTTCGTTGAAGTAGATACCGACTCTGTCACCGCCGCGAGTGATCTTGGAGGTATCAACGCCGTATCTGCGCAGGCTGTTGACTGCTGCCTGACCGATTGCGTGGGTGGGAAGCTTGGTTACGTAAGCAACGTCCATGCCGTAGTTGGCAAGAGAAACGGCTACGTTTGCCTCACCGCCGCCAAAGGTAAATTCAACGTGGTCGCACTGTACGAATCTCTCATAGTTATAGGGCTGAAGACGGAGCATCAGCTCACCAAAGGTAACGACTTTTTTCATAATCAATTCTCCTGTATGTGTTATTTGTGTTTTGATCTTATTTTACAAGGTGGTATGCAAAGCCGTCGATCTCGTCTGCGAGGTAAACGAACTTCATGTTGCCCTTGTCGTCGTAGGTAGCGGTGGACATATCAAACTTGACGCCGCGACGGGACAGGTGATATACTGCGCGGTCAACGTTGTTGGTAGCAATTGCAATGTGACCGTGCGTACCGGGGCCCTTTGCGTTCATCAGCTCCAATGCAGGGCTGGAGAATACGGACTTGGAGCCTGCGTTTGCGGGGAAAGAGAACGCATTTGCAAGCACCTCGGCAGCCTCGGTGGAGGTGGTGCCGCAGGGATTGATGCCAACGTGACGGAACTTGAAGCCGAGCATGGTGTCAACAGCCTCGCGAACCAGCTTTTCGATGCCTGCAAAGTCGCCTGCCGCGATCATATCGGGGTTGACCATCCAGGAGCCGCCGCAGCACAGGATCTTGGGATTTGCGAGATAGTCGCATACGTTGCCGGGGTTGATGCCGCCGGTGGGCATGAACTTAACGGCACCGTAGGGTGCGGACATAGCCTTGATCATGTTAAGACCGCCGGACTGCTCTGCAGGGAAGAACTTGACAACGTCAAGGCCAAGGGTGAGTGCCTGCTCGATGCCGGAGGGATTGTTGATGCCGGGCACGATGGGACAGCCCTTTGCCTGGCAGTATTTTACGATTTCGGGGTTGAAGCCGGGGCTGACGATGAACTTTGCGCCCGCCTCGATGGCGTCATCGACCTGTGCGGTGGTGAGCACAGTGCCCGCGCCGACGATCATATCGGGATATTCCTTGGAAATGATCGCAATTGCTTCCTTAGCGGCAGCCGTACGGAAGGTGACCTCTGCGCAAGGCAGACCTCCGTCGATGAGTGCCTTAGCCAAAGGAGCGGCGTCCTTGGCGTTATCGATTTTGATGACCGGAACGATGCCGATCAGGGAAAGTTGTTTTACTACTTCGTTCACTTTAGTATCCTCCAAAGCAAAAATTTCTGCAATTACATTATACATCAAAACCGCTTCTCTGTCAAGGTGTTTTTGTGTTTTCTGTAATTTTTTCAAAGAAAAAAATCGGGAGCACACCGCTTTTGCGCTTGTGCTCCCGAGAATATCTTATAAAAGCTCTGACGGGACGTCAGTAAGTCCACATTCTCTTTGGATGATCTCAACCCATGTGCGTGTCGATTCAAAATCCGTCTTACCCGTAAAGAAGTGATTGGCTGAAATCCGTCCGTTCTCCTCCCACCTCAGTACCAAAAGCCTCGGCTTCGTCACTTCCGCGATGTTACAGATCCTACCAACGGAGTTTGCCCCCTGCACCCATGACCCCTCGGCAACCGTCTCAGCACTTCCCGCTTCATCATAGGCGGTGACCGAATAGATCACCTCGTGTGTATCCAACGTATCGTTTGCAGCATATAGAGAGAGCTCCCCACCAATCTCACGACGAACCGCCATAAGGGCAAAATCCTGCTGCGATCTTTCGATCCAATAATACGGAAGCTTGCGCACACCGTCACAGTCGATCACGGAGTAATTGAAAAGCATTGGCCACATATCGTACAGGGACCACCAAAGGATTCCCGTCTTGGACGGACGCGAAGCACGGCAATACTCGATCAAGTCCTTAAAGACCTCCGCACAGGCGACGTTAACCGCCAACAGATAATCCTTCCATTCGGAAAAAGCAAAATCTCTGCCGTAAAAAGCCTTGCACACACGCTTCCCAGCAAGTCTCCACGCGAGGAAATAGCCGTTGTTCTGATGGTGATCCGACCAAGGAAGCTCCTCTCTGCAATCCCAAAGTCGCTCTGCACGAGCGCGTTCTCTTTCCAGCATCCTCGGGTTCGGAGAGATCGCGTTGAGCTGGATCGGTCCCGTTTCCCCAAGGAACAGTCCCTTACAGCTTCGCAATTCCTCTGCGCACCTGAGAATATCGGGATAGAAATGCCGCTCAGGCTGATGGTAATCCTTTGTCGTATATCTCGTCAAATGATTCCGATCAGAAACATAGGGCGAGCTTTCCACGTAACACCGCATCGGATCATGCAAAAGCACGGCGTTTTTCAGTATGACGCGCGTCGCTCTGCTTTGCGAGGGCAAGCGTTGCGTATAATATGTTGTCCAAGTTGCCATCTCGTCGTTCTCGTTGTCTCCGCACCATACTGCCAGTGAGGGATGATTGCGAAGCTTTTGTACGATGGCATCCGCTTCGAGCTTGAGCAGATCACAGAAAATCCCCTCGTTTGCCGGGACCTCACACGCAAGCATGAAATCCTGCCATACGAGAATTCCGTTTCGGTCACAGTAGTCAAAAAAGGGATGGTCCTCATAAATACCGCCGCCCCAAATGCGAACCATGTTACAGTGCAAAGCACTCATTTCACGCAGTGCCTTCTCGGTTTTCGTTTTTTGATCCGCCAAAGATCCAAGCGGATCAAGCGGCTTCCAGTTGGTTCCTTTTATGAAGATTCGCTCTCCGTTAAGCTCAAAGCAGAACTCCCCCGTTCCGTCGGCAAGAATATCCTCCGTACGAATCAGCTTCACGGTACGGATACCAAACGGACGGCTCCAGCTTGCGACACATTCCTCACGGCGGAAGAGTTCCAGCCGTAGCTCATATAGATGTGCACTGCCATATCCCGAAGCCCACCAAAGCTTTACCTCGTTCCGCGAAAGCGAGACACGGAATGCTCCCTGAATGAACCAAAGCGCTTGCTCTCTTTCATGAACCGTTCCATCCTCATCGCGAAGCGTCAAGCGAATACGGTAGTCCCGCAGGCTGACGTCGGGGGTTTCGACTCTCCATGCCGCAACAAAGGAAACCGACTCCTCTCCAACGGTTTCGGTATAGGCGTATACCTCTTCAAAGCGAATGGGGAGCTTTTCCTCAAGGTAAACGGGACGAAAGATTCCAGAGGTTAAAAGCCGCGGCGCATTGTCCCATCCCCACTGATGTCGAGCTTTGCGCAGGTGAGCCTGCGAATCGTAATAGCTCGGCTCGGAGTGACGGATGATATTCATATGATGATAATGGCGGCGTGCCCAAAGTTCACTGCTGCGAATGATCACGCGCAATTCGTTGTTCACGGGAAGCAAGCAATCGGTTACGTCAAGGCGGTACGCAAGATGCATATTTTGGCAATCGCACAGCTTCTCACCGTTGAGATACACCTCGGCAATGGTATCGATTCCTTCAAACACCAGCTCCGTCTTTGACCCCTCTGAAAATTGTGGCGCATCAAACCTGCGCACGTAGCACCAATCGTCCACACCCTCAAATTCCTCGCACGCACGCTCATTGTCGCACGGCAGATAATCGTCGACCAAACCAAGGCGAACGAGAACCGGCTCGATATTGCCCGGAACGGGAGCATGTGTCCTGACCATCATCCCATTTTTCGGAGAGTGAAAGGAGAGCTCCCACTCACCATTGAGCATATGCTTTTTCGTTTCCATATCTATCCTCCCTTCAGCTTTTAGATTGCACCGTAACTCATTATAACACATCCGTCGTTATCTTGTCAAGAACGCATTTTTCTTTTTCTCCGAGCTCCAAAATTTGTAGATTACGTGAATAGAATTCCTTTTATTTTTCCACCAACCGTAGAAGATCATAAAAGAAGGAGGAGCTTTTGTCCAACCTCCCGATGCAAGGACAGGCAAAAGCTCCTCTTTTTCTTATGCGAAATATTTTTCCAACAGCTTGTCATATGCCGCAAGCAAAGCGTCGTTGTCGGCATAGAGTGCTGCAAGATCGGGATGCCATTGCTTTTCCCACTCCAGGGAAAGGTATCCGTCAAAGCCGATATCACGGAGCACCCTTGCGGTCGCCGCAAAATCAAGGTCGCCCTGATCCAATGCCGTCAGCTCGTAATGAATGCGATCGGGATCGCTCCGCTTGACGCCATCCTTAAGGTGCACGTGCACGATATATTGTCCGATCGCCTGAACAGTATCCTCCAGGCTCTCGCCCCACTCTACCGAGTGGATCACGTCCCAAAGCACGAGAACGTTGTCGCGGTTGACCATCTGTAATAGGGGCAACAGGCTCTCTCCTGTGGAAAAATTGCTGTGTGTTTCGATCCACAGCTCCACGCCGTAGGGCTTGACGCGATCCGCGCCCTCGATCAATGTGCGCGCAATTCCGTCATAGTCGCGCACAACATCCTCACTGCGCCTTCCAACTGATGCGCCCACAAAAATGCGCAACGCTTTTGTACCAACCTCCTTGGCAAGTGCGGCACAGCGCTCCATTTCGTCCACCATTGCGGGATTATAATCGTGGAAGGAGATCCCCGTGGCAAGATCGCAAATCGACACACCGTTCTCGCGGAGCAAACGGCGTACGATGTCCATCTGATACGCCCCCTCAAGACCGCAGATGCGGTTTTGTCTGTCCAAGCGCAATTCCACCGCCGTGATGCCGCTTCTGTACGCCAAGGCAACGACCTCGGTAAAGTTCAACTCCTGACATGCAAGTGTACTGAATGCTTTTTTCATCATACTTCCCCCTTACTTTTTATGTGATGTCATACGCATCGCCGCGCTGACACCGATCTCGTGTGCAAGCTCTTTTCCGTTGATCCAATTGGCAATATCCTCAACCACCGCCGCACCGATCTGCTCGCGATAATCCACCGTGGGACCTCCCCTGTGCGGGATCAGATAGACGTTATCAAGCGTTCGGAGCAGATCGTCCGTCGGGAGCGGCTCAACCTCAAATACGTCCAGCACCGCAAACAGCTCAGGGCGGTCACGCAAGACCTCTGCCATCTCTTGCTGACGGATGATCGCGCCGCGCGCAGAGTTGATAAAGACCGTTCCGGGCTGCATCATTTCAAACTCTCGTCTGCCGATCATACCGTGTGACTTGGGTGTGAGGGAGGCGTGCAGACTGATGATGTTACAGCTTGTAAGTACCTCCTCAAGAGATACTTGCTTTGCGTTGACGCTTGCAAGATAGTCGGGATCGACCGTATAGTTCGCGTCCCATACGAGGAACGAGCAATGAAAGGGTTGCAGCATGCGCATCAGATGGCGCGCGATGGCACCAACGCCCAAAATACCGATCTGTTTGCCAAGAAGTCCGCGTGTCACCACGCCGTTCTTCCAGCCACCGTTGCGAAGTGTGAAAACGTCGTCCGGAATACGGCGCAAGGCGCTCAGCATATATCCAATGGTTCCCTCGGCAACCGACTCGGCGAACATATCGTTTCCGCAAAGCACGCGAATCCCCTTTGCGTACGTCCCCTCGTCTACAAGGTCGGCAACACTGCCGCCCGTATGCACGATCAGACGCAGGCTGTCGTTGTCTGCAAGCAGCTCTCCCGTCAGCTTGGGCGTGCCCCACCCCGTGACCACGACCTGCGCATCACGCAGTAGCTCGCGCACCTCATCGGGAGTGTACTGTGCAGTAGACTCATTATATACAACTGTACCAAGCGACTCCAGCCTTTTGCGGGTGTCGGCGGACAAAAAGGTATCCATGACCTCGCCCTGCGGAATAGTAACTACAATTTTCATACACGATCCTCATTTCTGCAATGGTTTGATATAAGCGATTTGCTTTTTTTCCATTATAACACGCTCCAAAAGCAAAGTCAACCTTCCTTTCGCAAAAAAGCTGATTTTACAAAAAAAGAGAGCATCGGCGTACGTCACTAAGGACATCCTGCTCATGCTCTCTATATTCATTTACAGCTCCACAGGCATGCCCGTTTCGGCAGATTGGAACGCCGCAAGAATGACCTTGAGGTCGGTTCTCATCTGGTCATAAGTAACGTCCTGCTCACAGCCCGTACGAATAGCGTTGATAAAGTGACGGTAATAATCGTGTACGTCGGACGCAGGCTTTGCAACAGTGTAGGTGTCGGTGGTCACGCTGTCACGCGGTGCCATGGTCTTGGTCAAGCCTGCCGCCGTCTTGACGGGGAGCACGTCATTCTCGTGCCAATATTTGCACTTGACGACCTTTGCCTCCTCGCGCCAATCGGAAAGCAGTACAGTTCCCTTTTCCGCTCTCATGTAAAAACGAGGCATTGCGATAAAGTTATAGGTTCCAACCTCAACCGTTGCGCGCTCGCCACCCACAAAGGTGATATCCAAGCGGAAGCCGTCGTCAACCTCCTTGTTTGTGATGTTATCGCAAATGCAATTGACACGCTTGACGTCCCAGCCAAAGATCATCAGAACCTGGTCGATCAGATGGATGCCCCAGTCATACAGCATTCCGCCACCGTGCACCTTTTCCCCACGCCAATCCGAGGGGATACCGCGGCTGCCGTGAATGCGGGATTCGATGTTGATGACCTTGCCGATCTCACCCGATTCCTTGATCTGCTTCATGGCAAGATAATCCACGTCCCAACGGCGGTTCTGATGCGTGGAAAAACGAACGCCGTTCTTCTCTGCCGCCGCGATCATACGATCCAAGGACTCCAAAGAGATGGTAACGGGCTTTTCGCAAATGACGTTTTTACCTGCCTCCAAGGCGGCAACCACAACTTCCTCGTGGACATCGTTTGGAATAGCGACCGTGATCAGTTCTACTTCCTTATCGTTCAAAAGTGCTTCGTAAGAGGGATATGCGTAAATACCGCGGCTTTGCGCCAGTGCGGAGCGCTCCTCTTTGATATCGTAAATTCCGGCAAGCTCGGCAACGTCACTTTTGAGCAAATGCTCGGCGTGCCAGCCACCCATACCTCCATAACCGACAACGGCAACCTTCATTTTTTTCATAGCAGTCTCCATTCAGGTTTTGAGAGGTCAAAACATACCTCCCATGGTTACCTACAGTATAAAACATTTTTGACAGACTGTCAAGATACCTTTTGCTTTTTTTTGGACAAATATTGTTCTACACCTTGCACTTTTTGCTTTTTGGCAGAAAAATATTGCAAAACCAAAAAAACTACGGCACTCCACACATCAAAGCATCTGCGCAAAAATCCGCAATCTTTTCTGTTTGATTTTCTTGACAAAGTCGCTCCGCTATGATATAATATATTGAATGTAATCTTTGTTTCTTAATTTTACCGAAAGGCTTGGTAAACAACGTGCAAAAATCCGAACGTCAAAATCACATCCGCAATTTTTCCATCATCGCACACATCGACCATGGAAAATCGACGCTTGCCGACCGCATTCTGGAGCATACCCAAACGGTGGCAAAGCGCGACATGGAGGAGCAGATCCTGGACAACATGGATCTGGAGCGTGAGCGCGGTATTACCATCAAGGCGCGCGCTGTAAAGCTGACCTACAATGCCAAGGACGGCGAGACCTATACCTTTAACCTCATCGATACCCCCGGTCACGTCGACTTTAACTACGAGGTCTCACGTTCGCTCAACGCATGCGACGGCGCCCTTTTGGTCGTGGACGCGACACAAGGCATTGAAGCGCAAACGCTGGCAAATGCATATCTTGCGGTGGATGCAAACCTGGAGATCATCCCCGTCATTAACAAAATAGACCTCCCCTCTGCCGACATTGAAAAATGCCGCAATGAGATCGAGGACGTCATCGGCATTCCCGCCGAGGGTTGCCCTGCCGTTTCCGCCAAGACGGGACTCAATATTGAGGACGTATTGGAGGCTGTCGTGCGTGACGTTCCCTCTCCCGAGGGTGACGAAAATGCGCCCCTGAAAGCTTTGATCTTTGACTCCTATTACGATAGCTACCTCGGCGTTGTGGTCAATATTCGCGTCGTGGACGGCAGTGTTGCCGCAGGCGACAAAATCCGCCTGATGAGCACGGGCGCGACCTTTGATATCGTTGAGGTCGGCACGATGGAGCCGTTTGGTCTGTGCAAGTGTGACCGTCTTTCTGCCGGAGAGGTTGGTTATATCACCGCCTCAATCAAGAGCGTCAGCGACACACGCGTGGGCGACACCGTAACCTTGGTATCCAATCCCACCGATGCTCCGCTCCCCGGCTTTAAAGCCGTACAACCCATGGTGTACGCCGGCATTTACCCTGCCGACGGTGCACGCTACGGAGATCTGCGCGACGCCTTGGAAAAGCTGCAGCTCAATGACGCGGCGCTCATCTTTGAGCCGGAGACCTCCATTGCGCTCGGCTTTGGCTTCCGCTGCGGATTTTTGGGACTTCTTCACATGGAGATCATTGAGGAGCGTTTGGAGCGCGAATTCAATCTGGACCTGATCACTACCGCACCGAGCGTTATCTATGAGATCAAGCTCAAGGGCGGTGAGAAAGTGCGCATCGACAACCCCACGAACTTCCCCTCCCCCGACAACATCGACACAGCATATGAGCCGCTGGTCAAAGCAAACATCATCACTCCCGTAGATTACGTGGGAGGTTTGATGGAGCTGTGCCAGAACCGCCGCGGCATCTTTATCGATATGAAATATCTTGACCCCACGCGTGTGGAGCTGCATTACAATTTGCCGCTGAATGAGATCATTTACGACTTTTTCGACGCACTCAAGAGCCGCTCACGCGGTTACGCGTCTCTCGACTACGAGCTGCTCGGATATGAGCCGAGTAAATTGGTCAAGCTGGACTTTTTGCTCAACGGTGAGCAGGTAGATGCTCTCTCCTTTATCGTCCACGAGGAAAAGGCATACGGACGCGCGCGCAAGATTGCGGAAAAGCTCAAGGATAATATTCCGCGCCAGCTCTTTGAGGTACCGATCCAAGCCGCCATTGGCACCAAGGTCATCGCACGCGAAACAGTCAAGGCAATGCGCAAGGACGTGCTTGCCAAGTGCTACGGCGGTGATATCACCCGTAAAAAGAAGCTTTTGGAAAAGCAAAAGGAAGGTAAAAAGAAAATGCGTCAGCTCGGCTCCGTGCAGGTCTCTCCCGAGGCGTTCATGGCTGTCCTCAAGCTCGACGACGATCAGTAATATGCTTACGAGGGACACGCTTTTCCAAGAAGTGTCCCTCGCTTGTATCATTCAAAAAAGCCAAACTTACGCGCAGAGCATAGGTTCGGCTTTTTGTTTGGATTTATTTATTCTGTTTTTTCCTGCAAAGAAGCAAAGTACGCAATAATTCCGTTATAAACACCTTGTGCAAAAAGCTCGGGAGATTGGTCCAGAAGTGTTGCGTCTCCCAGATTGCTGATAAAGCCCATTTCAACAAGCGTTGCAGGCATTTTTGCATTCTTGAGAACGCGCAAATGGTCGCCGTTCTTCATTCCGCGACTGCGCAAGCCCGTGCTTTCGATCAGCTCCTCCAAAATCTTACTGCCAAGATCATATGACGTCCCCGCACTCTCGGCGGTATAGACCTCCAACCCATTGACAGAAGCGCTCGAATAGGAATTGATGTGCAAGCTGATAAAATAATCAGCTCCCCATGCGGCGGCATCATTGATACGCGCATCCAGCGCCGAATCATTATCGGTACCGAGAATGGTCTCGGGCGTTGGGCGCGACAAGCGCACCTCAAAGCGTTCATCCTTTGAGAGCAGCTCTGCCAAAAGTATGCCGATCTCGTAGGTCAAATCCTGCTCGTACAAGCCAAGCTCCTCGTTGGAAGCACCCGTATTCCAGGACGGCGGATGCGTGGGAGAAAAGGGGTTGTGCCCCTGATCGATGTAAATTTTAATTTTTTTGACGGGGATCACGGGTACGTCAGTCGAAGGAGCCGACGTCTCGGGCTCGGGTGCGGAGGTCTCGGGCTCCGGCGTGGTGGTTTCCGGCTTCGGCGTTGTGGTCTCCGGCTTCGGCGTTGTGGTCTCCGGCTCGGGTGTGGTGGTTTCGCGTTGGGGAGTCTGTGTGGTGGTTTCGGTCTCTCGCTCGGGCGTTTCAGCCTCGGGGGGATTTTCCCCCGTTGTTCCGCCCACCGTGCTCTCGGGGGCGTCCGTACCGCTTGTCACGTCACTCGTGCGGTCGCTCTCACCTTCAAATGGAAAATCATCCTCTGTCAGATGAAGGCAGGAGGCAAGCATAGAAACGCACAGCAGCAAGCAGAACACCAAAAGCATTCCCCTTTTTGTCTGTAATTTCATAGAATTCACCTTTAACGTATTTCTGCCTTCCATTATACCGAAAAAGCAGGAATTTGTCAAGATATTTTTTCTTTTTTCTTACATTTTATCTAAAATAAGTCTCGATTCCGTTATAAATTCCACGCGCAAAAAGTGCAGGGTTTTCATTCATCAGCGCCGCCTCCGAGGCATTAGTAATAAACCCCAGCTCCACAAGAACCGCCGGCATCGCGGTCTTTCGCAACACGTACAATCCGGGACGAACCTTCATACCGCGATCTCGCAAGCCTGTAACAGATACGATCCCCTCCACAATGTCCTCCCCCAGGGTAAACGCTGCCGAAGGGCGCGCGTAAGCAAACGCCTCGGTGCCTCCTGCGCTTGGATTTTCGGATGCGTTGGTATGAATGCTGATAAAATAATCCGCGCCCCATGCGTTGGCATCCTCCACACGTGCGCGCAGGCTGGTAGTATTGCTGGTACCAAGTGCGCTTGTAGGCGTAGGACGGGAGAGTCGCACCTCGTAGTTCCCGTTTGCACGCAACAGCTCTGCCAGCTCCTGCCCCACCCGATAGGTAATGTCCTGCTCGCGCAAGCCGTTGCCAACCGCACCTGCATTGGGATTTTCCGGGTTGTGACCTTGGTCGATATAAATTTTAATAGCCATAGATGCCTCTCCTTTTTATGGAAGTTCTAGGACAGTATATGCAAAAAAATGCAAATTGCGAAAAAATGCATTGCAAAAAAAGGTGCGCTGTGTTATAATAGTACCGGTATGACCGATTTTACCTTATGAGAAAGGATTCGTTATGAGTTCTGTAAAAAGCATCGACGTCGCCACACGCGAAAAAAACCAAATACAAGCCGGAACGCTCTACCTTGTCGCTACCCCCATCGGCAATCTTGCCGACCTCTCCGAGCGTGCGATCAAGGTCCTTTCCGAGGTAGATTTTATTGCGGCAGAGGACACACGCAACTCCATGCGCCTCTTAACCCACCTTGGAATCTCCAAGCCGATGGTCTCTTATTTTGAACACAACAAACGCGAGCGCGGCGAACAGATCGCAGCACGCCTGGAGTCGGGTGAATCCTGCGCATTGATCACCGACGCGGGTACCCCTGCCATCAGCGACCCCGGTGAGGACATGGTTGCTCTTTGCGCCGCACGCGGCATTCCCGTGACCTCCATCCCCGGTCCCGTCGCATCAATCACGGCACTCACCCTATCGGGACTCCCTACGGGAAGATTTACCTTTGAGGGCTTTTTGTCGGTGAATAAGGCAGAGCGACGCGTGCATCTTTCCGCCCTTGAAAGCGAAACGAGAACCATGCTCTTCCACGAAGCTCCGCACAAGCTGGAAACCACCTTGAGCGACTTTTGCCGAACGTTTGGCGAAGATCGCCGCATTGCCATTTGCCGCGAGTTGACCAAAGCGCACGAGGAAATTTTGCGCATGACGATTGGTGAAGCGGTTGCCTATTACCGTGAGCAAAGTCCGCGCGGCGAATACGTATTGGTAGTAGAAGGAGCAAAGGACGCCGCCTCTCCCACCGCCTTTTGGACGGAGATGGACGTTCCCTCCCACGT
Organism: Clostridia bacterium; assembly: GCA_017453305.1. Taxonomy (GTDB): domain Bacteria; phylum Bacillota; class Clostridia; order Oscillospirales; family CAG-272; genus UMGS1865. The sequence continues at coordinate 15,550 of JAFTKJ010000091.1, forward strand.
ACAGCATTACATCGACACGGGGCTTTCCAAAATGGATGCCATCAAACAAGCCGCACGCGACCGCGGCGTTCCCAAGAATGAGATCTACCGCCAAGTGATCGACTGATAAAAAACGAGATGCATCGCAACTCTCACCCTGAGAATGCGATGCATCCCTTTTTCTTTAAACGGTCACCGTTTTGGAAAACTTCTGCTTGGCGGCACTGACCTTTTGCTCCTCTGCCTTCTCGGTCTTATACCAACCGCGCACGCTCATCTCGTTAAAGACCTCTTCTTGCATGCGGTGCTCGTCCATCAGGAGCGAAAGCAGGCAGTTTTTAACGCTTGCCGTTGCCGCCTCACAGCAAAAGGTGTTGTAGTTGGCGGTCATGCATTTTTCCGATGCGAGCAGGTCAGTCATTTTTTCTTGCTCGCTCATGCAACATGCTTGGGTATTCTCCATTCTTCTTCCCCTCCGTTCCTTACTTCAAATTGGAATACAGCTCGTCAAAATGTCTTTGATGTCGCTGTGCCATTTGCTCGTATTGATTTTTAAGAACGCTGTCGGTGCATTGCGACGCATAGGTGCGGCACTTTGCAACCAGATTTTCTTCCATCGTCATCAGATCCGAAAGAGCCGAAAGCTCCTTACAAGTAATTTGTACCATATTCTTTCTCCCTTGTTCAGCGTAAATAATCCTTCATATCCTCTACCGTTTTTTCCTCAAACGAGCATACGTCACGCGCCAGGCGCAATGCGCTTTCGGAAACGGTCGTGTTTTCCGCCTCGCGGATCTGCTTGAGCATATCGTTGACTCCCATAGTGGCACCTTCAACCATCATTTCTGCCAAGTGACTGCTGGTGGAATCGCGCATGGTATTCATCATACTGCCCCACTTTGCCGCCAATTTGGTGATGGTCCCCTCCTCCACGGGCTTGACGCCCTCGTCTGCAAGCAGCTTTGCGGCACGGGATGCAAACGCCTCGTAAGCACTCAGCTTTACCGTCAGCTCACTCTTAAGGCGCGCGTCCTGCACCTTTGGCATCAGGGTCAGAATAGAATCGCTTGCCATTTTTACGTTTTTGTAAACAGACTGCAGCAACGCCGCCGTCTGCTTGGTTTTTACTGCCTCGGGCATATCCTTACTCCTTTCATCATCATTGAATGCATCTGTAAAAAAAGAGATACGGCAGTAGTATATACCGTATCTCTTGTTTTATGCAATTTTTATTTTTTAAACGACCGTTACGTCTACGTTCGTCTCGGTAGCGGGAACGGTGGTATCAAACGCCTGCACGGGAATGCCGGCTACCATCTTTTTTACAAGTCCTGCCAGAACAAGCTCCTCGGTGCTTTGATAAGGAACCGTGTAATCCTGCTCGGCAAAGTCCTTTACAAGGGGAAGCGTGAGCGCATCGTTGCAGATCTGATCGATCAGCTCCAGCGCAAACTTCAGCTTGCGGGGTCCCTTGATCTTGATCAGCACGGGAACGTTTTCGTACTTCTTCTTGGAGGAAACGTCCTCAAAGTTGTACGTGGTGTCCACCAGGGTTGCGGGATCGATTGCAAGATACAAGTACAAGGTCTTGGACTTTGTACTGACCTTTGCGATGTAGGTTCTGCCCTTGTTAAAGGACTCGTTGCCCCAGCTGGTGCGTGCCTTGACTCCCTTATAGGAAAGCAGCTTATTCTTGATTGCGGAATAATATTCCTGCACCTCTCCCTGCGATTGGATCAAGCGGGAAACGAAGCTACGGCGATAACGCGTAACGATCTGGATCTCACCCGCATTCTCCTGCTCGACAAGAGCGGCATATTCCTCGGGCTTTTCCATTGCATCGAAGAATTCAAGACCTGCGGTGCTGAAGCCATAGGTTTCCTCTTCTTCTTCATCGTCGTTTCCGCTCTCCTCTGCAACAGCCATGGTCTCTACCACAGGCTCGACAGGCGTTTCTTCAACGACCTCCTCCACAACCTCTTCTACGGGTTCTTCGTCAACTTCTTCAGCAACCTCTTCGACAGTCTCCTCGGTTACCTCTTCGGTTGCTTGATTCTTTGCCCATACACGATCCAATGCTTGCGCCAAGGTGGGAATAAAGTCCCCTGCCAACAAAACGCCCGAGCAGATTCCAACACCTACGGCGCTGCTTGCATGCTTGATCTTCAACAGATCCGCCCCGTTTTTGCCAACCTTTTGTGCGATCGACTGAAACAGCTTTGCTCCGGTCACAGAGGTCAAAACCGCATCCACAGCTGTGCAAGCCGCCGAAACGAGTTCCTTTTTAACAGTCATTTCCTTGCTTTGCTCGGTCTTTTTGGATTCGTTCATGCTCATAATTTTCGTCCGTTCCTTCCTGAATTCGTGTCTTTTGGGGATCGCGAATATAATACTCCACTTATATTATACATTCTTTTTTGGGATTTGTAAATAGCTTTTTGATTTTTTTTGAAACTTTTTTCTATTATTTTCAGCGGGATTGCAGTTTTTGCTTTCTGACGTCCACCCCATAGAACGGAACAACGTGAAATTCTCCCGTCAGGCGGCTTGCAATACGATCGCTGTAGGTCTTACGCAGATCTGCAGGAACAAGATTTGTACTGATGATCGTTGATTTTTGCAAATTCAATCGTGTGTTGAGCACGTAATACAGGCAGGACGTGGTAAACTGGTTGACCACCTCGGTGCCAAGATCATCAATGATCAAAAGGTCGCATTCGATGTATGCTGATGTATCCTCGGCATTCCCCATGGCAAGACCGTTGCCAAAACGACGGCTTTCAAAATCGGAGATCATTCCAACGGCGCTGTTGTAAAACACGTCGTAGCCGCGCTCGGTCACCACACGTGCGATTGCCGTGGAGAGATGCGTTTTACCAAGCCCCGTACCGCCAAGAAACAGTACGCTTTCGGGCGACTTTCCATCTTCAATTTTAAAATTATGGGCATACCGATAGAGATAGCGGTAGTTATCCTCCATGATGCGAAGGTGATCCGCATTCGTCCGATAATAATCCATAGAGAAATTTTCAAACGATTGCTTTTGCATCAAAGAGCCAAGTCCCGAGGATTGCATGCCTGCTTCCACAAGACTGCGGCGCATGCATTCGCACATTTTAATGCCCACGTAGCCGGTGTCACGGCATGCATCACACTCGTATTTGGGTTCGCTGTAATCCGCAGGAAAGCCGTTGCGCTCCAATAAAGCCTTGCGAGCACGGTTAACGCGTTCATTCTCGGCACGCAGTGCCGCAACGTGACGCTCGGTATCCCCTTCGGAGAGTGCCGCCTTCATGATGCGAAGACCGAACTCCGAAAGCGAGCGGTCCAATTCACGCAATTCGGGAATGCAGGCGTAAAGCTCCTCACGGCGTGCGTCCGCCTCTGCCTGCGCGCGAAAGGTCTTGGTTTCGTATTCCGCGCGAATGCGCTTAAAATTTTCTTTATTGTATCCCATACTCTACTCCATCATCCTTCACTGCGTTCACGGAATCCGCGTTGCAATGCCGCTTCGAAGAAATCGTCGGTATCAAAGCTGTTGCCAAGCTCGCTCGCGCCCGCCTTTTTGGCTTCGCGCTTGCTCTTCTCTGCTTTCAGCCCCTCTTCGATCTGTGCAGAGCTCTTCCATCCGTTCGCATTCCATTTTTCCAAAATCGCGTTGGCGTAAGGCAAGGATGCCTCACCGGTCGCGTCAACGGTGATTTCATATGCCATACGTACGATATCGATATCGTACCCAAAAGAGATCCAAGAGGAGAGCATCTTGCCCTCCTTGGAGGTCAGCGCGCGTGCCTTCATGCCAAAGAGAGAGCGCACCTGCCCCTCAAAGCTGTGCATTGCCTCGGCGGCACAGATCTCCGCCTCCATCGCCTCGGCATCGGTAATGCCCTTGTCAACCAGCGCATAGGCATACTTTTCAATGGCACGCAAATTGACCTTTCCAATGCGCTTACAATGTGCCAAGAGCAACAAAATGCACTCCTCGCTCATTCCAAGATAGTCCAGCATACCAATGAGCGTGTTGATATCGCTCGGGTTGAACATTTTTCCAAGGATCTGCTGTGCCTCGTCCACCAATACGCGCACACTTGCACGCGCCTCCAAAAGCTCGGAAAGCTCGGTTGATGTATAAACGGGCAGCTCGTTCGCACGTTGCAACGGCTTTTTCTGCACTTTTTCCGGTTCTGCCGCCTCGCGTACTGTTGCCATTGCGGAAACGGAAGGCTCTTCCCCTTCTTGCAGGATCAAGCCACATTTACACCAGAAGCGGATCGCTTCCTTCAACGATTTCGTATCGCATCCGGCAAGCTTTGCCAGCTGCTTATGCTTGGACGCCAAGGAAAGATCGGATGCCAGCCACATCAAAACACAGAGCTGCTCAGGAGTCGCCTCGTCCACGTGAGAGAGCACCGATGCAGGCAGGACCAAAACCTCCTGTCCAAAATTGAGCTTCATCATCATTCCGTCTCCTTAGAGCTCTTTTTCGATTTTTCGCTCATCTGACGGCAAAGCTCGTAGTTCAGGCTCATCAAAGAGTCGCCAAGGTGAACATTCTCGACCACGGCTTCATCGGGAGCATAGATCAGTTCCTTACCCGTAAAATTCCAAAATCCCGTAACACCAAGGGAAAGCAGGCGCGCCGCCTCCTCTTCTGCCTTTTCTTTCGGTAGTGTCAGCACCGCCATATCCACAACGTTGCTGTCACAAAAATCCTCCAGATCCTTCATGTCGTAGATTTTGGCACCACCGAATTCCTTGCCGATCAAATCGGGATCCACGTCAAACATCGCAATGATATCAACGCCGCGCTTTTCAAACATGGTGGAACGGACCAAGGCTCTTCCAAGGTCGCCGGCACCAATGATGATGGCGTGCAAGCCCATGCTGACACCGAGCAGATCGGAAATTTTGGAATAGAGGTAGCTGACGTTGTAGCCATACCCCTGCTGACCAAAGCCGCCGAAGCAGTTCAGGTCCTGGCGGATCTGCGATGCGGTAACCTGCATCCTATCGGAAAGCTCGGCGGAGCTGATACGCGTTTTTCCTTCGCGCAAAAGCTCACGCAAATAACGGAAATATCTTGGGAGTCGGCGAATGACCGCAGGAGAAACAAACGGGCGATCGATTCCCTCTCCATCCTTTTCCATACGTACGCTGTATTCGGAATCTGTCATATTTTTTCATCCTTTCTCACGCCGCACAGAGCAGCATTCATTTGGAGTAAAATTGCATTTTTGGTGAATATCAACAATGGCTTTTGCACTTGTCGAAGAAGCGCAAATTCACTCGAAAAAAGTTTTCCACACCCGACGGTTGGGCATTTTTTCAACAATATCCACACAGTTCTCCACAATTTGATGGCAAAAATCTGCTTTTTGGGGAATTTTATCAAGTAATCTAAAGCAAAAGCATGTGTGCCAAGCAACTTTCAACAACCTGTGGAAAACTCCTGTGGAGAAGTGGAAAACTCTGATTTTTTCAAAAAGTTCGACAATTTTATTCAAAGTGACGAATTTGATTTATTTTCTAAAAAGGGCTTGACAAGCATTCTTTATAAGCCGTCGTCGGATGCCGATGCGTTGAGCGAGGTATCCGCAAAATTACCTTTGAGGAATTCAAAATATCCTGCCGCCGCAATCATGGCTCCGTTGTCGCCGCACATAGCTCTCTCGGGCATGGCAAGGCGCACACCAAGCTTTTGACACATGCGCTCCAAGCCGGCGCGCAAATGGGAGTTTGCCGCAACGCCGCCTGCCAACACAAGTGTTTTCATTCCGCTGTGGCGCAGAGCAAGCTCTGCCTTTTGTACGATCGCCTTTACGATCTTATCCGTGTATGCCGCTGCAACGTCCGCAGGGTTGACCTGCTCGCCCTTTTGCTGCATGCTGTTGAGGTAATTCAGCGTTGCCGTTTTGATGCCGCTGAAGGAAAGATCCAACGTATCCCCTGCAAGCGCCGGTGACGGAAGTTGGATCGCCTTGGGATCCCCCTCGTAGGCAAGTCGGTCCAAAGCCGCGCCGCCCGGATACGGCATTCCAATGACACGCCCGATCTTGTCAAACGCCTCACCTGCCGCGTCATCGCGCGTACCGCCGATCTCCACGTATTCGGTGTCATCCTCCACACGATAGAAGGAGGTGTGTCCGCCCGACACGACCAACGCCAAAAACGGAGGCTTGAGGTCCGGGTGTGCCAAGTACGCCGCCGCCACGTGACCGTGAATGTGATTGACAGCCACCAAGGGGATATTTTTGGCATACGCCAAGGATTTTGCAAAATTTACGCCGACCAGCAACGCGCCGATCAAGCCGGGATACGCCGTAACAGCAACGGCACCGATCTGCTCGATGGTCACACCCGCCATTTCCAGCGCCTCGTAGGTGATGCGAGAAATCGTTTCGATGTGTGCGCGGCTGGCAATTTCGGGAACGACACCGCCGTAGAGTCGGTGCGTCTCGATTTGAGATGCCACGATGTTGGAGCGAATGGCGCGAATGCCATCCCCCATCTCCACGACAGCCGCAGAGGTCTCGTCGCAGGAGCTTTCCATACCCAAAATATACATTGTAATCGTCCTTTAGTTCAAATTGCTTTGTCTGTCCCAAGAGACAGCTCCATGATCAACGCATCCTCGCGCGGCGCACGATAAAACGCCTTTCGTCGACCGATCTCAAAAAAACCGTATCGACGATACAAAGCGATGGCCGCCTCGTTGGAGGCACGCACCTCCAGCACCATTCGAATACATGCGCGCGCATTCGCCTCCGCGATCAAAGCCTGCAGGATCTGTGCCCCAAGCCCTTGTCTGCGGCAGTCGGGATGCACCGCAACGTTTGTGATCTGCCCTTCGTCAGGCGCCCAATAAATACCGCCGTAGGCAACGACCGCGCCATCCTGCAGTATCACCGCACCGCTCGCCTCTTCTGTAAGCAACAGCTCCAAAGCCTTTGCGCTCCACGGATCGGGAAAGCAAAGTGCCTCCAGTGCCGCCGCCCCTTCAAGGTGCTCCGCGCATATTTTCTCCGTTTTCATGGCTTATTCCTCCGCACCGATCAACGCACGCACTCCGCTTGTGATCTCCGAAAGACAAGCGCGATAAACTGTAAGATCGCCGCCGTAAGGATCCGTAATGGGAGTGGGCATGCAGGTGATCTTTTGTGCAAGCGCGGGAAAGCGCATCATCAACTCCATGCAATGTGCTCCCGTCATTCCAATCAAAAGGTCGTATTCCTCCGCCTCTTGTGCCGTCAGGGAATGCGCCGTATGCGCATGATAATCGCGCTTGGAGGGGACAACCTCCGCCAGCTCCAACGCACTTATCGCATTGGAAGAGATCGGTTCTCCTTCGTTTGCATACAGTCCAGCGCTATACGCCTCAAACGTCTCCTTTCCCTCTCTCTTGGAGGCAAGGTCGTTTGCCACCGCCTCTGCCATGGGAGAGCGGCAGGTGTTGCCCGTGCAAACAAAGCAGATGCGACGCACCTGTGCAGAATGCTCGATCCGTTCTGCATGCGTCGTACGCTCATCTGTCAGTACCGCCATATTACTGTACCAAGGATGCAAGAGACGCACCAACCATGCGGCACTTGCCCGTAACCGAATCAAAGATCAGTTCTTTTCCAAAGTTGTAGACCGCATAGCGCTCGGTCACCTCGTTTCCGCTTGCATCGGGACCGGTGAAGGTCTCAAACTCGTACGGAATTCCGGGATAAAGATCCTCAAAGGACGCCTCATCCTCAATCAGCACGTACACGCACGCATCCTCCTCGAACAACAGGTACTGCAAGCGGAAATATAATCCGCTGTACGCACCCGAACCGAAAAAGCGCAGATCATACGAGGTGAACGACTGCAACAGCCAAAGCTCCTGATACGTGCAAGCGGGATTGTTTTCCCAGCCCTCTTTGATAGCGGTTATGGTATCGGCTTTGGTGATATTTGCGGAATTGCTGCCGACCTGCGTGTCGTACAAGCCGATCTCCTTGACGGGAAGCTCGGAAAGCGTCGGCATCTTCAGCCCCTCGGCATACAAAAGCGTTCCGTTGGCAGTGACGAGGTATTGATCGGGATTCATTCCCTCTACGGGATAAAAGAGCAATTCATCCACACCGTTGCGTGCAATTCTTGCATAAGCCTCGGCGCCCTCCGCCTTTTGCGCACCGTAATTGGCAGGTGCCGGGAAATAGGTGATTCCCGTTTTTGGGTTGCGGAAGCCGACGCCCTCTTGCTTCATCGCGGGCGCACCGCAGGAAACGAGCAGACACACGCAGGCAAGAAGCGCGCACAGCAACACACTTGTGATCTTTTTCATGTCTATACTCCTCAATATCCAAACACTCCGCTGAGAGAATCGTCGTTCTCGATCCACTCGTTGACGTCAATGATGCGGTAGTTTTCCTTATCGTCACGCACCACTACGTTTGCAATGCCGGCATTAATGACCTGACGTTTGCACATCATGCAGGAGGATGTACCGGGCTCAAGCTCACCCGTTTTGGAATTGACACACACCATATAAAGCGTTGCACCCAGCATCTGCTCACGGGAAGCGGCAATGATGGCATTCGCCTCCGCATGCACGGAGCGACACAGCTCATATCTTTCTCCGCGCGGAATACCAAGATTATCGCGCATGCAGTAGCCGAGATCGGAGCAGTTCTTGCGTCCTCTGGGAGCTCCGTTGTAGCCTGTGGAAATAATGGAATCATTCTTGACGATGATCGCACCGTACATTTTACGCAAGCAAGTAGAACGCTCTGCAACGGTTTGAGCAATATCCAGGTAATAATTGTGTTTGCTGACTCTATCCATCTTCATTTCTCCTTTCAAAAAAAGAAACACTCAACCATTTTATATACCTCTAATTATTATATAACATTTTTCGCGCAAAATCAATACCCTTATAGAATTTTTTATGGGGAAACCGCAACGAATCGCGGCTTACGCAGTTTCTCATAAGGATATTAACTGCGTATAGGCGGTATTCGGTATGTAGGACGGACAGTTGAAACTGTCCGTCCTATTCCGTTTTATGGGGTTAGGCGACTTCTTCGGGTGCGAGTTTTCCAATATAGCGGAAGTAGATATCAATCTGTTGCGTTGCGGCTTTGCTGTGCTTTGCCGTTCTTTCGTGGATAATGATTCTCTCTATGAATGTGCGAAGCACTTCGGGAGTTAGCTCCCTTAAATCTGTGTACTTGTTTGCAATATCCACAAATCTTTCGACATTGGTTGCCGCCGCTTTCAGATCCTCAATCTCTTGCTTCACTATTGGAAGTCGCTCGGTGATCTCTCGTTGCTCGGTGTTGTAACCGTCGGAGAGCATACGGAACTGTTCATTGGTGACCTTGCCGAGAACATTGTCCTCATAGAGTCGCCTGAACAGAGCGTTCAGCTCATTGTTGCGTTTTTCAAGACTTGCAAGCTCTACCATCCTTGCATTCAGCTCTCTGCGGTTTTCCGCAGAGCTTTTTTGATTTATAAAGCTGACGAACTCACGGGTTTGGGCTCGTGCATAGTAGGTGACCTTTCGGATTTCTTCAAGGATGATCTCGTCAAGCACCTTTGCTCTGATGGAGTGAGGCGTACATTGTTCCTCACCCATGTGCTTTCTGTATCGGCTACAAATAAATCCGTAGGCATCGGGCTTGAGCGTTGTTCCTCGAATGAAGTATAGCTTTGAATTGCAATCGGCACAGTATAACAGACCGCTGTACTTATCGATGCCACCCATTGCGGTTCGTCTGCGTTTGCCTTGACGAACCGCTTGAGCAAGCTCCCAAGTTGTTTTGTCTATGATAGCTTCGTGAGTGTTTTCCACACGATACCATTCACTTTCGGGACGAATTTTAGTACGCTTATCCTTGTAGGATACCACAGTTGTTCTGCAATTGATTGTGTGACCGAGATAGATTTCGTTGTCGAGTATACCTGCAACCGTTCTATCGTTCCAACCGTATATATCGGTTGTGTCGGTGATTGCTCCGTACTTTCCTTCTTCCTGAAAGCGGTACATCGTCGGCTTGAGTATCTTTTTCTCACGCAAGATATTTGCAATATTTCTCGGTCCAGTACCTTTGGCACACAGCGAGAATATCATTCGGACGATTGGTGCGGTTTCCTCGTTGACGAGGAGATGACCTTTGTGTTCGGGATCGCGCTTGTATCCGTAAGGCACAACCGTTCCGACTCTTTCGCCTCGTTCCGCTTTCGCTTTGACCACGGCTCTGATCTTCTTGCTCGTATCTCTTGCATACCATTCGTTGAACAGATTCTTGAACGGAGCAAGCTCGTTGCCTTCCGAGTAGAGCGAATCGAAGTTATCGTTGATTGCGATATAGCGAACATCAAGGCGTGGGAATATCAATTCAGTGTACTGACCGACCTCAATATAGTTTCTGCCGAGTCGGGAGAGGTCTTTCGTAATGAGCGTTGCCACCTTGCCTTGCTCCATCATCTCAATAAGATTTTGGAATGCCGGGCGGTTGAAGCTCACGCCCGAATAACCGTCATCCACGAAGAACTGTGCGTTCTCAAAGCCGTTATCCTTTGCGTACTTTTCAAGTATAGCTCTTTGATTCTGAATACTATTACTGTCGCCCTTGAGTTCATCCTCTTGGGAGAGACGGCAGTAGAGTGCTGTTATTTTCTTTTCGTTTTGGTTTGACATGTCTTTTCCTCCTTCTGTGTCAAACCGATTGAGAGTGCGCGCGGTTGATAAATTTCCGCACCTACAACATATCATCAATCGGTTTCAAAGTCCAGCGTTTTTTGCAAGTTCAAGAATTGTTTTCAATTTCTTGTTGCATCAGTCGCCTGAGTCCTTCATCTGCTGACGGACACCTTGACGGGCAGAAGAAAGAATTTACCTGATAGGTCATACCGCCCACGCTGTAATTTCTTCTCGTAAGCACAACACCGTGACGAGAATAATACTTTGTTCTTCGTGCAATTGCGATGTGTTCATCTCTCGAATACTCATTGCCGGTTGGGGTGTTGATTGCTTTTTCAAGCACAAATTCGTTTTCTTTCATTTCTGAATCCTCCGTAAAATTTTAATGTAAGTACAGAGGCAATGAGTATTGAATTTTGGCATTTTAAGGCTATGTCGCCTCGTTTGCGCGCGAGAAAACCCTTATTTCATCGGCACTTTCGGGATTTTGTGCGCAACCAAGTCGACCGAGATCTGAAATTTGCGCAACAATGTCGCCATAGAAAATCGTTCTGAATTTGGACAAAAGAGGCTCAAAAAAGCCCGAAAAATCCCCCAAATCGCTCATTTTTGCTCGGCATTGCCGTGCATGGTGGTCTGCGTGGCGGCTCAATGTCGCCACACTTATTCCTGCAACAAAATACGGCGCAACCCGAATTCTATCACCTCTCTCCAAATTGCCGTATTTTGCGTTCTTTGGCTTGGTTGGCGTTACTTGGTCGCTTTCGTTCTTAAATCGGCACACAGGGCTTTCTTGTGGCTTACACGTGGATATTTACGGCAGAAAAGAAGAAGGCTTGAATGGTCTTTTGCTCCTCTCGTTTATACGCTGAATTGCGATTACCACCTCGCAACAGCCCCGATCAATTCCTTTGTTTTCGTAGGAGTTTTGGATTTTACCACCCCGACTCTTTCACCTGCTTGATTTTCGACAGGCGAAAATCGGGCTGCCGTGCAACGCAGACTCTCTATATATTCTTCTTTTCTGTTGGTAATCTCTTGCTCACTTTAATCTTCTTATGGGTACGAATATCTGAAGCCAGCCATAAGGAAATCCTACGCTATTCCAAGAGCGATGCAAGGTAGTACATATTGCTTGTCCGAGAACCGTTCTCTCGGTATCTGCACACCTTCTTGATTAGCCCTCGTGCTTCTAATTCCTTGAGTGCGGAATCAACCGTTTTCTTATCTATGCTGCACTCGTCTGCGATAAGTCGGCGCGATGGGAAACAATTGTCGGTATTCTTATCGCTGTGCCTGAGCAAACAACAATAGACCACGAACTCCTTTGGTTTCAAACCAAGCTCGAATATCTGATTGGGAACGATGAAGAAATTTTTGTGTTTCATTTTTACCTCCTGATAAAAAAACAAAAAGACTCGTATTTACACACACGGATTTACGTAAACAACAATAAGCTAACGGCACTCGTTCGCTAAAAAATGGATGCTCCGTGCCGA
>JAFTKJ010000092.1 GCA_017453305.1 Clostridia bacterium
AACACGCCGAAAGCCTCATATTTATTTTTGGATACACGATTGGACTATAACTAATTATAGCATGCAAACCGATTTTTGTCAACACAATATTTCGCACAAAAATGCTCCACTATTTTTGTGCATTTTGACCAAAATGTAAAAAACATGCCATTACAAATCACATTCCATGTAAACCTCGCCGTCGAGCGTTTTCCATTGGAGGTGAGTATCCTGCAGGAGCAGGTAGGAATGCGGAGAGCTTTCCTTGGGAATGGACACCGAACCGGGATTGAGATAAAGGTAGTCGCCGTGGTCGGTGCATTTGGGCACGTGCGTGTGCCCATGGAGCAGGACTTCACCCTTTTACAGGGGCGGAAGCTAGCCCTCGGTGTACACGTGTCCGTGTGTGGCGTAGATCATCCGTCCGCCAACGTAAAAAACGGCGTAGTCGGCAAGCACGGGAAACTCCAGCACCATTTGATCTACCTCGGTGTCACAGTTGCCGCGCACGCAAAGCAGCTTCTCCTTGCCCGCGTTGAGCATGGCGATCACCTCTTTGGGTGCATACTCGCGCGGCAGATCGTTGCGCGGTCCGTGGTACAAAATATCGCCCAGCAAAAGGAGCTTTTCTGCCCCCTCGCGCTCAAACGCCGCAAGCATCTGCTTGCAATAATATGCCGAGCCGTGAATATCGGATGCAATCATCAGTTTCATTTTCTTTCTTCCTTTCATATAAAGGGGGAGCACTCAGCAGAGCGCTCCCCTACGTGTTAATTCTTCAAGCTGTGAATGGGAGCCGGAATGCGTCCGCCGCGGTGAATGAATTTTGCGGGCGAGTAGGTGTTGATCTCCATGATGGGAGCCGTACCCAAAAGTCCGCCAAACTCCACGCTCTCGCCTGCTTTTTTACCATACGCAGGGATCAGACGCACCGCCGTGGTCTTTGTGTTGACCACGCCAATGGCGATCTCGTCGGCAATAATGCCGTTGATGACGTCCTCGGAGGTATCCCCGGGAACGGCGATCATATCAAGACCGACCGAGCAAACTGCGGTCATGGCTTCCAGCTTTTCCAAAGTGAGCGCACCGCGCTCCACCGCCGCGATCATGCCTGCATCCTCGGAAACGGGAATAAACGCGCCCGAAAGTCCACCCACGTGCGAGGACGCCATGACGCCGCCCTTTTTGACCGCATCGTTGAGCATTGCCAGCGCCGCCGTTGTTCCGTGCGCACCGCAGGACTCAAGTCCCATGCCCTCCAGAATATACGCCACCGAGTCACCGACTGCAGGCGTGGGAGCCAAGGAGAGATCCACAATGCCAAACGGCGTATCCAGACGCTTTGCCGCCTCGTTTGCCACGAGCTGACCGACACGCGTGATCTTGAACGCGGTCTTTTTGATGACGTCGGCAAGCTCCGAGAGGTTGCAATCCCCTGCGCGGCGAATGGCAGACGCCACAACGCCGGGACCACTGACACCTACGTTGATTGCTGTTTCGGGCTCACCGATTCCGCAGAACGCGCCCGCCATAAACGGGTTATCCTCGGGCACGTTGGCAAACACCACCAGCTTTGCGCAGGCAATGGAATGATCGTCACGCGTCAGGTACGCCGCACGCTTGATGGCAGATCCCATCAGGGCAATGGCGTCCATATTGATACCTGCCTTGGTGGAGGCAACGTTGACGGACGAGCAAACGTTACGCGTCTGGGCAAGCGCCTCGGGAATGACGGAGATCATATTCTGTGCCCCAACGGTCATCCCCTTTTGCACGAGCGCCGAAAAGCCGCCGATAAAGTTGATGCCCAGCGCATCTGCGGCACGCTGAAGCGTGTGCGCAATTTTAAGATATCCCTCAGGCGATGCCGCACCGCCAACAAGCGAAATAGGCGTTACCGATACGCGCTTGTTGACAATCGGGATGCCGTACATTTTTTCGATGTCCGCGCCCGTGGCAACCAGGTGCTCGGCTTTCTTGGTGATCTTATCGTAGATCTTATCGCAGAGGCGATCCACGTCCTCGCTGACGCAATCCCACAGAGAAATGCCCATGGTAATGGTGCGAATGTCGAGGTTCTCCTCACGGATCATATTGATCGTTTCTAAAATGTCTTGTGTATTGATCATGCCGCGTCACCTCAAATATGATGCATGGTGTTGAAGATGTCCTCGTGCACGGCGTGGATCATCAAGCCCTTGTTTTTGCCCAGAGCGGTGAGCTCGTCGGCAAAGGCGGCGAATTCGATATCCAAACCTTGAATGTCCGCAAGCATGATCATCGCAAAGTATTCGGAAATTACACTTTGGGTAATATCCAGAATATTTGCATGATGCGTGGCACATACAGCGGCAACGTCGGCAATGATGCCTACGGCATCCTTTCCCGTAACGGTAATAACAGCTTTCATATCGGTTTTAACCTCTCTTTTGTGTTCTATCCCTTACATTATAGAACATTTCGGCGCAAAAGTCAAGACGCAAACAAGATTTTCGGTAAAAAAGCAATTCAAATGTTGACAAGCAGGCGTTGTGTATGCTATAATGTAAAAAAACAAACGGAGGTTTTTACCCATGAACAGTGATTCCGGATTCGGTTCGGGCGGTTCTCCCTACGAGTATACCGTCGCCGAGGCGAAAAGCAAGACCTTGACCTTGAAGAAGATCGGCTTGATCGCGGCTTATATTTTGTGGGCGGCTGTATTCTTTATCGTTGGCGCTTCCACACGACTGTTTATCTATCTCATCGCGCTCGTTCCCATTTCCCTTTGGATCATCGTATGGCTCACTTGGAAATACACACAGGTAGAGTATGAGTATTCCTATTTTACGGGTGCGCTCACCGTTTCGCGTATTCTTGGAAATCGCACACGCAAAAAGTTGCTCAACGTGCGCATCCAGGAGCTTGCCGCAATCTTCCCCTACGGAGATGCAAACGCCTCTCGCCTGGAGGCATACGGAGCCGAAAACGTCATTTTTGCCGCCTCCTCCCAAAGCGCCGAAAACTTGTACGTTGCGCTGTGGCAGGACAATGAAAGCGGAAAGCGCTGCGTACTCTTTTTTGAGCCGAACGAAAAGGCAATCAAAATTCTCAAATATTACAATATGTCTGCTTTTTCCAAGTAAGAACAAAATAAGGGCACCGCGTGCCAATGGCACGCGGTGCCCTTATTTTGTTACTTTAGCGCAACTTTACATCATAGGTCAAACAGCCCTTTGCCTCGCGCGTACCCGTAAGGACCTCCAAAGCAGCGACAACGCCGTCGGCGGAAATCGTTCCTACGATCACGCGTGAAACGTGCGGCACGTCCTCCAAAACAAAGGGATTGCCGAAATGAACGACCGTAGAAATGCGATCGGATGCCTGCATCGCCTCCATCACGGAAATGATGCGCGAGGTAAGACACTCGCTTCCAATATAACATTGGCTATTGAAAAAGGTGATAAACACCACCTCATATCCAAGTGACTCGCGCAAAAATTTCTCAATGCGATCTGCCGTAGGATACTCACCTATCGTCTTGATCATACTGCACGGAAAGTTCGCTTTGAGATAATCGGCAATGCGGTCGGGATGATACCAACGGTTCTTCATAGTATCTACACCGATCTCTCCGCTTGCAAGATCCGCCTCGTGCTCGGTCAGGATCGCAAAGCAATATTTGCCGTTCTTATCCAAAGAGGGCGTAACACCGTCGTCGGTTTTGGCAAACACGGAATCGGTATTGAGACGTGCAAAAATCGCCGCCTCCTTCTTTGTAACCGGTTCTGCCTTTGGCATCAGCGTCAGCTTATGTTGTGCCGCAAGTACTCGCTTAACGGCATCGTTCAAGCGATCCTCGTTGATCATGCCCTCCTCGTAGCAGGCGCACAGCCAATCCATCGCTTGACGGTTGCAGTTGATAAACGGTAGTGCAAGATCTGCCCCGCCGCCTACCGCAAGTCCTACGCTGTTCTTATATCCGTACTTTGCCACAACGCCCATCATGCAAAGAGCATCGGTCAAAGCCAAGCCGTCAAATCCCAATTCCCGAAGAATATCGATCCCCTTTGGGGAAAGACTCATGGGATAATCGGGATCGACGTTCACAAACCGATTGTGCCCCATCATGACGCCATCCAGCAAGCCTTGCTCGATCAGCTTTACGTAGGGGTAGAGATTATAATCCAAAAGCTCTTCCTTGGTTTCAAAGGAAATGGCTTCTCCCATGTGCGAATCGATCCGTTCAGAGGTCTTTGCCATACCGGGAAAATGCTTTCCGATGGTCAATACACCTGCATCGTGCATACCGCGCGCCTCGGCAGCCGCCAATGCGGCAACGCGCTCCTTATCGCTCCCCAAGGAACGAACGACCGAGCCACAGGTGGAATTCACCCTGACAAGATCCAGCATGGGATTGCAAACGACGTTGTATCCGCGTGCACGTGCGGCTTTTCCCACAACGAGCCCAAAGTGATACGCCAGCTCCTCGCTGTTTGCCATACCGATGGTGTTTTGTCTGCCGATCAGGTAGGGTTCCAATCCGTTTTCTGCATCCGTAAAAACGAGAAGCGGATAATCTGCGATTTCCAATAAGCGCTTGATCACCCAATCGTATTCTCCGTTTTTGGGAATGACCCAAACGGCTCCCACGGCGCGCTCGCGAACCAATTCTTCAATGTAGTCCACGTCGCAATCGTCTCGTCCGCAATGTGCGATCATCGCCATACCAAGCTTTTGCTTGATCGTCAGATCTTCAAGCTTCAGTTCTTTCAGTTGTTTCATAAGCGGCTCTCCACTTCTCACGTCCACATATCACGCGGAAAATGCTTTCTGTCGCGGTTTTTCACCGTACCGTCTGCACGAAGTGCAGGAATCTCCTCCTCTAGAATCTGTGTTTGTAATGCAAGCTTCCACTCCAAAGCTTCACGGTGGCACATGTAGTCCATGCTCGGCTCAAATCCAAGACGGGAATCGAAGTCCACCAGCGGAACTGTCGCCTTTGCATTTTCAATTTCAGCGCGCATGATTTGTGCAAGCTCGTCAAGCGTTGCAGAGAAATCGATGCTCTCGTCGGTAAGGAGTGCATATTTACGGAAATATGTCTCTTTCACGTGGTGCGTTGTCAACACCGCACGTCCCATAAACTCGGCAATCCCCGCAATGCGCTGTGCATCGTCGCGTTTTTCCTTTGAAACAGATGGGAGCAGTGCAGTCAACCGCTTAGCGCCTTCGATCAGTAGCGCAGCGGCACGCTTGTAAAGGCGGCTCTCTCCCTGACACTTTTCATACATTCCATCACGATAAAAGGGGTACGTGTAATTCGGAAAGCAAATACGATTATTTCCGTGCATTGCGTGAGTGCCGAACGGAATCTCCAAATCCTTGTGATTGTACAGCACGATGGGATAAGAGGGTCCGATCCGCATCGGTCCGTACTGATCCTCACCCGTAGTGATTAAATCATTAATCGCGTCGCCGAAATCCCGATACGCCAATTGTACGGTTTCCAGATTTTCAATGCCCCAATCGCGGACAATAAAACGTTCGATGATCTTCTCACCGTCCGGATTCTTTTCGGTAAACATCGCTTTTGCGATTTCGGAGATAAAGGAGGGATATACGCCGTAATGGTGACACTCCATAAGTCCCACAAGCCCGTATTTATCGTGCGCCTCGTTGACCGCCTGAAAGCGCTTGAGCCATTGGTAGGGTGCAGGCTCGTACGGAACGGTTCCAACATCCCAGGTAAGACCTGCGGTGTTGGTCATAGAGTAAAGAGGGATCTTGCGTCTGCCCGCAACCTCTGCCTCACTTGTAAAATACTCGCCTGCGCCTGTGACAAACAGCGTATAGTCGGTTGCATGACCGGGAACACCGTCCCGAGTGACGTGCTGAGACATTTCAAAGGTTGCCTGCAGGGAGATATCCGTGGGCAAATTTTCCAAAAGTTCCACCCGAAGCTCCTTGGGCTTATTGCTCCAATTGTAGGTCCAGAAAACGATATCCGCATCCGGCTTTTGACGACGGATGACTTTTTTGACCATGTTGAGCCAATCGGGATAATCGCGGCAAGGGAACCAACCCGGACGGGGTGGGCGCTTGGAGCGATCGGGATACGCCTCGGTATTTGCCTTTGTACCAACCAAGCCGGTCGTTCTCTCGTCTTTGCTGGGAAATTCCACACTTTCGCCAACCAGCGTGACACCCTTGAGACCGGGACAACGGCGGAACAAATCTCCGTAAAGTCCGTCGTAATATTCCTCCGCGCCCTCATCGTCGGGGTGCATCTTGCTGACCATGTAGCTGTAGGCATAGGTATCAAGACCGTACATTGCCGCACGATTGATGATATCGTTAAAATCGGTATGACCGTAGCTGGTTTCATCTACGGCACGCGTAAAGAGCAAAATTGCGGTAAAGCCCTGATGCGCAATTGCATTCAGATGCTCATTTGGGAAAATATCGAGTGAAAAACCGGAATGCACCATACGGGTGTGGTATCTTTGCACTCGCTCCTCCACGCCAAGCGTCAGATACGGCGCCTCCTCCAAATTCATCAGATCCTCAAGAAGATAGCTTGCTTGCGCCGCCATGCGCTCATTGAAGCCAACCAATCGCACACGCGTTGGTGTCGTTTCCACATAATAGGCACACCGCTCCTCGATGGAAGGATCGACTACGTATTCAATCACATAGTCGTCCACCGCCTTGGTCGTCAGCGCGACCTCCTCGTTCATGGATGTGAAGAAATAATCCTCCAAATCGCGTCCGACACGCATGAGGAAATCGTTATCGGCGGGGACGCGGATTTTCCAATCCGATGTGATTTGAATTTGCTCTTTGCCGAGCATTTTTTCTACGCGGCGGTTCTTTTTGTGAACCTCCAACATTCTTTGACGAAATTGATAATTGAGTTCTTTTTTCATAAAGGATTCTCCTTAAATGGACGTATGACAAAAAACGCGTTATACCCGATAAAGCTCTCCGATCAGATCCATTGCGGTCTTGATGCATTCCTCCTCCAGACAAGTCGGATACGGTGAAGAGCTTGCTTCATAGCCACCCTCAGCAAAAATCTCAGGCGTGGGCAGATATCCCTCGCCTCCGTTACACAGGCAGGAGGTCAGAACTGTAAGCTCGGGGCAAGCCTCCTCCACGGCAGTACCGTAGTGAGTAAAGGGCTCGCCTCCAAATCCAACGATACAAATCTGACCAAGCCTCATCACAGTGACGGGCAATTGCTGGAATGCGGGCGCGGTACGCAGTCCAACGACTCGGTTTGCGTCGCCAAGCTGTGCTCCGGAGGGACGTGGGATACTGCCCTCAAAAGTTGCCTTCAAAAGCGCCTTGCATTCCTCATAGCGCTCCATACCGTCGGTACGCGTGGGCAAAACCACGTCGCGCACTCCGTATCCGAGACTCACGTCCGTCTGCGGAGCGGTACGTTCCCAGATTTTCACCACCACGTCAGCAATAATGCGCCCCATGCGCGCGCTGTGCTCGTATCCGTGGCGTCTGCCGCCGATATAGTCGTTATGATTACTGTCTCCTTGCACACCGTTGAGAAGAATACAGAATACGTTCTCAATATCCTTCTCCACATACCTTCGAACAAAGCCGGGCCAATCGGCAGAAATATATTCTCCGCCGATCACATCGGGATGCGTACAGAAATTGACAAACGCGATGTCCTTCTTGCCCTCTCTGAAAAAGCGCAAAAGGCGCACACGGTTATCGGCATCTCCCAGACGGCGAACGATCTCACTCTGTCTGCCAAAGGGATGACCGATAATCGTACCGTCAGTCATCAGATATCTGCGGATAAAAGCGATCGGCTCGGCGGTTTCCTCCATCGCAAAGCCGAGCGTTGCATCGCTCATGTCATCAAGCGCCATTTGCGCGACGTCGCAGTATCTACTGTACAGCATCTCCATATATGCGAAACCATGTGTCTCCTGCTCTTTCCTGTTACCCACGTAGATGGAGGTGTGTTGGTGAAGTGCGGAAAGCATGATGTGAGCAGTATCAATTTTGATCCGTTCTGCGATTTTATTGCGAATTTTTTCGCAATATTTACGGTCCACCCCAAGAAAATCCGAGGTGACAATCAAGTTTGTCGTTTTTCCGTCGAACAATGCAATCGCATTCAACTGAAGCGGATCGAGCACGCCCTTTGCATAGCGATCTGCAAAATATCCCGGAATATAGGAACCGAGCGGTGGAGTGACGTCCACTCTTGCAAAGCCTGCTTTTAACATGGTTATATTTCCTTTTCAATCACATCAGTTTTTTTCCGATTGCCTTTATGAAGGGCAAAACGTGCTCCAATACCTCGTCCTCAGTCTCGGCGGCAGGCATATCCGACCAGAGACAGTAGCCGCCGCCCAGCACGCCCTCACAGGGCGCTTTGGGGTTGTTCTCGGGAACGTCCTTATCAAACAGATACGCATCCCATTCCCGCTCTACCTGATCTGCGGGAACGCCGAAATAAGAACCCATTCCGACAACGTAATAGGTATAATAGCTGATAAAATTGAGCACCTTGTGTCCGCGTTCCAGATACACAAACACCGTATTTTTACCGCCGTTGGCATTCTTCGACCAGTACTGGATCTCAAGTGTGGGATCGATCTGTGTAACGCCCGTGTATCCCGTGTCAAAATCGCGGTACACGTCGTCGTTCCACATTCTCAGATTTGTATACCCCAGAGAGCGAAGCAATTCGCAGATCTCGTTGATGTACAGAATGAAGGCATCGTAGGCAACGGCGTTTTCGTTCCCCGTCTTCTCCTTTGCATAGGCATCCCAATGATCCAGGTTCTGCCACTTGGAACGTGTTTCGTCGATCGTTTCACCAAAGCCCAGCAGCTCGTCGCCACCGATGTCAAATTTGGTGCACCCGAGCTTGCGGAAGAATTCGCCATACTCGCGGTATAGATTTTTAGCAAAGGTCACACCCTCCTCATTCGAAAGATCGATTCCGCGCGAATAGTTGAGCTGTGCCGCCTCGTTCTTCTTGCTTGATCCGTGCACAAGCTCCACCTTGCCGTCTCTGTGAAAATAATTGGAGATATTGCTTCCAAAGTGCTCGTTGTATTTTTTTACAGCGTAGTTCATGTGTCCCGGGGAATCAAAGGAGGGCACGATCTCAAGCCCCAACGCCTGTCCGAAGCGGACGATTTCCGCCATCGTCTCCTGCGTATAATATTTTTCGTCATCCTCGGCGATCCCGTTTTCCACACCGTACACGCAAAGGGAATGATCCCCTCCCGCGAGCCACGGATATTGCTTGGAC
This sequence comes from Clostridia bacterium, assembly GCA_017453305.1. Classification (GTDB taxonomy): domain Bacteria; phylum Bacillota; class Clostridia; order Oscillospirales; family CAG-272; genus UMGS1865. The sequence goes on from JAFTKJ010000092.1 coordinate 9,257, forward strand.
TCCAGTCGCAGACCGATATCCTCCGAAAAGTGCAGGTAAAAGACGTTAAAGCCCTCCTCCTTTACGGTTCGCATCAGTCGCTTTACCCATTCCGTTGTGTAGTATTTTCGCGCGCAGTCCAAAAAAAAGATGCGCTCCTCTACTCCGTGATCTGTTTTATTCATTTCGCATCCCGCACAATCAGACGATCGCGTCCTTCAGATATTCCAAAGAAAGTGACACCATTTTCTCGCCCAGCTCTGCGTTTGCCTTCGCCGAGCTCTTGGTAAACCAGTGCTCACGATCGCCCAAACGCGACAGATCCACACAATCGGGATACAACGCCATGAGCAAGGAGCATTCAAACTCGCCCGCATGATCGTAGCCCGTAGCATTTTGCACGGGAGTGCTCATGGTAGGAATGACCTTGATCCAGGAGAAGGGATTGTTCGCCCCCTCAAGCTCCTCGTAATAATTTGCGTAGCTCTCACTCCCCCACCAGCCTTGTCCCATGGTCTTTTCCAGATAGTCCATCGTTGCGCGCTTGGCGGCAAGACGGTAGCAAAGCGTCATGGGCATTTCGCTTTCCTGCTCGAACTGATGGTGAATCACAACGTAAATATTGCGGAAGCCTGCGCTCAAAAGGCTCTTGAACACGTAGTAAACGTAATCCTCAAACGCGCGCTCCGGCACGTGAACGGTTCCGCTCTTTTCGTCACCGACGGCATAGCTGGAGGGGCTGTAATGAATGGACGGTGCCAACATCATCTCCTTCCCTCCCTCACCAAGGCGGCGAAGAAGCCCTTCGGCGATCAGCGTATCACAACCGTAGGAGCACTGCGGGCCGTGATACTCAACGGTTCCGCCCGCAATGACCAGCGGAAGATTGTTTTTTTGAATGTACTCGACTTCTCTGGGGAAGCTGCGTTCCAAAAGAAACATCTTTTTTCTCTCCTTTTATTCACTATAACCCAGCGTGGTATAGTACGCGAGGTTGACCTGACGGTTATCCAATCTGCCGTATTGCAAAACGATGTTGCCGGAGCTTTCTAGCTTCATGGCGTACTGCGTTTCCAGCGGAACGGTATAGCCGCACATATCGGTGATATTGTTCATGCGGAAGCAACGCACGCTCTTTGCCTTGACCGTCCACTCGATGCCCTCGTATGCGGGATCATCGGTAAAGAACAAGGTCACCTTGATGCGTACGTCTTCCTCGTTGTCGTTTACAATGATGACGGATTCGTGTCCCTTCAATTCCCCTTCGCCCTCACGCGGCAGCTCACAGTCGGGGATGATCCATCTCTTTTTTCCAATTGCTTCCATGCTTCAACCTCTCAATTTCAGAACGGCAGCTCGATGATGCCCTTCTTCAGGTAATCGGTGTAGGTTTCGATGCCATCCTTCTTTACGGCAACGCCCTTCTCCCAGCGGCAACCAAAGGTGGGACCGGAGATAAAGGTATCGATTTGGAAGGTCATGTTCTCCTGCAACAGGTAATCGGTGCTGGTCTCCATCCAGGGAGCCTCAACCTCGATCATACCCGTACCGTGGCAGGGGCCGTATACGTAGTTATCCTTATAGCCTGCATCGCAGTACTTTTGATAGAAGCCCTTTGCGATATCGCTTGCCATAACGCCCGCTTTCATCTGTTCGCCCGTCCACTCGTGCATCTGACGGCAGAACTCAACCAGCTCACGTCTTTCGCCCTCCAACTTACCCATGATTACGGGAAGACCAATGCTGGGAGAATAACCGTCGATCTTTGCGGAAAGATTCAACTGTACGATATCGCCCTTTTTGATCTCGCGGTAGCAGGAACGGCTGATTGCATGACGGGTGCTCTCCTCGCTGAATACGTACATGGGAAGACCTTCATACTCTGCGCCATTCTCATAAATGACTCTCTGTGCAACACCAACCATCTGCAGCTCGTTCACGCCGGGACGGAGTTGACGAATGACCTCGTCGGTTGCAAGCTCGATGATGCGGAAGCCCTCGCGGATGCAGGCAAGCTCGTTCTCACTCTTGATCTGGCGAAGTGCTACCATGATCTCGTTGCACTTTACGATCTCAGCCTTGGGATACGCATCCTTAAGCCCCTCAAAGATGGGGAGCGTGCACTCTACGTAGCTTCCAAGACCAATGCGGATGTGCTCACCCTTGACACCGATCGCCTTGAAAACGTCGTTGAAGGTATCCGCCTTCAATTCGGGGTAAGAGGGGTCTGCAGACTCGCGGAACTCGCGAAGCACGAATACTTTGTCAATCTTACTGCGATCCTTGCCGAAGACAGCGGACTCGGGACCTACCAAAAGTGCGGCGTCTCCGGTTGCGCTGATAGCAACACCGGCTCTTTCAAACAACGGCCAAAAGCCGGAAAAATATCTCGCGTTTGCGTAGTCGCTCTCGGTGGAGCATACCAGCATCACGTCCAGATTCTTTTCACGCAGCATTGCCGCCGCCTTTGCAATTCTTTCTTGATATTCATAATCGGGGATACAAACTCTGCTCATTTTTTCAGTCTCCTTTTACATTATTATTTTGAAGAACTAAGTTCACAACTTCATTATACCAAACATCAGCCGCTTTTTCCATGAAAAATCAATAAAAATATTTGAATAATCCATAAAAATAGGGCGCTCATGCATTCACGAGCGCCACGATTTGCATATGAATTTCTTCAATTGAACGATAGGCATTTACAATTTGTACGTTTTCGCGATCCGAAAGCTCCGAGAAGACACGATAAAATTGATCCCGTACCAGGGTCAAGCGCTCCTCGGTTTCGTAAATTTCCTGCGTTGCACGTCCTCTTGTAATGCGTTCCATGCTTTGCGCAGGGGTCAGATCCAAAAAGATGCAAAGATCCGGGTGTAAAATCTCGGGGCAGTTCAAATTCATATCACGAACCCACGCGGCATCCGTCTCGCTCCCCTGATAAGCCATTGACGAATAATAATAACGATCGCAGATCACGTCGTATCCGTCATCAAGCATTTTTTGGATTCCATTTACGGGATTGACGTTGTGAAAAATGCGGTCAAAAACAAACATTGCCGCCATTTCACAAGCGGTACGTTTGGAAACGCCCGAAAGCGCATCACGCAAAAGACCGCCGCTGACCGATTCGGTAGGCTCTGCGGTACGGTACACCGCTCTGCCGTTCGCTTTCAGATATTTTTCCAAAAGCTCGATCTGTGTCGTTTTTCCCGCACCGTCAATTCCTTCAAAAACGATAAACCGTCCCCGTTTTTTTTCACTCATGTCATTGCTCCTTCTGCTCATTTGCGACGCCTGCCGCTCTCAAAGCTTCTACCTCACGGCGAAGCTCCGCAATGGTACGCTCCATTTTTGCCAGCTCCTGCGCTACAGGGTCAGGAATGTGGATCTGGTCAAGATCGTTGACCTTCACGCCACCGCGGCGCACGACCTTTGCCGGAATTCCGACAGCCGTAGAATGCGGAGGCACCTCATGAAGCACCACCGCGTTTGCGGCGATCTTACTGTTGTCCCCCACCTTTAAGGGACCCAAGACCTTCGCTCCGGAGCCAACCATAACGTTGTTTCCAAGTGTAGGATGACGCTTTCCAACGTCCTTGCCCGTACCACCAAGGGTCACCCCCTGGTAGAGCGTGCAGTTATCGCCAATTTCGGTCGTCTCACCAATCACAACGCCACTGCCGTGGTCAATGAAAAAATTTTTACCAATCGTTGCACCGGGGTGGATCTCAATACCCGTCAAATGGCGAGCAGCCTGGCTGATGGCACGTGCGGCAAAATAATGCTCGTCTTTTTGCAGCTGATGTGCCAACCGATGTGCTACGATTGCATGCACGCCGGAATAAAGGAGAACGATCTCGGCGGTACTGCGCGCGGCAGGGTCACGCTCGCGGACAGCCTGCACCGTTTCCTTCAACTCCCTTTGCGTCGTATCAATCACAACGGCTACGGTGCGTTGAGCGTTTCGTATTTTATTTCCCATACGCTGAAATACGTTTTGCTTTTTCATGAAATAGCCTCCGATAGGTGGTTCTACCCTATATTATACACGTAAAATCGCTTTTTGTAAATACCTTTTTGAAAAAAGGAGAACGGAACTTTCACAAAACGAAGGACGGGTGTCGCCAAAGCGACACCCGTCGGTTTTATTGACCGAACCAACATTTTTAAGTTGATCCGATTATGCGTTTTGGTTTTCGTCCTCTACGACCTCAGCCTGTGCAGGAACTTCCTCCACGGGAGTTTCTTCTACAGGAGTTTCCTCAACGGGAGTTTCAACAACGGGTTCCTCCTGCGCTACAGCCTCACCGTTGATCCAGGACATGGGAACTGCGGCAACCATCATCTTAACGGTGCCTTCGTTTACAAGCTCCTCCGTGGTCTTGAACGGAACTCTGTAGTCGATTTCCTCAACAACCTTCTTCTTGGGAAGCTGGAGCTTCTCTTCGCAGAGCTTGGTGATGAGCTCGAGTGCATGCTTGAATTTGCGGTCACCCTTGATCTTAACAAGTACGGGAACAGCTGCATACTTCTTCTTGGAAGACATATCGTTGAAGCCATACTTAGTATCAACCAATTCCTCGGGATCAAGAGCCATGTAGAGATACAGCGTACGGGTCTTTGCATTGAACTTTGCAACCTGGGTTCTGCCAAGGTTGAAGGATTCGTAGTTCCAGCTGATACGGTTCTTAACGCCCTTGTAGGAGAGGAGTGCGTTCTTGATCGCATTGTAGTAATCCTGAACGTTGCCTTGGGACTGAGCCAGACGGGAGAGGTAGCTTCTGCGGTAACGGGTTACCAGCTGAACCTCACCTGCGCGCTCCTGCTCAAGCATTTCGTTGTAACGCTCTGCCTCAGCAACAGCATCAATGAAATCCAAAGGCATCGAGCCGAACGCACCGAAGGAAGTATCGTTGTCGTCGTCATCGTTGTCATTATCATCATTGTCGTTGTCCTCGTCGGATGCTTCCACGGGAGCGGCCTCCTCTGCCGGAGCTGCAACCTCCTCAACGGGGGTCTCCTCTGCAGGCTCGTCAGTTCCAAGCAAGCGAGCTGCAAGCTCTTCTACGATCGCGGTCTTGACCTCGTCGGTCATATCCTCGTTCCAATTTGCGGGGACATGGGTTTCAGCGGCGTTGTTTACAGCCTCAGCGATGGAATCCATCGTTGTGCCTGCAACAGCCTTGGGAGCGGCACCGTCAACGGTAACCATTTCAAATGCTTCTGCTACGGAATCTGCAACAACCGCGCAAACCACGAGCTCTTGCTCTGCCTCTTCTGCAGTTGCCTCTTCGGTAGGTTGCTCTGCGGCAGCCTCTTCGGTGCTCTCTTCTGCAGGTGCGATTTCGGGAAGCTCCATGGTAGCGGTCATTGCATCTGCAACGATTGCATCCACAACCTCGCGGAATGCCTCGGGAGAGATCTCCTCAGCCTCGTCGATCAAAGCAATCGCGTCGGTAGCATCCGCAGATTCGTTGAAGTTCTCTGCCATAGCGGCTGCAACAGCTGCCTGAACTGCATCGGAAACGTCAGCGCTCTCATCAGCAGCGGCATCAACGCTATCTTCAAGATCACCTGCCAGTGCATCAGCCTTAGCCTGAGCCAAAGCATCGGCTTCGGAATTATCAACCGGCTCTTCACCCTCGTGCAGGTCAATCGCGGAAGCCTCATCCTTCATTTCGTTCATCGCCTCAGCAACTGCCTCGGTAGCATCCACGTCTGCGGTCTCTTCGTCCACAGCGGGAGCAACCTCTGCATTCAGTGCGTCAGCCATATTGTCAATTGCATCCTCAAGGCATGCATCGGCATCGTCGAGCTTATCGGGAACAACCACGGGAACAACCTCGGGAACGTTACCTTCGGTCTCAATCGTGATCACGGGATTCTTGCCGCTTCTCTCAATTGCGATCAGCTTCAAACCAACGATCAGCGGGATCACAACGAGAATCAGAAGAGCAAGCAGAATGATCAGCGCAATGCCGGGTGCGGTTACCCAGAAGGGAGCGTGGTACTCGGGCGCGATCATAAAGGTGATGGAATTTACGGGAGCATAGGAATCGATTACGTAGTATGCGCCGTCCTCACTCAGGCTGACTGCATACTTTTTGTTTGCAGCTTCCTTGGTTCCAACTGCATCGTCGTAGATGTAAAGATCGTTGACGGTCAATGCTTCGCAGTTGGGGTTAGAGATCAGTGCGGAATCAACGGGGATGTATACGCGGAAGGTCTCGCCGCTCTTTGCGCCGGAGATCTCAAGCGTGTATTCCTTATGTACGTAGAAGCCACGGGTTGCGTTGCGGTTGAGTGCCTCGGGAATGCTCAGCTTTGCAACGAGATCGTTGGAAATACCGTTCTCGTTGACAATGATCATACCGCCTGCTACATCACCGGGAACGGTCAGTACCAAGTGAGTTGCCGTAATGGTCAGGGTTGCCTGAACCTCGGTAGCAGCGAATGCTGCATTTTCGAAGTCACCCTCAATGAGTGCGGGAAGAGTTGCAACAACGGTGTAAACACCGGGATTGCAAACACCGGTCTTGGAGACCTCGTTGCCTGCCTCATCGTAGTAGGTGTAAACGATCTTGGAAAGAGCAGACTCGGGAACAAATGCACCCTCTGCACCCTGCACCATCAGCTGATACAGACCGGAGTTGTTTGCCTCGTCACCCTTTACGAGATATTCCGCATCGGACATGGTAACGTTGTAGATGACCTTGGATACGGAAACGGATCTCGTTGCATCAGTAATGTTCTCTGCAATGGTGTAAAGCTCGTTGGGAGCGCAAGCACAAACGGTGTACTTGGTTTCGTTCTCACCTTTCTTTACCTGACCGTACTGACCGGCGGCATAAGCCTCGTCAAAGGTCTTATACTCTACGGTAGCGCCCTCGCCGATCTGAACCAGAACCTTCATGGGAATGGCGGTAGCACCTGCCTCGGTGGAAGCATAGCCGTTTGCGGTAATTTCGTACATGCCCTGATCACCGTACACAAAGGTGTAACCGGCAGCACTCCAGTCGATCTTCACGATCTCTACGGGAGTTACGGAAACCAGAACCTTAACGGGAGTTACGGTGTAGTTGGAAGCAACGGTAGCGGCGTTTCCTGCCTTGAGAGTTACGTTGGCGTACGCAACAATGTCTGCCGTGGTAACGGAATCAAAGGAAACTGCACCCACCGTGTCAACCGCGATCTGCTCACCTGCCAGAACGCCGGTGACAACAAGTGCGTCATCCGGAAGCGTTACCGGAACACCGGTGTAAGCATTTGCGGTGGGATTATATGCCACGGTTGCGGAAGCATCCTTGCCCCAGGAAAGCTCAATCGGCTTGATCTTTGCGGGCAGAGTCACGGTAGCGGTTTCGCCGTCTGCCGTGTAGGTCACGGTAATGACGTTGGCATCAGCCGCGTTCTTGGAGTCAAACTCCGCAGAAACAACGGTTGCCTGAACACCGCCAACAGTCACCTTGACGCCTGCTGCATTGATGGTAGCGGTTCCGTCATAGGTCTTGGTCCAACGGCCGTTTTCCAGAACGATGCCCGTAGATGGATCGAATTCGACCTTATCAGCGGCACTTCCGGCAAAGGCAAGGACGACCATGCAACAAACCATTACCGCAAGCATTGTCAATACGGCTGCGACTCGGATGATCTTTTTCTTGTTTGCAAGCTTAACATGTTGATTTTTCATAGCTCATCAACCTTTCCATAAAAAAATTCGCGGCTGGGCGCACTGAATTTCAGGCACTGCGCCACGTGTTTTTATATTCTGTTTAATTATACCACATCAAAACCATAATGTCAACACATTTTTTTGCAATTTCTTTCTCTTTTTCATAAAAAAGCATTCTTTTTTTCGCCGAAAACGCACAGATGTACTGCAAAAGTATAAAAGTCTCTCCCTTTTTTCCAACATTTTCCTATTCGCTTCTTAAAGTGGAAAGAGCATGCCTCACGAATAATCCGCCCCCATTGGGAAAAACTTGTAGGGAAAGGAGGCGAGGACGTGAAAATTTTACTCTTGACCGACCGCCTTGGGACAGGAGGAGCAGAAACGCACATTGCTACCCTTGCTCTGGAATTACGGCGCAAAAATGCGGACGTATGTGTGCTTTCCGCAGGGGGAAGGACCTCTACACTTTTGGAGCGCATGGGAATCCGACAGATCCGCATGCCCCTCCTGACGCATAATCCGTTTCGGCTCCTCACTCTACGCCGCCGCATCCGACGCCTGATCCGCACCGAAAAATTCGACGTCTTACATGCACATGCGCGCATCCCTGCCTTTTTAATTCGTAATTTCAGAAAATATGGCTGTACCGAGGTCGTTACAGTGCACGCGAGGTTCAAAAGCACCGTTTTTTTACGGCATATCTGCAATTGGGGTGAGCATACCATTGCAGTCAGCGAGGATCTGCGCACGTATTTGCAAGAGGTTTATCACATTCCTCCGCAACGCATTACAGTTATCCCAAACGGAATTGACTTGCAACGCTTTTCCCCTCCTACCGACAAGCAAGAGAGCGAAACGCCATCCGTTCTTTTTGCAAGTCGATTGGACGGAGATTGCTCACTGGGAGCAGAACTGCTCTGCTCGATTGCTCCTTCTCTCGCCCGCCGTTTTCCACATCTTCACATCACCATTGCAGGAGGAGGCAATCGCATGGCGGATCTGCAAAAAGCAGCAGAGCAAGCCAACCGCAAGCTCGGATTTTCCTGCATCACGCTGTGCGGCGAGGTAGAATCGATGGCGTCCTTGATGCGCGCGCACAACGTGTTTGTCGGAGTTTCCCGTGCCGCTTTGGAAGCGGCGGCGTGCGGCTGTGCCGTTGTGCTTTGCGGAAACGAGGGATATCTTGGAATTCTGAACGGTGAGACCTTCCCCTTGGCTTCTCTCTCGAATTTTTGCTGCCGCGGAGAGCACAGTGCGACCGAAGAGGCTTTGAAACGAGACCTTGCCACGCTGTTGGAATCTCCGCAAGAGCGTTACCGCTGTACCGACGAATGCGCCGAAGCCTTGAAAGCTCACTTTGACGCGCGACGCACCTCTGCCGAGACCTTTGCCTTATATTGCCGCGCGCTTCACGTTCCAACCACAAAAACGGTCACCATTGGTGGATATTTCGGGTGTGGGAACATGGGAGACGACGCAATTTTGCAAGCCTTTCTTGCGCAGATGAAACATCAAGCCCCCGGGGTGCGTGTGCTTGCGCTGACCGGGAAGCCAAGGAAGGATCGCCGCCGTTTCGGCATTCTCTGCTACGGCAGAAAGAACCCCTTCGGCATTATTTTTGCATTCCTGCGCTCAACCGCTTTTTTGTGTGGCGGCGGTTCTTTGCTTCAAAATTTGACGGGCAAGCTATCCTTATTCTATTACTTGACGCTTTTGCGTGTTGCTCGGTTGTGCGGTGCCACTCCCATCCTCTATGCAGCAGGCATCGGACCGATTTACGGAAAGCGTTCTCGTGCACGCACGTACCGCGTTTTACAACGGTGCACCTATATTGGAGTGAGGGATTACGAGTCACAACAAAAGGTGCTCATCGGCGATATCGACCGCGCCCGGGTGCATCTTGGAGCCGATCCGGCACTTTTGTTGCCTCCTCCTCCGCTCTCTCGCACACACGCGACCCTGCATGCATTGGGGATTGAACCGCATCAACGTTACGTTTGCGCCGTTCTGCGCACCGACAGCATGAATGCAGAAGCACAGCAGATTACAGTTGCCGCCTTGCGCATGCTTTGCAAACGGCATGGCTTTTTTCCACTTTTCATCTGTCTGGATCCGCACGATCAAAAAGCCAATGCGCAAGCCGTCGATCGCATTGGCGGTGCCCTGCTTCTGCCTTGCGAACCCGGTGACGTCCTTGCCGTATTGCACAACGCCGCCTTTCTCCTTACCATGCGGTTGCACGCGCTGATTTTTGCCACTGCAGTTGCCACACCCGCAATTGGAATCGCTTGCAACGATGACCCTAAAATCGCATCCTTTGCACGGCTGTGCGGTCAAGAATGCATCCCACGCGAGGAGCTTTCCGTTGCGTCCTTGGTTGCAAAATGTGAGCAAATGTACGAACACAGAGATTCTTTACGTCCGATTTTGTTGGATGCTGTTGCCGATTTGCAAAAAAAAGCGCAAAAAGACCTTGAAAATATCGTAACGATGGTTTATAATATAAATCGGTATGATAAGAAAAGTGAGGACATGACATGAAACACGCACAGCTTGCCGATCTCCTGCGCCCTACCGACCTTGACGGTATTGTCGGTCAGGAGCATTTGTTTGGGGAACGCGGTGTCGTTCGCCGCATGCTTTCGGGCGGACGTATTACCAACATGATCTTTTACGGCCCTCCCGGCACGGGAAAAACAACGGCGGCATCCATCATTGCCAAGCTTTCGGGCATGACCTTCCGCAAGCTCAACGCCACCTCGGCGTCACTGTCGGATATCAAGGACATCCTGCAGGAAACGGGCAATCTGTTTGGCGCGGACGGTATTTTGCTGTATCTGGACGAGATCCAATACTTTAACCGCAAGCAGCAGCAATCACTTCTGGAATATATCGAGGACGGTCGCATCACCCTCATTGCCTCCACCACCGAAAATCCGCATTTCTTCGTTTATAACGCCATTCTGTCGCGTTCCTCCCTGTTTGAGTTCAAGCCCGTTTCCCCCTCACAAATGCGCCCCGTGTTGCATCGCGCATTGGCATATCTCAATGAGGAAAACGGATTGAACAAGACCGTTTCGGACGAGATCTGCGACTATATCGGGCATTGCGCGCGCGGTGACGTGCGTCATTCGGTGGTACTGTTTGAAAACGCCTACCACACCGCCGATGAGGTGATCGAAAAGGAGCACGTGGACAGCTTTGACAGCTCGGTGGGCAATTTTAACGACGACACGCACTACGATTTGCTCTCCTGCCTGCAAAAATCCATTCGTGGATCCGATCCCGACGCCGCCGTTTTTTACCTTGCAAAGCTTTTGCTGGCAGGCGAGCTGCTTTCGGTGTGCAGACGCCTGCAGGTCATCGCCTCCGAGGATATCGGACTTGCCTACCCCATGGCGGCGGCGATCACGCGCGCCTGCTGTGAGTCGGCAAAGGAGCTTGGAATGCCGGAAGCCCAGATTCCGCTTGCCAACGCCGCCATCATGCTTGCCACCGCCCCAAAATCCAACGCCGCGGATATGGCGGTGCACGCCGCCGCCGAATGCGTGCAGGCAGGAAAAGGCATCAACGTCCCCCTACATCTGCAAAGCCCCCTCTTTAAAGGATACAAATATCCGCATGACTACGAAAACCACTACGTGTCGCAGCAATACCTTCCCGACGATCTCAGGGGCAGCGTCTTTTATCATCCGGGTCCGAACAAGACCGAGCAAGCTGCGGCAGAATATTGGAAAAAGATCAAGGGGAATCCATGAAAAAGATATTGGTCAGCGCCTGCCTGTTGGGGGATGCCTGCCGCTATGACGGTAAAAGCAAGCCCTCGCCCGCAGTAATCGCTTTGCGCAAGAAATATGAGCTTATTCCCGTGTGTCCAGAGGTCATGGGTGGGTTGCCTACACCGCGTATGCCGTCCGAGATCTGCGGTACGCGCGTTGTAATGAAGGACGGCACCGACGTGACACAAAATTACGAGGCAGGGGCGCAAATTGCCCTGCGCATGGCACGTGAACACGGTTGCACGGTTGCAGTGCTCAAAGAAAGAAGCCCCTCCTGCGGGAGCGGCTTAATTCACAACGGGCTGTTTGATGGCGGCATGACCGACGGTGACGGCATCACAGCGCGTCTGCTGAAGGCAAACGGCATCCGCGTACTGGGCGAGAGCGAGATCACCTCTCTTTTGGAGGATTGAGCATCGCATTTCGCGGTACGTGCCGCAAAAAGGACACCATCCTTGGAATTGACGCCATGCGTCGAGGCTGACAAAGCATGCGCCACGCCCACTCCAACCCCATACCCGAGAAGAGTGCAGGCGCGCGACGAAGCCGCCCCGACCAAACGTCAAGACTTCCACCAAGCCCTGCTATCACTTGAATATCTTCTAATAAATGAAGATTATCAACGATCCAACGCTCCTGCAAAGGAAAGCCGAGGCAAACGAATAAAATATGAGGACGGCACGCGCGGATATACGAGATCACACGCACGTTTTCCGCTCCGTTCCGATCAAAGTAGCCCCACGTTGTGCCGCAAATGCACAGACGTGGGTGCTTTTTTTGCAATTCCCGCGCGGCTGTGTCTGCCACACCCTCTCCGCCGCCCAGCAAAAATACGCGCAAGCCGCGCGCCTCGGCGGTAGCGATCAAGCTCTCGCCAAAATCAATTCCCGCCACGCGTGCGTCAAGTGGTGTCCCCTGCTTTTTTGCCGCCAGCAAAACACCGGCGCCGTCGGGAAGCGAGAGCGAGGATCGGTTGAGCAGATCGCGCAGAGTATCGTCGCGCCGACATTGCTCCAGCATGATCGCATTGGGCGTAAAGACCACGCATGGCTCGCCCGTTTCGGTCAATGCCTCCTCAATTGCCCTTTGCAAGGTCGTACCGTCAATTTTGACACCGTATATCCGAATTTGTCCCATTGTTCCACCTCAATTCCTTTGATGGGATTAGTTTCCCGCATTTTTTGCTCCGCATTCCCAAACAGGATCGGCAAAATTCTGCCAAAAAAGGACCGCCGAGAGCGACCAAACGGTTACTCTCGGCGGTGATTCTATTTTGTTGATTACGGCATATTAAAGTATGCGCCAACAGAAGGTGATGTGTTTTCATCATATTTTAGCCATCCGCTTGCGAGTGCATACTTAACAACATATCCCAGCGTATGACTTGTTGTACATATCGATTCAAGCAATGCATTAACTGTCCTTTCGTCGTCTCGGAGACACTTTGGAAGATCCGAAACGAGAATTTCACGAACCGAGTTATTGATTTTTTCAATTGTTTGCAAAATGCTTTCGTTTAACTTGCCTCTAACATTGGAGTGCTGGATAAAATCCGAACTGAATTTTTCCTTTTTACAAAACTTTAAAAACGCTTGACATGTACTTTGCTTTATAACTGTCACGTTCGGAATATACTTGTCTTCTTTTTTTGCGACATATCCATAATTGATAAGTTTTTCTCTAACAGCCTCGTTCTTGGCTTTCTTGTTTTCCACAATAAGCCGCAGTTCGTGAGCCTCATCCTTGGTAAGGTTTGCTGGGGTTCTGTTTTGAATTCCGCAATACCCAAAACGGTAATGCACAAAGCCTTCATACTGACAGTGGAAGCCTACCGTATCGGGGCAAAAATCGCACTTTTCAAAACCTACAACATCCCAAATGCCTCTGTTTTGTCTTGGCGTGTTGCCAAGTTTGTCTTTTGGAGAGTTACCACATAGTGAATACAAGCTTTTATAAAAATCCATCAGCAACATCCATTTGGCTTCCTCATAGCTCTGATACTCACCGTAATAACAAAGACCTGCTTCTTGGTATTGCGCCATCAACCTATCGATATCTTCCGTTATAAGTGCAATTAACTGAGGTAATATGCCTTCATAGTAAAAATGGATTTTTTGCTGTGCCTCGCGACTGATGATCGGGAAGTTCGTTTCATATCTGTCACCGCTTTTGACAAGCAACGTTTGTGCTGTCAAATGCTTTACCGCATCTTCCATGTATGGCAAAGCAACTCCCACCTCTATAGCAAGTTCCTCCACCGTCATAGGATTGTCGTAACACGCAAGGAAAATATTCTGGTTCAGCTTGGGATCCATCAAAGTCCACGGCTGACCGAGCTCACCGGGAGCAGTGCAAATATTTGAATATACGATTTCTTCGGGATTATAACTGCGTTTTCCAAATTCTCTTGCCATATTCATACCTTCTTTCAATATGATTCTTGCACGGTGAAGTCTTTGCTGAACCGCGCTTATGGAAAGTGACAGCGATGATGCAATGTCACGAACGCTCTTGTTCTCGATGTAATAGGCAACGACAATATTGCGATAATCGCTTTTGATGAACGCCAGCTCACGCCGAAGCAGAGCCATTTGCTCTGTATATATCATTTCATCAAGAATATTTTCGCTTTCATCCTCGATTTCATAATCGCCGATATCGGAACCGGTTACCGATTCGTTTCGATTATGCTTTTCTTTTGCCCATACCGAATAACGGTTACGCGCGATCTGCCATACCCATGCCGAAAAGCTTGTTGGTATCGTGCCTTTGTTCAAAGCCGTGATGATCTGAAGTGCTATATCTTGCGTCAGATCTTCAGCTTCGGTATGGCTTCCTGTCTTTTTCAAACAGAAGTAAAACAGCTTCTCCATATAGTTTTCGGCAAACTCGTTTATGAGCTGATAGCGCATTTTGTTCGTTTCCTGCATTTTCTCGCCTCCTTTCACCCATATAGTGTGGCATTTCTCGAATTGCTGACAAGATTATTGAAAATATTATAACATAAATTTATGAATTAGTCTATACCAAAAGCCGCCGAGAGCGATCAAATACGGTCGCTCTCGGCGGTGATTCTTATGAATTTGGAAGTATAATCGTTGTCAGCGCTTTTTTCTGCTCCTCGGTAGGCGGCTTTAACTTGCCATTGTTCAAAAGAGCAACGATACAATGGCACAAGAACCATCCGTCAGAGTGGAAAACAAATTGCAGCTCATATTCTTTTAGTTTTCGCAAATGTGCAGGAACGGAATTCAATACAGCATCCACATAGGGTGCTTTGATGGTGTCAAATTCATCCTTGTATTTAGCCTTGATCTTTTCTCCGACGGCGAGGAGCTTATTTTGAATACCTTTGTTCCTCAAAACAACAACCTGCCACGCCGTTTTGAAGTTTCCGTCATAATCTCCCCAGAACTTGATATATCCGCGCTCGGAAAGCCATGCATAATCTTCTTTGGAAAGAAGATTTTCTTCTTCGTGCTCATACAACGAGAGAACACGTTCTGCAACTTCATGCTCATATTGATTTACGCCGATGCGGTGTCCCGACCACTCGGTATCAACCTTCCAAAGCATATGCTCCACATTCGTGTCATAATATGGCCCGCACCAATTTCTCATGTAAACGTAATCTTCCGGCAGCTTCATTTCTTCGGGCACAACCGCAGCATGTGCAATATTGTGCGCTCCATCGGGGCGAATGGTAGCAACCTCTTCAAAGGTGATTGTACTATCCATCAATTTTTCGCCCGACATTGCGGCAATATACGGGATAAGCGACCACAAAAGGAAGTTTTTATCTCTGAGCGGCTTCTCTTGCGTAGAATTGGGTAGCATTTGGTTGCAGAAAATATTCTCATCATCCAAAATGCCGCTGTTTGTCAGCTCATCGTAAAGCGCATTTGCAAATAACCCTGCCGCCTTTTTGTACATTGCATCCTGCATGGTCAAAAGCTCTGCCGTCGGCTCACTGATGATAAAATTAACGATATACCTGTCCCCCGTTTGCTTTAGAAAGCCGTATTCCTCCAAAAACTCTGCTTCGGTTTCTACGTATACGGGTGAAACGCCAAGGGCATCGGCAATTTCATTGACCGTTTTTGCTTCGTTACGTACGCAATAGCAAATGTTTTGGGAAAGCGCGGAACGGAAAAATTCATCACAAGATTTCGTCCCGATAGAACCGTTAATCCCCACCGAGGTGAATTTAATCGGGTTAAATTTCAATTCACTTGTTTTTCTCATCGTATCCATACCTCGTTTCAATTCTTTTTTGGCTTCAAACAAGTGCCATTTAACAGTACCGAGAGGAATATCCAGCTCTTTTGCAATATCGGCTTGCTTACGTTTTTCAAAATAGTACGCAATTACGATCTTTCGCTGGAGCTTAGAAAGATATGCGATTTCGCTCTGCAATCTACGGATAGTACCGGCATTGTCGTCATCTGCCAACATTGAGTCGGGATCGGCAATCACCTCTGCTACTTCATCAATGGACACGCCTATCACGCTTTTTGCGGCATCTCTATAGTAATTGCTGAGCGCGTTATGCGCAATCGTCCAAATAAACTTTCTGACGTCACCGATATCGTCCTTGATCAACAGTGCGCGAAACGCCCTGAGCACGATATCCTGCGAAAGATCCTCCGCATCGTGTGCATTTTTACACCGCTTCAGCGCAAAGCCGAATATGGGCTGTAAATATTCATTTATGATTTTTTCGGCATCTTGTCTGTTCACTTGTTTGTACCTCGTTGAAAGCTTTCACCCATATAGACACGGATTTTAAAAAAGGTTGGAACTTTTTTATCATTATATCACAAATTTGTGAATTAGTCTATACCAAAAGCCACCGAGAGCGACCAAATACGGTCGCTCTCGGCGGTGAAATTTATATTACCAAATAAGCCCCCAACATCTGTTTGTTGTTATCCTTGTCAAAGGTTAAATAGCCCTGTCTGATAGCTTCTTCCAAGACCGCGCCGCGTATTGAAAAAATGTTAACGCAAGCGTGAGCAATTTGAAATTCATCCTCTTTCAAGAATTCGGGGATTTCTTTATAAATCTGTTCTCGGCAGAACAAATAGTGACGAGTCGCTATTTCCGTTGCTTTATGGCGAAGCACCTCAAATTGTTCTCGTATCTCTTTTGGCATTTTGTTTGATTTGTTTTTGCGCATAACCATAATGGCGGGAATATAACCATCATCAGTCTTTTTGATATATCCATAAGATTCTAATCTGTTTAGAATAGACGTATCAACATCTGCGCTCTTACCCTCGGCAACCGCAACCATTGCTTGCCCGTCCGCATAGGTAAGAACCGGTGGTGTGCGATTTTCAATTCCGCAATACTTGAAGCGGAATTGGCGGAACATAATTTCGGGCAAATCCTTTTCGTTGGGGCATGAAACACATCCGCTAAGACCCACATGTTTGGGCTCATCGCCGTGATGGATTTCCATACCAAGCAAATCCCATTCGCCACCATTAGGACGGAGAGTATGTCCCCATGGACCAATATTAGGAACATCTTTGGCGTTTTTATTAAAAGGCTTAAGGGTATCAAAAGATACGTTATCAGCTTCGATCATAAGAAGCGCCCACTTCATATCCTCATAGCTTTGATAACCTTCATGCCACTCGGGTGCATTTTTGTTTGACCACTGAATATTATACTCCATCGTGTCAATGATCGCCTTTGTAAGCTCTGGAGCAATCCCACGCACATGTGCACAAATCTTTTCTTGTGCTTCTGCACTCACAATAAATATGTTGGTTTCGTATTTGTTGCCATTTTTCTTCATCAATGTAGCATTTACGAGTGTAGATAGTTCTTCCTCCATATACGGAAGTGCTACTCCCACCTCCATTGCCAATTCTTCTGCCGTTGCCGGTGTTCTATATGCTGCAAGCATAATATTTTTACTGAGAGAACGCGAAACATAAATTCCGGGTTCGCCATTTGCGCCAGGTAACCCATTAACCCAAAATGCAATATTTTCGGGATTATAGCTTAATTTTCCAAATTCTCTTGCCATATCCATACCTTCTTTCAAAATTTGTCTTGCACGGAACAGTCGAGACTTTACCGTGCTTGTGGGAAGCGAGAGTGATTCTGCAATTTCACGAATGGTTTTGTTTTCGATGTAATAGGCAACGACGATGTTGCGGTAATCGCTTTTGATGAACGCCAGCTCACGCCGAAGCAGAGCCATTTGCTCTGCACGTATCATTTCATCAAGGATATTTTCGCTTTCGTCTTCTATTTCATAATCGCCGATATCGGAACAGGTTACCGACTCGTTTCGATGATGCTTTTCTTTTGCCCATACGGAATAACGGTTGCGCGCAATCTGCCATACCCACGCCGAAAAGCTTGTAGGAATTATACCTTTATTCAAAGCGGTTATAATTTGAAGCGCAATGTCCTGTGTCAGATCTTCCGCTTCAATGTGGCTGCCGGTCTTTTTCAAGCAGAAGTAAAACAGCTTTTCCATATAGTTTTCGGTAAATTCATTGATCAGTCGATCACGCATTTGGTTCATTTCTTGCATTTTCTCGCCTCCTTTCCGAAAAGCGCTTTGCTTTTCATCCATATAGTGTGGCATTTTTGAATTTGGTTGCACCGATTTTTTCAATATTTTAAAATTATCACCCCGTATGCAAAAAGCGCCCGAGGAATGGAATACCCATTCCCCTGCGGCGCTGTTTGTTATTCTTCTATCTTTTCAAAGCGCTGTCTTTCAACGCCGTCAACGGTCACGGTTTCGTTCCACATGGAGGCGGGGCGAACCCAAAAGCCCGTGCTCCCGTCCAGCGGCTCGTACACGACCATATCCTCCAGCGTTTCGGAGTGGTGCGCCAAGCAGACCACACGGTACATGCCGCCCTTGTAGTGACGGTAAACACCCGTAATATCACTCTTGATGGGTTGGATCTCTTTTTTCATAACCGTTCCTCCGTTTGATGCGTTTTATACTTCTCTGCCCCTGCCAACGGCGGCACAATATTCCTCGTACGTGCAAAGCATGCGCAACGCCGCAAGCAATGCGTTGGGTGTCATGCCCGTGGGAAGTCCCAGTTTTTGTGCCAGCGCGTCGCGCTTTTCGCGGCTCCCCTCTCCGCCCGTCAAACCGTCCTCGTACAGATCGGTCTTGGAAAGCGGATTTTCCTCCATGCGTCGCTCCACCGTGTGCGCGTCCGCATAGGGGGCAAGCAGGTCGCGCAACAGCGCACGCTCCATGCCCTCCACGCCAAGAACACCTTCGGCAGAAGGCTCTCTTTTACGCATTTCTTTTCCTGCAATGCGCGGCACGTAAAGCTGGATCAAGCGGTCGGCAGGCAAAATGGAGCTCAGGTGCGAGCGGATCAGCTTACCTGCGCCGTCGCTGTCGGTCAGGACGATGAGCGGCGTCTTTTTGGCAAGCGCGCGAAAGAGCGTTGCCTTTTCGGTCTTATTGAACACGCCAAAGCCGTCGGTCGTGAGGATCTGCCCCTCCACCACGCTCTCCAAGCGTAATTTGTCGTACCGTCCCTCCACGATGATGGGGTACGGGATCTTTAAGCGTTCACTCATATCAACCTCTCAAAAGCCCCAGCAAAAGCACAATTACGCCAAGCACGATGCGGTAAACGCCAAAGGGCGCAAAGCTGTGCTTTTTGACAAAATCCATTAAAAAGCGAATGGCAAGCATGGAAACGGCAAAGGAGACAATGCACCCCACCGCCAAGGTCACCCACGCCATTGCGGGAACAGCCACCGACGCCTCCCCTACGTAGGAGAGAAAACCGAGCGCCTTGATGCCGCTGGCGCCGACCATGACGGGAATTGCCATAAAGAAGGAGAACTCCGCCGCCGTGGTGCGCGATACGCCCATGAGCATGGAGCCGAGAATGGTAGAGCCGGAGCGCGAGGTTCCGGGAACGATGGAGAGCGCCTGAAACGCGCCGATGCAGAGCGCTGTGCGGAAGGAAAGCTCCTCAAGACTCCCCACGCGTGCCGTCTTGTTTTTATTGACGCGCTCAATGAGGACGAACGCCACACCGTACACGATCAGCGCAACGGCAACCACGGTGGAGTTATAAAGCCAGCCGTCAATGTCCTTGCTTGTCAGAGCCTCCAGCACCTCATCGATCACGATGCCTGCAAACGCCGCAGGGAGGCTCGCCACAAGCACGCGAAGCCAAAGCCGCCACGTACCGCGTTTTTGCTCGTTGCTCTTCTTTTTGGAAAAAGGCCACAGCTTCTCCCAAAACAGCACCACGACCGCCAGGATCGCGCCCAATTGGATCACGACCTGAAACATCTCCCAAAACTCCGCCGTAAAGGTGGGATCGTTTGAGAAAGCAAAGGGCAACCAATCCTCCACCAGGATCAGGTGTCCCGTGGAGCTGATGGGCAACCATTCGGTAATGCCCTCGACGATACCGTAAAGGATCGCCTTTAAAATTTCAAATATGTGTATCACATCTTACTCCTTTGTCAACGTCAGCAATCGCCTTTAAGGCGATCCTTGGCACGGATCTCCAAGCCCTTGCCGCAGGACGCACGCATAATATCCCCTACCTTGACCTCAAAGGGCACGCGACACCAATAGATCATTGAGGGGTGCGGCGTAGACTCCAAAGCACCTCCGTCGGGGGCGTAAAGCTCGGATACGTGCAACGCCTTACCGATCTTACCGGGGGAGATCAGCTCCGCGTCCTCCCCTGCCGACACCTTGTTGCGCTGAATGAAGCGGTAAAGTCTTCCGCTTTCGTTTTCAAGTGCCACTCCGCACGCAGCAATCGCTTCGGCTTCTGCCTCATCATATTCGATGGCGGTGGAGAAATATGCCTTTTCGCGGATGTAGCCGCACGCGCTGACCAATTGAGGATTGACCATGGGATCGTCAAAGTAGAACCCCGTGCCGTATTCGCGATGCGAAACGCTTTCCAGCTCCTCCAACCACGCGGGATCAAAGCGGTAGCCATCGGGGTCCCTTTGGTAGGTGTCCATTGCCATACGGTATGCGTTTGTGACCACCGCCGTATAGTACGCGCTCTTCATGCGTCCTTCAATTTTAAAGGAGGCAACACCACTTTGCATCAATTCGGGGATATGCTCGATCATGCACATATCCTTGGAGGACATGATAAACGTGCCCACGTTCTCCTGCTGCTCGATCGGGAACGGCGTATCAAGCCGTTTTTCCTCCACCAAGGAGTAGTTCCAACGGCAGGGCTGTGAGCAGGTACCGCGGTTACCGTCGCGCCCGTTAAAGGCGTTGGCAAGCAGGCATCTGCCGCTGTAGGATACGCACATAGAGCCGTGAATAAACGCCTCCAGCTCGATCCCGTCGGGCAACTCCGCGCGAATGGCTTTGATCTCCTCCATGGTCAATTCCCGTGCCAAAACCAAGCGCTTGGCTCCCATTGCCGCCCAAGCCTTGGCTGACGCCGGGCTGACGATGCTGGTTTGTGTGGAAACGTGGATCTCCATATCGGGAATGATCTCACGAATGGTTGCCATAACGCCAAGGTCCGCCACGATCATCGCATCGATTCCGGCATCCTTGACGTCGGCAAGAAATTTGCGCAAGAGCGGATACTCCTGCACGTGCGGCATGGTATTGACGGTCAGATAAAGCTTCTTTCCGCGCGCGTGGACGTACTCCACCGCCTCGTAAAGCTCCTCAACGCTGAAATTATCCGCCGCGGCGCGCATGCCGAACATTTGCCCCGCACAGTATACCGCGTCCGCTCCGTACAGAAGCGCCGCCTTTAATTTTTCAAAATTCCCCGCCGGGGATAATAGTTCTGGCATTTTTTACAATATGGGAACTGCGGGGGAAGAGGAGAACTTTTGCAAAAGTTCTCCTCTTCCCCCGCACCCCCATCTCCTTTCAAAAGCTTTTAAAAGAGGTAATGGTATGTGCTAATGCAGCACATAGGGGTTTGCATAATTGAATTTCATCCGAAAGCAAGACGCAGATGTGATCGGCTGCAAAGCTCTCGCCCGTTCTTTGCTTGAACGTTTTTTGAGGTGGGCATGGGGGGAAGGATTTTTCGAAAATTCCTTCCCCCACACAAAAACACTTCTTACTCGCCCTCGGTCACCGCAATGCCGAGAACCGCAAGATCCTCTGCCGCCACGGGAGTGGGACACTGCGACATCAACTCGCTTGCGTTCTGTACCTTCGGGAAGGCAACGACGTCGCGCAAGGAATCTGCGCCCGACATAACCATTGCAAGGCGGTCAAGTCCCATTCCGGATCCACCGTGCGGAGGTGCGCCGTACTTATATGCGTCCACGAGGAAGCCGAACTTACGTTGAATATCCTCGGGGGTAAGTCCCAGAGCCTTGAACATTTTTTCCTGCAGCTGCCAATCGGTGATACGAATAGAGCCGGAGAGCAGCTCGGTGCCGTTGAGGACCATATCGTAGCATTGTGCGCGAACCTTTCCGGGATCGCTTTCCAGATACTCGAGGCACTCCTGCAAAGGCATGGTAAAGGGATGGTGCATTGCATCCCAATGCTCGGTCTCCTCATTCCACTCGAAGAACGGGAACTCCACTACCCACAGGAAGTTGAACTTGCCCTCCTCGATCAGATCCAGCTTCTTGCCAAGGATCGAACGCAGAGCACCCAACGTGGGCAGCACGACCTTATTCTTGTCGGCAACGATGAGCATCACGTCGCCTTTTTCCATCTTTCCTGCATCCAGAATTGCCTGCAGCTCCTCGGGAGTGAGGAATTTTGCAAAGGAGCAGTTGGGAGCCTCATCCGCCCAACGGATATATGCCAAGCCCTTGGCACCAATACCTTTGGCATGCTCGGTCAGCTTGTCGATCTCCTTACGGGTCAGGGTTGCTGCAGCATTCTTTGCAACGATAGCGCGCACAGAGCCGCCGTTTTCAATTGCGGAGGTAAATACGCCAAAGCCACAGCCCTTGACCACGTCGGAAAGATCCTGGATCTCCATGCCAAAACGTGTATCGGGCTTATCGGAGCCGTAACGGTTCATGGCGTCTGCAAAGGTCATGCGCGGCAGAGGCGTGGGAATATCCACGTTCAACACTTCCTTGAATACGCGCTTGATAAAGCCTTCGTTCATTGCCATGATGTCCTCCTCGGTTGCAAAGGACATTTCCAGGTCGATCTGCGTAAATTCGGGCTGACGGTCGGCACGAAGGTCCTCGTCGCGGAAGCAACGCGCCAATTGGATGTAACGGTCATAACCGCTGAGCATCAGGAGCTGCTTATACAGCTGAGGAGACTGCGGAAGCGCGTAAAAGCTTCCCTTATGGATACGGCTGGGCACCAGATAATCACGTGCGCCCTCGGGCGTAGACTTGATCATCATGGGCGTTTCAATCTCCAAAAAGCCGTTTTCGTAATAGTATTCGCGTGCCACTCTTGCAATCTCGTGACGCATCATAATATTGCGCTGCAAGGAGGGACGACGGAGGTCAAGATAACGGTATTTGAGTGCCGTTTCATCGTTGACCTTTTTGCTGTCGGAAACCTCAAAGGGAGGGGTCTGCGCTGCGGAAAGGATCTTGAGCTCGGTCACGAACACCTCAACCGCACCCGTGGGGAGGTTGGGGTTAACAGCACCCTCACCGCGAGGACGAACGGTACCGTGCGCACAAAGCACGTACTCGGCGCGAATGCCGAAAGCCTTACCAAAGATCTCCTTGTCGGTCGCGTTATCAAACGCGAGCTGCACGATACCCGTGCGGTCACGCAGGTCGATAAAGATCAGGTTGCCAAGGTCTCTTTGCTTTTGTACCCAGCCCATCACGCATACCTGATTGCCGATATCACTTTCTCTTACCGTACCGCAATAGTGGGTACGTCTGTCTTTTGCAGTCATCAATTCTGCCATTGCAATCACTCCTTTTTAAAGCACGTTGCCGTCTTTGTCGAACAACGGTAATTTTTCAAGATAGATCAGATCGTCACGTTCACTTGCCTTACCCTCGGCAAGAATGGTCATTTTGCCGCAAATGTTACCGCCTGCTGCCTTGACCAACTCCTCTAGCGCGTGCAAGGAATCTCCAAGAGACACCACGTCGTCCACGATCAGAATACGCTTGCCGCGCATCATTTCCGCATCGGCGGTATCCAGATACAGCTTTTGCAGACGGTCGGTGGTGATTGAACGCACCTCAACCTCGGTCACGCCCGTCATATAGAGTTTTGGCGTCTTGCGCGCGAGGACGTATTTCTGATTTCCCGCAAGACGTGCCATTTCGTGCACGAGCGGAATGCCCTTTGCCTCTGCCGTGATGAGATAATCGTATGCGGGAGCGCGTTTGAGCAGCTCCTCGGCACATGCGGTGGTCAATTCGGGATCACCGAAAATGACGAACGCACCGATCATCATGCTTTCGTTGAGGGGACAGAGCGGAAGATCGCGCTCACATCCCGCAATTGTCATATGATAATATTTCTGTTCCATGGTCTTAACCCCTTTTCATACAAGCAAATTTAGAATTCAACGGGAATGTACTCTACGTAAGAGGAATCAAGCGCCTCCTGCACCAGAGCATCAAAATCCAAGCGGCGCTGTTGCTCCTCGACCTTGGAAAGCTCCGGCCTTGTTTTGGGATGCTTTGGCGTAAATACCGTACAGCAATCCTCGTAGGGCTGAATGGAGGTCTCAAAGGTCCCGATCTTGCGCGCGATCTGCACGATCTCCTCCTTGTCCATACCAATGCAGGGACGGAACACGGGAAGCGTAGACAAGGGATCGGTCACGCCGATCGCCTGCATGGTTTGCGAGGCGACCTGACCAAGACTCTCGCCCGTGATCAGAGCACCGCAACCGATGCGATGTGCGATCTTATCGGCAATTGCCATCATGTAACGGCGCAAAAGCAGCGTGAAGTAGTCCTCCTCGCAGTTTTTGACCAACTCCTCCTGAATGTGCGTCAGGGACACCACGTACACGGTAAAGGTTCCCGCATATTGCGCAACCTCGCGTGCCAGCGTAAAGACCTTTTCCCTTGCCATTTCGCTGGTGTAAGGGAAGGACTCAAAGTGCACCGCCTCCAGCTGTACGCCTCTTTTTGCGATCATGTATCCCGCAACGGGTGAATCGATGCCGCCCGACAAAAGAAGCAATGCCTTGCCATTGGTGCCCACCGGCATGCCGCCCGCCCCCTTGAACTGCCCTGCGTGCACGTATGCGCCGTATTCACGGATTTCGACCTGCACGACGATCTCGGGGGTTTTGACGTCCACGCGAATACCGGGAACGCAGGAGAGCACGTAACCGCCTACCTCGCGCGCAATATCCATGGAGTCCAGCGGAAAGCGCTTGTCCGAGCGCTTGGCAACCACCTTGAAGGTGCTCTTGCCGACCAAAAACTGCGGCACGTATTCGCGCACGGTCTGTTCGATCGCCTCCATGCTCTTTTCACACACGGCACAACGACTGATACCGACAATGCCGAACACCTTTTGCACGCTTTCGAACATGCCGTCAAGATCGGCAAATTCATCCTTTGGCTCAATGGTGATGGTGCTCTGTGAGCTGGTGATCTCAAAGCTCCCAAAATGCTTTGCCCGATAACGAAGCGTGCGGCAGAGCGTATCCTCAAAATAGCGGCGATTGCTGCCCTTAAGCACGATTTCGCCAAGCTTACAAAGTAAAATTTCTTTCATATCCGCGCACCTCAGTCGTCCTCTTGTACGATCTCGTCGTCAGCAAAAACCGGCTCGCCATTGCGATAGACCTCCAACAGCTCGTTTGCCTTGTCAAACAATTCCGTGGGAACGTAAATATCGCATCCGTACATTGAAAATCCCATGGCAACGCGCACTGCCTCGCCGGCGCCGCGATCCTTTGCCATATACGGGATCTGCTCCTCGTCGAGAATGCCGCAGATGATACTCTTTTCCACGTCGTCATGCGTAGTGGTTAAAAGTACGGTGTTTTTGTCGGGAGCGTTGGACTTATCCAAACCAAAAAATCGATCCATTCCTCTCACCTCAATCCTCGTAATAGTTCGGGAACAGCTTCTCCCACACCTTTGCACAACCGATGGTATCGGCAATGGAGGTATGTGCAACGCCATCCCACTCGATCCCCAACAGTGCCATTGCATCGCTCAGGGATGCATGCACAAGATCGGGATAGTGCTCCGATTGAAAACGAACGAACTCGATCGATGCGCAACGCGTTTTCTCATGCAACGCCTCGCGCTCCGCCTCGGTATCGTAAATATACTTGATATGGCTGTAATCGGTGGAAACGCCGTACGCAATCAGAACGTCTGCACCGGCAAAGATCTCTTTGATGGTAGGGATCAGATCATCCAGCATTGGAGCATCCACTACCATATCGGGAGTGATGCCGTGGATCTTTTCGGTCTGCTTCCACTTCTTTTTGTGCGCGGGCTTGACCAAAGTATCCATCACGATTTTTCCGTTTCCGTCGGTAATGGAGATGGAAAGGATCTCGTCGTGGGTATAAACACCCGTCAACTCCAAATCAAAGAAGAGTACGCGCTCGCGCTTCATGTGATAGTGCTCGGCGCGGTGCAGATCTCCCTCAGCGCGGCGCACCGCAAGATCGTCAGCAAAGCAGCCTTTACAAAGCTTGCGACGGTAGCGTACCTCCTTACCGCATTGCACGCACATCAACGGGCGGCGAATAGCGGTCTTTTTGTCGTAAAAGTAGATCACGCTCTTATCGTTGCGCAACGTATACGCAACGGGCTCCTCAATGACGTCGTAGTTCATTTGCGAAAGCCGCTCCTGCGTATAAAAGCCGCAGGTGGCTGCACGCTTGGTGCTCATGCGAGTAATCTCCACGCCGCTCTCCAAAGTCATCGTCTCGGTCTTTTGAGTCGGCGCGTACCAAAGCTCAGGGGGCGCCTCCACCACCTTGGTGGGATCAAAAAAGTATGTAATGCTGCCATCCTCGTTTTCGTCAAAGGCGGCAGGGTCTCCCACAGGCATCAGGTGCATTCTGTTGAGAATATTGCGCGTGAGATAGTTTTTCTTTTCCGCATCAGACAAAGAGATGTGCGGAATGGTAGCGCCGGAGCGCAGCTTCATATCAGTCTTCAAAAAATCCTCCTTACCGTCCCGTACCTGACGCATGCACGCCTGCGCGATGGGCAGCGGATGCCGGTTTTGAAAACGGTTTTGCTCATAATTGCTGTGAGCTTTTCGGCAACGTGCATCCGCGTCAAACGGCGTGGCACAGCCCGATTTCCGATCAGCATAAAATAACACAGATACAATTATTATATCACAATATAGCTCCACTTTCAATACCTTATTTTATTTTTCTCTCCTCTATTCTATGCAAATTTGACTTTCTTTCGCAGTTATTTTAAGTTAGAATAATTCTTATTATTGAATTATGGATTATTTCGACCTTTATCAACGTTTTTTTTGCGCATTTGACGTAAACAAGCCAATGCACGATCCAATCCACCAACCTCGTCGATAATTCCATATTTGACCGCCTCGCTCCCTTCAATAATCGAGCCACAATCGGTGGCAAGCTGGTCAGGACGCATCATCAGCTCCCGTACCGCCTCAGCATCGGCACGGGAATGTGCGCAGATGAAATCTATGATCCGTTTTTGCATCTCGCTCATGTAGCGGAAGGATTGCGGAACGCCTACAACCATGCCGCTGATACGCACGGGATGAATGGTCATAGTAGCACTTGGAACGATAAATGAGCGCTTGGCTGCGGTTGCCAACGGCACACCGATGGAGTGCCCTCCCCCCAACACCAAGGAGACCGTCGGCTTGGTCATGGATGCGATCATTTCTGCCAGGGCAAGTCCTGCCTCCACGTCCCCTCCCATCGTGTTGAGAATGATCAGCACCCCATCCACGTCCTCGCTTTCTTCAATAGAAACGAGGAGTGGGATGACCTGCTCGTATTTGGTCGCCTTTTGCCCCTCGGGAAGGACGTAGTGCCCCTCGATCTGCCCGATAATGGAGATACATTGAAAGCGTTCACTGCTGTTTTCGGCAACGCTTCCGCTACTGCTTGCAATGTTCTCCAATTGCAGTTGTCTTGCCTCCTCTTCTTCCCTTTTTGCATGACTTTGATCCTCAAATGTACGCATCGGTTGCTCCTCCTTGATTTTCCAAATTCGTTTTTCTATATCTTCTCCAACTTTTTTCTTTTGTAAGCAAGGATTTTTAAAAAAACACTCTTTACAAGCGACAAAATATGTGTTATAATGATATAGTATGGAGTATTGTGTTCGTCCATTGGTGTCAACACACAAAATATTACTAAAACGAGGAAAGGTTTTGAAATTATGGAAAACAAGATCCTGATCGAAACGTCCGCGCGCCACATCCACCTGACCGCGGAAGCAGTTGAAATTCTGTACGGCAAGGGTGCTGAGCTGACCGTAAAGAAGGAGCTTAGCCAGCCCGGCCAATATGCCGCAGGCAATGAAAAAATCACTCTCGTAGGTCCCAACGGCAAGACCCTCGCAGTCAGCGTGCTTGGTCCTACGCGCCCCGCAAACCAGGTAGAGCTCTCTTTCTCCGACGCACGCGTGCTCGGCTTGAAGGACGTTCCCGTTCGTGAGAGCGGCGACGTTGCAGCTACCCCCGGCCTGAAGATGGTAGGCCCTGCAGGCGAGGTTGAAATCAGCGAAGGCGTTATCATCGCAAAGAGACATATCCACATGACCCCCGAGGATGCAGAAAAGATCGGCGTTACCGACAAGCAGATCGTTAAGGTTCGCCTTGACACCGCTCGTCCTTTGATCTTCGACGACGTTGTTTGTCGCGTCAGCCCCAAGTTTGCGCTGGCAATGCACATCGACACCGATGAGTGCAACGCCGCTTGCGCCTTCGGCACCGTTTACGGCGAGGTTCTGGCTTAATTTACATCTACCGAAAAGGAGATTCGATTATGAGAATCCTGTTCCAAGGTGACAGCATCACCGATGCCGGCAGAGACAAACGAAACTACCATAATATGGGCAACGGCTACCCCAAGTTTGCTACGGCGGCACTTCGGGATGCATTTCCAAATGAGGAGATCGAGTTCATCAACCTCGGCATCAGCGGCAACCGCACCGATCAGCTGTTTGACCGTATGTACGATGACGTCATTGCACTTCAGCCGGATATCGTATCCTTTTTGATCTGCATCAATGACGTGTGGCATCGTCACAGTCATCACGTTGAGACAACCGATGCACAGATTGCCGCAAACTACCGCGCCATTTTGGAGCGTGTGAAAAAGCAGACGAATGCAAAGATCGTTATTCTCGCCCCCTTCCTCCTCGATTGCGCGGAAAAAGAGGCGTGGAGAGATGAGCTTGCAAGCATTTTGGAGATCGTCCGCTCGCTTGCCGACGAGTTTGCAGACGTCTATATCCCACTGGATCAAATTTTCGATGAGGCGCTGAAAAACCAGCCCGAACCGAAATTTTATTCTGCCGACGGCGTACACCCCAATCAAAACGGTGCGGAGTTCATCGGCAAGCTTTACGCAGAGGCAGTCGCTCCTCTGATCAAAGGCGACAACTGAACTTGTTTTAAAAAATAAAAAGGAGATAAAAACAATGAGCAACGTAAGTGAATTCCCTTACGCACAGAGCACTGAAGTAGCAAACATGTGCGTTGTGAAAAAGGGCTGTGACCACGGTCCTGCTCCCCTGCCCGAGGAAGGCAAGTGGATCCAGGCAAAGCAAATCACCGATATTTCCGCATACACCCACGGTGTGGGCTGGTGTGCACCCCAGCAGGGCGCCTGCAAGCTTTCTCTGAACGTCAAGAACGGTATCATCGAGGAAGCTTTGGTTGAGACCATCGGCTGCTCCGGTATGACCCACTCCGCAGCAATGGCTGCAGAGATCCTGCCCGGCAAGACCATTCTCGAAGCACTGAACACCGACCTCGTTTGCGATGCTATCAACACCGCAATGAGAGAACTGTTCCTGCAGATCGTTTACGGCCGTAGCCAATCCGCATTCTCCGAGGGCGGTCTCGTCATCGGAGCAGGCATGGAAGACCTCGGCAAGGGCGAAAGATCCATGGTTGGTACCATGTACGGCACCAAGGAAAAGGGCGTTCGTTACCTCGAAATGACCGAGGGCTACTGCACTCGCATGGCTCTGGACGAGAACAACGAAGTCATCGGCTATGAGTTCGTATCTCTGGGCAAGATGACCGATATGATCAAAAAGGGCATGGAGCCCAACGAAGCCTACGAAAAGGCAAAAGGCACGTACGGTAGATTCAATGATGCTGCAAAGTACATTGACCCCCGTAAAGAGTAATTGAAGGAGGG
>JAFTKJ010000093.1 GCA_017453305.1 Clostridia bacterium
AGAAAAAACGAACCGCTTTTTCTGTCGAAAAGATAGAGAAAGCGGTTTTTTAAGGTAGAAATCCTTACGGATTTCGATATTTTATGTGTGTTTTTTAGCCGCGCTCCCACCCTCTGCCGTACCTTTGTACGGCGACGATGGGGGGATCACGTCTTCTGCATCTGAATGACTCAGCCCCTTGTTTTATGGAATTCAGCTCAACTTGTATTGTTCCCGATAGATTTTGAGCTGTTCTGCATAGAATGTGTCGTTTTCGTGGACCGAACGCGTGGATTCGTGCAGATTGAGGTTGTGGTGAGCGGTATCAATGATACAAGCGGAAATGTTGGAGCAGTGGTCGGATACGCGCTCCAGGTTGGTCAACAGATCCGACCAAACAAAGCCTGCCTCAATGGAGCAGTTGCCGCGGTTGAGACGCATGATGTGACGGGTGCGCAGTTCCTCTTTCAGGTCATCTACAATTTGCTCCAAGGGCTCAACCTTGGCAGAAACAGCAAGATCGCCCGTGGAAATACCGGACATCGTCAGGCGCAAAATTTCGCGCACGGCACCTGTCATGGTGGCAAGCTCTGCGCGTGCAGGAGCAGAGAATTCCAATCCCTTTTCGTTCAGCTCCTCAGCGGACTCCAGCACGTTGACGCTGTGGTCGGCAATGCGTTCAATATCACCGATCAGCTTGTGCAGCTCGGTTGCTTCAGCACTGTTTTCTTCACCGATGCGGTGACTTCCAAGCTTGACAAGATAGGTTCCGAGAATGTCCTCGTAGTGGTCTGTCAAATCCTCTGCAACGCGAACCTTTTGTGCGGTGTCGGGATTATATTCCTCCAGGCATTCCAAAGCGCCCATCATTGCCGTGTTGGCGGCGTCTGCCATTTCCATTACCAAAACGCGGCAACGTTCCAGCGCCAGCTGCGGCGTTTGAAGGAGACGGTCGTCCAATTCGGAAATGACCTCGGGTTTCTTGGCATCGGGAATGAGCATGATTGCTATTTTTTCCAAAAGGGAAGAGAGGGGCAGGAAGATGATCACGCAGGCGACGTTAAACAGTGAGTGGGCAACGGCAATACCGAATTCGGTTGCGGGGAGCGTCAAAAGGAGCGGTGAAAAGATGGCTTTTATGATTGCAAACAGGATCAAAAGCAGGATTGAGCCCAGCACGTTGAAGATGAGGTGCACGAAAGCGGCTCTTTTTGCATTCTTTGTCGCGCCGACGGAGGAGATCATTGCGGTGACGCAGGTGCCGATGTTTTGTCCCATGATGATCGGGATGGTGGCACCGTAGCTGACGCTTCCGGTTGCGGCGAGCGCCTGCAAAATACCCACAGACGCGGAGGAGGACTGAATGATCGCTGTCAAAATCGCACCCGCAAGCAGACCGAGAATGGGATTTTCAAACATGGTAAAGATTTGAGTGAATTCGGGAACGTTTGCAAGTCCCTTGACCGCGCCCGACATCGTATCCATGCCAAACATCAAGGTGGCAAAGCCTAAAAGGATCAAACCGGTGTCTTTTTTCTTATCTCCCTTGAGGAACATATACATGATGATACCGACAAGGGCAAGGATGGGGGTAAAGGAAGAGGGCTTGAAGAGCTCCAGAATGCCGCTTCCCTCAATGCCGCTCAAACTCAGGATCCATGCGGTGACCGTAGTACCTACGTTTGCACCGAGAATGACGTTGATGGCTTGCTTGAGATTCATCAGTCCCGAGTTTACAAAGCCGACCACCATGACCGTGGTTGCTGAGGAGCTTTGGATGACGGCGGTGACGCCAAGACCTGTCAAAAAGCCTGCCATTTTGTTGGTTGTCAGCTTGCCAAGCAGTGTGCGGAGTGCGCCACCTGCACGACGCTCCAACGCCTCACCCATTAAGTTCATACCGAACAAAAACAGACACAAGCCGAGGATCATATCCAAAATTTGAAAGTTTGGATTATGGAATATAAAGTCCATTACTGCGTTCATAGATTTTCCTTTCTTAAAAAACAAAAAAGTGTCATGGTACATTTTGCGCACCACGACACATTTTATCAGGCCAACGTCAATTTTTTTATCATAGTTATGTAAAATCTATGTAAAATCGTGCGAGAGAAGAATTCAGGCATCCAGGCTTGCAAGGTTTTCCAGCATGATCTCCGCGCTTTTTACGTTGGTTGCAAGCGGAATATTTTGTACGTCGCAAAGACGCAGGAGTGCAGATACGTCGGGCTCGTGCGGTTGCGCTGTCAAGGGATCGCGCAAAAACACAACCAGGTCCAACTTGCCTTCTGCAATCATAGAACCGATTTGCTGGTCACCACCCAAAGGACCGCTTTTCATACGGGTGATCTTCAGTCCTGTTTCGCCCATGACCATGGTGCCCGTGGTGCCCGTAGCAAACAGCTCGTGGGGAGCGAGCGCCTCGCGGTATTTGACAGCAAGGCGGATCATATCTTCTTTTTTCTTATCGTGTGCGATCAATGCGATCTTCATTCGTTTTTCTCCTATCGAAGCTCAGAATTGCAGGACACAGCCTGCCCGATTTCTATTATAACATAATGCGTGGTCATTTGCAAGAACTTTTCTTGAATGTTAGCTCTCTTTTTCTGCGATTTCGGCTCGATTTTAAAATCGGGGCTTGCAAATTACGAGTTTTCGTGCTATACTGGTGACAGTTGACCCGATTAAATTATTAGAAAGGATTTATATCAAGGCTATGATACAGACCAAATTTGTTTCCTCTATGGAAAAATGCTTTTCTGACAGTGCCATTGGCGCATATCCTACTCTCAAATCGCTCACCGCTTTGCGCAATGAACGTGTTTCCTGGCAGCTGCTCTATACCGATGATGCAAGCACGCCGGTACAGATGCGCCGTTCCGTGAACATGCCTATTAAAATCGAGGGTGTACCGCAGGAGCTGATCTCCATGCGCCACGTGGACGAGGTTCCCGTAACCATTCCCAGCTTTTACACGGAAACCGACGGGAACTATTTGAGAAATACACCGGGGCTTTATCCCGACGTGCTCACTCCTCTGCAGTACAAAGGCTCCGTTTCCGTAATCACGCATCTGACGCAATCGGTTTGGTTCGAATTGGATCTGCGCGACCGTTTGCCGGCAGGCAAGTATTCCATCAAGGTCAGCCTTTTGGATCCCGAGGGCAACGTACGCACCGAGGATATTTTGCAGCTGGAGATTCTGGACGCGCTTCTGCCGCCGCAGGATATGCTTCTGACGCAGTGGTTCCATTGCGATTGCCTTGCAAACTACTATCACGTGGAAGCGTGGTCGGAGGAGCACTGGAGAATTGTTGAAAACTTTGCCGCCACCGCCGTGCGCAACGGCATCAATATGCTGCTTACACCCATTCACACCCCTCCGTTGGATACCCAGATCGGCGGTGAACGTACGACTGTTCAATTGGTGGACGTAACGGTAGAGAATGGAAAATATTCCTTCGGCTTTGAAAAGCTGGACCGCTGGATCGATATGTGCGACCGCGTGGGAATTAAATATTTTGAGATCGCGCATCTGTTCACGCAATGGGGCGCGGAGCACGCACCCAAGATCATGGCAACCGTAGACGGTGAGTACAAGCGCATTTTTGGCTGGGAGACCGAGGCAGCAGGGGAGGAATATACCGCATACCTGCGTGCGTTCCTGCCTGCGTTCCTATCTCACATGCAGGCAAGAGGCGACGACAAGCGCTGCTATTTCCATATTTCCGACGAGCCGAATAAGCTACAATTGGAGAGCTACCGCGCGGCGAAGAACGTAGTTGCTGATATTTTGAAGGATTATCCGATCATGGATGCGCTTTCCAATTACGAGTATTATCAGCAAGGCCTGGTCAAGATCCCGATTCCATCAAGCGATCACATTGATCCTTTTATTGAGAGAGACGTTTCCGGACTTTGGACCTATTATTGCTGCTCGCAGGGTGTCAAAGTTTCCAACCGCTTTATTGCAATGCCTTTGTGGCGTACACGCTCCATTGGCTTGCAACTCTATAAATTCAATATCGTTGGATTTTTGCAGTGGGGCTACAATTTCTATAATAACCTTCGCTCCACAGATTTTATCAATCCTTATCTCGATACCTCGTCGGGCTACACATTCCCCGCGGGCGATGCCTTTTCGGTCTATCCTGCGTACGATGGCAGTGCGCAGGAATCCATTCGCATCCTCTCCTTCTACGAGGCGTTGCAGGACGTGCGCGCCATGAAGCTGGCAGAGCAGTATTACGGTAAGGAAAAGGTTGTTGCCGAGCTGGAGCAGCTCTTTGGCGAGGAGATCCGCTTTGATCGCTGTGCGCACGAAGCCGCAACTCTGATCCGCATTCGTGAGCGGATCAATGAAATGATCAAGGAAGCCATTGCAAAATAACGGGGGACGGGCATGAACAGAATGATTGGTGTTTCCACAAAGCTGGAGGGCTTGACGCGCGAAAAATTTGCCGAATACCGCGAAAACGGTATTGGAGCCGTGGAAGTCAGCGTTGCAGAGTTTCACTTTGACGAGCTGGATCTTGCCACGGTGGCAAGACAGATGCGTGCTGAGGGCTTGGATACCTGGTCCTTTCACCTTCGCTTTTTTCCGTTTAAGATCTACAATATCGCACGTTTGAATTCGGATGAACGCCGTTTTGCCGTGGAATATCAACGTGAATGGATCAAGCGTGCGGGCGCCGAGGGCTTTCGTTATGCCATTATCCATCCCTCGGGAGAGCCGATTTCCGACGAAAAGCGCCCTGAAGCCATGAAGGCGGCATGCGAATCGCTGGATCTGTTGGCAGAGGATGCAAAGCGTGCGGGAATTGTCCTCGCGGTGGAAAATCTGCCGCGCACCTGCCTTGCAAAAAACTCTGCGGAGATGCTACAGCTTTTGGATGCAAATCCGTATCTTCGTTCCTGCTTTGATACCAATCACCTTTTGCAGGAGGATCCGCTCGTATTTATCGAGGCGTTAAAGGAGAAAATCGTTACTCTCCACGTTTCCGATTACGATTTTATCAACGAGCGCCATTGGCTCCCCGGTGATGGACTGCTGGATTGGAAAGCCGTGATGAAAAAGCTGGACGAGATCGGATACCGTGGTGTATTCATGTACGAAACGGGAAAGACCAAACAAAAGACGGACGGGGAAGAACGCATCCTCACGCCTGCTGACTATCGCGCCAATGCGGAAATGCTGCACTGTTTGAACTGATTCAAAGGAGAGATCCCCCGGAACTGTGAAGCGGAGAAATATTTTCAAAAGGGCTACCACTTTTTTGGTAGCCTTTTTTGAAAAAACTACCGTGTAACTTGACACGGTATACGCTTGATTATATAATGGTGTTGTGGAATAAAAAACATGGAGGTATCTATGATTTATCAAAACGAAAAAATCAAAAACATTTCCTTTCCGCTCGGTGGAATCGGAAGCGGAAGTGTCGGTCTTGCCGGAAATGGCTCCTTTCGGGATTGGGAAATTTTTAATCGCCCAAACAAGCACTCGCACAATGGATTTTCGCATTTTGCGCTCCGTGTAACACAGGATGGGAGGCGAATCTCAAAGGTACTGCAAGGGGATTGCGTTACAGCCCTTGGGGATTTTTCTTGTGGCACTCCGACGCAAACGATGGCAGGTTTTCCGCACTTCCGCGACGTCAGCTTTGACGGTCGATTTCCTGTGGCACAGCTGCAATTGCAGGAGGAGAATTTTCCAATTGTTGCATGTCTGACGGCGTTCAATCCTTTTATACCGCATGATGAGGACAATTCCTCCTTGCCCGTGGCGATGTTCGAATGGGAATTGAAGAACGTTACTGACCGTGATGCCGACTGTGTGCTTGGTCTCAGCTTACAAAATCCGAGTACAGCCGGGATCAACAGCGCGTTTGAAAAGAATGGAAGCCGCGGGATTTATTTGTGCGACACTGCAAACGGCGCGGATGACAGGGCGTATTTTGATCTTTGCATGCTTTGCGACGGAGCGGATACGGTTGCCGAGGAATACTGGTATCGTGGCAGGTGGCAGGATGCGCAAAGTGTATATTGGCGCAATTTTACCGACTTGGATCGGATACCGGAACGGAGCTATCCTACTGCCGGTAAAAACGATCATGCAACGTTGGCTGCTTATTTCAATATTCCCGCAGGAGGGAGCCGACGCGTGCGCTTCGTGATAGCGTGGAATGCACCGAACATGTATAATTATTGGGCAAAGGACCTGCAGGAGAGTGAGCGTGGGCTTTGGAAAAATTACTACGCGACGAAGTTTGAAAATTCCCGTGCAACGGCAGAATATGCGATGTCACATTATGATGCGTTTTATGAAAAGACGAAAGCGTTTTCGGATGCGTTGCAATCCTGCAGTTTACCACAGACCATGATCGATGCGATCTCGTCCAATTTGTCTGTCCTCAAAAGTCCAACGGTATTTCGTTTGACCGACGGATCCCTTTGGGGATGGGAGGGTGTCCACAATACGGCCGGATCGTGTGAGGGTAGCTGCCAGCACGTCTGGAATTATGCATATGCACTTCCTTTCTTGTTTCCGCGCCTGGAGCGTTCCTTGCGCGACGTGACGCTGAAATATGCACTTGGAGAGGATGGAAAGTCCTCGTTTCGCATCATGCTTCCCCTTGGGCGCAAGCCGTGGATCTTCCGCGCCTGCGTGGACGGGCAGATGGGTGAAGTGATCAAATGCTACCGAGAGTGGAAGTTTTCGGGGGACACCGACTGGCTGCGCGCAAATGCAGAGAAGATCTTTTCCATGCTGGAATACGCATGGTCCCCTAAGAATCCGGATCGTTGGGATGCCGATATGGACGGCGTGATGGAGGGCAGACAGCACCACACGTTGGATATGGAACTGTTTGGTCCCAACTCTTGGCTGGAAGGCTTTTATTTGTTGGCTTTGGATTGCGGCTCCAAGATGGCGGAGGCGGTTGGAGATGTTGCGCGCGCCGAAAAATACCGCGCGATGTACGAAAACGGAAGAGCATGGACAAATGAGCATCTGTTCAACGGAGAGTATTTCTGTCAAAAGATCGACTTGACGGATAAAGGAATTCTGGAACGCTTTGAGACGGAGGCAGATCAAAATATAGTCTTTGGAGCGAATTACTGGAATGCCGAGGCGGGAGAGATCAAATACCAAATCGGCGACGGATGCATCATCGACCAGATGCTGGCAGAATGGCACGGCGCGATGATCGGCGCAGCTCCGATTTTTGACGAAGATAAGAAGCGCACAGCGCTGGAAAGCTTATATCGATACAATTACATCCCTTCGATGCGTAATGTCGCAAATATGTGGCGTTTGTTTGCGGTAGATGATGAGGCTGGGACGATTATTTGCTCCTACCCCGAGCGTTTTGAAAAGCCGATCATTCCGATTCCGTACTGCGAGGAGGTCATGACGGGTTTTGAATATGCCGCGGCGGGATTGATGCTGGCAAACGGATACGTCGATGAATGCGAGACGATGGTCAATGCGATTCGCAATCGTTACGATGGAGAAAAACGCAATCCGTGGGATGAAATTGAATGTGGGCACAACTATGCGCGCTCGATGGCGTCTTATGCATTGATGCCAATTTACAGTGGCTTTACGTTTGATATGACAAAAAATCACATTGGATTTTCTCCTATTGGGGGGTGCGGTAAATTTATATTCAGCATTTGTCAAAGCTGGGGAACTGTAGAATTGGACAGCACCGGTTGCCGCATCCGGATGCTTGGAGATCCGCTTACGCTGTGTTCGATTTCTGTTCCGAATTGTGAGGATATTAAAAACATAACCGTCGACGGGGTGGATGTGGATTTTGAAATTTTCGAAAAAAGAATTGTACTGAATCATACCGTGATCCGCAAGGAGCTTTTGCTGAAATGAAAAGATTCTCCAAAATTACGACGACGCAGCTTGCCAGGATATGCGGTGTGTCTCAAGGAACAGTAGACCGCGCGCTTCACAACAGAGACGGGATCAGTCCAAGCACAAGGGATCGAATCCTTGAAATTGCAAAAGAATACGATTACCGCCCAAGTATCCAAGGAGGGGAACAGGCTAATTCCATGCTGCTTGGTGTGGTGCTTTTCGATCTTAATAATGAATATTTTTCCAAGCTTGCCATGAGTCTGATAAAGGCGGCAAAAAAATTTGGTTATTCTATTATTTTTCAGTTCTCGGAAAAAAATGGAAAAACTGAAAAACAGGCGCTGGAATACTTTGACTATATTGGTGTTGACGGTATCGTTTTGTTTTCGGTAGGAAGCGACAGTGAGGAATATCGGAATTATCTGCACACGATCAAAAAGCCGATCGTTCTGATCGGTAACAGACTGTTTGATCTTCCCTTTATCGGGATAGACGATGGCATGGCAATGCGCCAATTAACAAAACGGCTTGCCCAAGCGGTAGCCTGCAAGGATATTCTATATTTTGCCCCGGCTTTAAAGAAGCCTTTGCATGCAATCAATGCGCAACGGCTCAGGTTGGATGGATTTATGCAAGCTATGAACGAGCTTGGGCGAAGCTATCGCGTTGTTACAGAGATTGAGGAGTTGACAGATTTTGGCGGAATTGTTTGCGGGAATGATTACTATGCAATGCGAGCATTGAAGTATTTGGGTTATCCAAAGGACGTGCCGATTGCGGGGTTTGATAATATTTCTGTATTGAAGGATATTTCCGTAAGGGTATTGAGTGTTGAATATTCTACGGATAAAATCGCAGAGGAAGCCATCAATTTTATTTTGGGCAGGCCCTATACGTCAAAGGTGGAGCACGAGCTGGTCTGCAATACAGACGAATAAAGATACGCCTCAATGAATGACAACGGAAAAAGTCAACGGGGCTGAGTCATTCAGATGCAGAAGACGTGATCCCGCCATCGTCGCCGTACAAAGGTACGGCAGAGGGCGGGAGCGCGGCTAAAAAACACACATAAAATATGAAATCCGTAAGGATTTCTACCTTAAAAACCGCTTTCTC
>JAFTKJ010000094.1 GCA_017453305.1 Clostridia bacterium
AAGAACGAAATTTTTCACAACCCGTTGACGGGTGGTCAGTATTCTTATGCACGGCTGGCAGGCCCCCGAACGCGCACTTGTGCGCCGCCAGTGACGTTAGGGCTATGCCCGAAAATGAAATACCCCCCGCTACGCGGGGGGATATTTATTTCATATCCATATCCCCACCGCCTTTCTGCGTTTATTATAGCATACTTGGGGGCGGAGTGCAATATCTGTGCGGCGCGCCACCCTCCATTCGCGCTTTGCGCGAAAATTTGCTCGCTCTCCGCCTGGCAAGCGAGTTTGCCGATCTCCGAGCGGCAAAACCGAACCGGATTCCGCTGCGCTTCGCTTGCGGAGCCGATTCGAAAGGGTGGCGCCTCCAAAAGCAAAAGGGACACCGTTTGGTGTCCCTTTTGCTTTTGAGTAGAGTTGACAGAAAAGATGGCATAAAAACGGACCTATGTTTTCTACTTCGTATGCTACGGAGAGACTGCGGGTCGCTGTTTACGTAGATCTCACCTTATATA
Source organism: Clostridia bacterium (assembly GCA_017453305.1). Taxonomy (GTDB): domain Bacteria; phylum Bacillota; class Clostridia; order Oscillospirales; family CAG-272; genus UMGS1865. Next base: position 513 of record JAFTKJ010000094.1, read on the forward strand.
TGCGGAATACGGGTTGTTTCTCCGCACTCGGAACAGGCATCTTATAAGACAAGTAAAGAAATTCACCGTCAAAATGTATTCGATAGGTTAACATTCGACCATCGGGATCCTCCAAGGCTCGTCCGATATACGCCAGCTTGCCGTCATTCTCGATTTTTGCAACACCGAGTCCTTGCTTATCAAGGTTAAAAAGCAGATAATCGCCCGCTGTACACAAAAAGGACGGGGAAGGATCCCCTGCATGAGCGCCGTAGCATTCGGGCTTGTCAATATCAGGGAGCTCCATGTGATAATGCTTCTCTGCAAGGCTGTCATGAGGACCGTAAATGATTCCCCTTTTATCAAACCGATCCCAGTCTACGTTCTTTAATTTTTCAACTCGCTTCGGGTCCGCGTCTTGATACGTTACGTAGAAGCGGTAGTGGCCGGGTGTGATGCCGCCGTATACAAAGTTTCCCTTTGAGGTAATGCCGAAAACGGTGTTTTTCATACCTGATTCAACATCATACATATCGGGAAAAGCCTTGGGGTTGAGATCGCAGCAGGGAGAGAGAAGATTGTTTTCAAGGTCATAAGTAAAAACGGTTATACCGTAGCTGTAAGATGCAAAGGCAATATTTATATTGCCCGCTTCCGCTTCAAAGACCGCACTGTTCTGAAACTCTATTGCGCGGGCGGTCCTTGGCTTTTCTTCCACGATATGCTTGAAAATGCATGAAATAATATCGGCATCGTTGCTTATTTTATAAATATAAAAGCCATGAAAATGAAGGGATACGATCAAAATATTATTATATTTGGTGATATACGTAACCCTGTTTTCAAAATTCAATTCCTTGACCTTTTCAAGCGTTTCCTTGTTTACGATGGAGATGTTTCCTACGATCACACCGTCCGCCATATTTGAAACGCCGCCGCCACCGCCTCTGAGCCCTATGACAAGATAGTCGCCAATGTCAACGATCGCAGTCGAGTGAGCGCTCTCCTTGCGAATGTAATCCATGGCGGGATCTCCCGTGTGATCGGCGGCAATATCCGCTCTGTTTAACAGTCTCGGAGCCTCGCTGTCGCTAATATCATATTTGCAAAGAACCGTCCCGCCCATGAGGTAAAGAATATTACCGTCCTTGTGAAATGAGTTTGTCGCTATTTTTTGCGTTCCGTCATAATTATCGAAAAGACCGTCCTCGTAATTCGGATATAGCTCCATATGCGGTATAAAATCCATAGTTTTTCCCTTTCTATCGAGTTGAAAACCGATTGCTTATTAAGTATCTGCTTTTATATTTTTCCATCAAGCACCATCTGTTTGGTGGCTTGTACCGAGCCAACCGCTGCAAAGAATACACGCATCGCGTGAAGAACCTGCTTACCGTCAATAAGCGGCTCTGTGTCGCGGACAATACAGTCTACAAATGTATCAATAATTCCTGAAACCTCTTGGAAAGGAAGCTCATATAGCATACGATCACCGTTTTCAAAAAGCACCTCAATGGAGTGCTCCTCACAGTTGATCTTCAGGATTCCTTTTGTACCGTAAACAGAGGTGTTGTTATCCTCCTCGCCGTAATAGGTCCACGAGGCAGTGATCGTTCCGATCATGCCGTTTTCCATACGACAAAGACAAATGACATTATCCTCTACGTCAACGGGACTTCCGTCGAGATAGTGCTTGTCCAGCGTTGCGGTCATTGCTTGAATCTTTGCGATATTGCTGCTCAAGAGATATTGGATGAGGTCGATCTTGTGGATTCCCAGATCAGCCAGCGCGCCAAAGCCGCTTTTCTCACGGTCAAAGAACCAGTTTCCGGTTCCTCTATCCACACTCCAATGATCCGGACCGCTATGTCCAAAACAGGTTTTGAAGGATATGGGAGTACCAATGGTGCCTCTTTCCAAAAGCTCCTTGGCACGGACGTGCTCAACCATCATACGCTGATTTTGCGCGATCATCAACTTTTTTCCATGTTTTTCGGATGCATCTACCATAGACTCGCACTCAGCAAGAGTGGTCGCCATTGGTTTTTCGCAAAGCACGTGCTTTCCTGCCGCAAGGGCGGCGACCGTCATACTCGCGTGGGCATTGTTTGCCGTACAAATGCTGACGGCATCGATCTCGGCAGAATTCAACAATTCTTCCACCGTTGAGAAGACTCTGCCGCCGTAAATTTTTGCCATTTCCTCGGCGCGTTCGTAAATAAAATCATAATATCCGATCAGCTCCGCGTTTGGATTCTGCGCGTATTCGGGAATATGGCGGGTCTGCGCGATCTTACCGCATCCAATGATCCCAATTCCTATTTTC
>JAFTKJ010000037.1 GCA_017453305.1 Clostridia bacterium
AAAAAACACACATAAAATATCGAAATCCGTAAGGATTTCTACCTTAAAAAACCGCTTTCTCTATCTTTTCGACAGAAAAAGCGGTTCGTTTTTTCTTATTTTGCTTGTGTGTTTTTGTTCTGCGCTAAATGAATCAGCCCCTTTGTACGATTGCCACATTTGTGGCGTTAGGGCAACTACCGCAAGTGGCGGATTATTCGACGAGCCTATAGGCTCAGCGTGTGGAATGCCCCAAGGGGGCTTGTGCAAGCCACCGGCACAGCCGGTGGTCATGACTTTTTTGGCTTTCGGTTGCGCTTGCGGATCAGATCTCTTCCATCAGCTCTTTGACGTAGGCAAGGTCGCATTTTGCAAACCAGAGGCGATCGCCCGGGCGAGGTGCCTCAACGGCGATGGGACCCGTATAGCCGACGTCGCACAGCTTTTTCAGGTATGCGCGGTGGTTGATCTCTCCCTCGGAGAGTGAGGTGGCAAGCTTTTTGGGAGCTCCTACAACGGTCGCGTAGTTTTTCAGGTGCAGGTAGAAGAGCTTATCCCCGTACAGGTCGATCGCCTCCTCAAGCGTGGGGCGTGTGGGGAAGAGGAACGTATTACCGTAGTCCATGTTGATACCGACCATGGGGCTGTCGATCATATCCACCAGCTTCTTTGCCTGCTCGGGCAGGTCGTGTACGTAATGCATGTGCGTTTCAAAGGCAAAGCGCAGATCGATCTTTTCAAGCTCCTCTCCAATGCGGCGGTAGGCGTCGGCAATCATTTCCCATTGCTCGGGCTTGGCGGCGGCACTGCCGTGATATTCGTAGCCGGGCGCGGGAACGGTGGAGATGGGCGAGTGGATTCCGGCGGAGTAGGTGTTGCAGACGTTGCACTCGCAGACCTCGCGCGCGATCTTTGCCTTTTCGATCGTTTCGGCAATGTCACGCTCACGCACCTCGCGGTCGGAATTGAGGCATTCGCGCACGCCAATGCCGAACAGAATTTCGGAAAGACCGTACTTTTTCTTGCCTGCGGCAATCTGCTCGGCGTATTCACGGAAGGAAAGCCCCGAAAGCTCCTTTGGGATCTCGCCGCGGAATTCAATGCCGTCAAAGCCGGTTTTTGCGGCAAAGCGGCAGATATCGTCAATGGTCTGCGTTCCAATGCTGCAAAAACTACGCTCTGCGTAGTTGATATGCATAATGATCTTGTTAGTCATTGTAGAAACCTCCAATCAGGGTGTGCTTTTGTCAAATTTGTAATGACAAGTACATTATATCATAAAAAAAGTGAAAATACAATACGCATTTTCACTTTTTATGCATTTGGGGCTTTTTCGCCTCAATACAAAAGATACGGTTCGCGTGCGCGTGCAAACGCCTCGGCGTCTGCGCGCCATTGTGCGGAAAGCGCGGAAAGCCCCTTGCCTGCGGCAAGAGCGTCGCAGATCTCGTCCGTTCCCATGCGGGCACGGGAAATGGCGTGATGGTCGAACTGCACGCGGTCGGAAAAGAGCATTTGCAGGGTTTCCATGATTGCAAGCTGGGTATCCACCGTGCGAAAGACGTCTCTATCCTCGATCAGAAGCAGGACACCGTCGGTCAATACGGGGGTGCGATCTCCGCGGTAGAGCCGCTCGTAGGGAACGGTCATATAATATTTTTGCAAAAAGGAGATGCCGGGCAGCTGTTGTGCGTTGAGCGCTTTTGCAAGCGCCTCGCCGTCCAGATCGACACCGCCGACGTACTGAAAGGGCGTGGTGCTACCGGCGCCGAGGGAGAGGTTGGAGCCCTGGAGCAACCCCGTCGTTGCAAAATAGAGTGCCGTATCCGTTGTTGGCATATTCGGGCTTGCGGGGACCCATGGCAGTCCCGTTTGCGAAAACCACATCTCTCGCTTCCAGCCCTCCATACGAAGCACGGTCGGCGTGAGCGAAAGCTTTTTGACGTCGCAATACATCAGGGCAAGCTCGCCAATGGTCATTCCGTGGCGCAGGGGGTATTCAAAGCCCGAAAGCAGATGCTTTCCTGCGTACTCCGTACGCGCGGGAGCGCCCTCGACGATATCGCCGCGAATGGGGTTGGGGCGATCCAGAATGATGACCTCGCATCCCACGGTGGCGGCAGACTCCAAAAGCAACATCATCCACGGTGTGTACGTCCAATGGCGCACGCCTACGTCCTGCGCGCAAAACACAACGGCGTCCACCTCGCACAGCCGCTCCGCAGGCGGCTGACATTTCGGGTAATCGTACAGATTGACAATGGGCAGACCCGTACGGGTGTCGGTCATTTCCAGCTTTCCGTCCCCCGCAAACAGATTTCCGCGCACGCCGTGCTCCATTCCAAAGAGGAACGCGACACTTGCCCATTGCTCGTCCACCATACGGTCAAGCAAAAAGCGCCCTTCATTGTCAAGTGCCGTGGTATTCATCATCAGCGCAATTTTCTTTCCCTTGACGTGTTTTTTCAACTCGTCGCAGGCAAGCCTTACGCATCCTCCGTGCCAATTCATAGATGTTTCTCCTTGATCTGATCGGGGGAAACCCCGAATTTTTTCTTGAACGCCTGCGAAAAATACGGCAGGGAATGAAAGCCGCATTCAAAGCAGACCTCGGTAACGCTCAGGGGCGAAAGCTTTAACAGCTTCATGGCAAAATCCAGGCGCAGACGTTGCAGATATTTGCGGAACTCAATGCCCGTTTCACGCTTGAACTCCGCGCTGAAATAATTGGGAGAGTAGCCCACGTGTTGTGCCACTACCGTCGCCTTGACGTCGTTTTTGAAATTGCAATGCACGTACAAAAGTGCCTTGCGCATTTTGCTTGGAGCGGTGGGGGATGCCTTGTCGCTGTTTCGCAGGACCAGAATGATCAGCTGCTCGATCAAAGCCCCCGAAAAGCGCTCGTATCCAAGCCGTGCCCGTCGCCCTTGCTCCTCCAAAAGGAGCGCAAACAGGGTCTTGACGATTTCGAATTGCCGGTCACTCAGGTGCGTGACCAGCGGAAAGGCATGGAGCGGACACAGCTCCTTGACCGACTGATAAAACAGCTCGGCAGAGATGCGGACCGCGCAAAAGGAGATCTGCTCGTCCTTTTGCACCACATTGCGGTGGAAATCGGTGGGGGAGAGCAGAATGGCGGTGCCCTTTTGCACCCTGTGGGGAACGTTGTTGATCTCCTGCACGCCGCAGCCGCCGGTGATCAGATGCAATAGAAAATGCGAATGCCAATGCACGTCCGAGGTTTGGGTGCACGTTCCCGTATAAGCCTCGAACAGATCCTCCTCCATCTCCCATCGCTTTGGAAGCTTTTGTGACATTTTCATCCCCCCTTTTGCTTTATTATACATGCTCCGCGTGCAAAAAGCAACAGTCATTTTTAAAATCGTAGAAAATCTTAACCGCTTCATAAAAAAGGATATGACAAGCGCATCGCTTTTGCGGTATGATGAACGTATCATTTTTTAAGGAGGTCAGATCATGTCGATCACATCAAGCTACAAAGAGGGCGTCATCCGTTTGATCTCGGAGATCGCCGATACACAAGAGGAGCACATTCGCCGCGGCGCAAGGCTTTGTGCGGATGCTTTGAAGGAGGGACGCCTGATCAACGTCATCGGTCCCGGCGGTCACTCCAACATTGCGGTGGAGGAGGTGCTTTGGCGTGCGGGAGGACTTGTGCACGTCAACGCCATTCTCGATCCCGGCACCAACCTGATCCACGGAGCCAAGCGCTCCAATATCGTGGAGCGCACCCCGGGATATGCGCGCGCGGTGTTTGATTCCTATCGCCTGAGCGCGGGGGACGTGCTCGTGATCGTCAACGCGTACGGGATCAACTCTATGACCATCGATTCGGCATTGCTTTGCCGTGAGCGCGGCATCAAGTCCATTGGAATTACGTCCACGTCCTTTGCAAACGTCGTTCCAAAGGATGCCCCCAGCCGTCACCCATCGGGGCAAAATCTTTGCGACCTGGTAGACGTTTACATCGATAACCACTTACCTTTGGGCGACTCGATCGTTGCGCTTGACGGAATGGAGCAAAAAATGGGCTCAACCTCCACCTTTGCCAATTGCTTTGCGATCAATCTTTTGATGATGCATACCGCACAGCTTTTGCTGGACGAGGGGATCGTCCCTGCGGTATGGCAAAGCGCCAATATGCCAAACGGCGACGCGCTGAACAAAAAATACGAGGACGAGCTTTTGCCGCGCCTGCGTCATCTGTGAGAGGGCGGCAGAGCCGCCGCATATCGCTACACTCTGCCCCTGTGCGTCATCTCTGAGAAGGCGCATAGTGGGATTTGTAGGACAACCCTTCCTGCGCGGTAAACCGCGCTTTCCTCCCCTTGCACAGGGGAGGCTGCTGATGCAGTACTCTCGATTACAGTTTTTTTATTTTGCTTTTGTCAAAGAAAGCATTTTAAAATTTGTTTCACTCAAAGTGCGGCGTAAATTGTAGGGACCGGCGTAGCGAAGCGCAAAGTTTAGAAAGGCTCCCTCCGGGAGGGAGCTCCCGACGAAGTCGGGTGAGGGAGAGCGCGTGACAATGAAGTTTATCAAACACCAAAGTCGCGCAGGCTCCTTCCACCGCTATCGCGGTCCCCCTCCCTCTCGGAGGGAGGCTTACAGATAGCGCGCCGCGGCGAGCGTGCAAACAACTTTCCATTTGGAAAGCTATTGGTAATCCTTCGTAGATCCCGCTTCGGCGCCTACGCCTCGCGCTTTTGCTTGCTCGAACGCCTGCGGCTTCTCTCGACCCGCAAAAGTTCGACTACGCTCGCG
>JAFTKJ010000095.1 GCA_017453305.1 Clostridia bacterium
GAGCTATTCTGCTGTACGCATACAAAAGAAAAAACGCTGTTTCACAAACGAACAACGTACTGCACGAGAAGCAAAAAATAATCAAAACCGCCGCAGTGAAATGAGTTGTGTTTAGCAACTCATTTCACTGCGGCGGTTCAAAGTGGTAAAAGTTTTGAAAGGGTGTGGGAAAACTTTTTCAAAAGTTTTCCCACAAAAACGCATCCCCTTACACCTCTCCTACCGAATCGCGCTCGATCAGGCGGGCTTTGATGGTAATGTCACGGTTGGAGCGGTAATATTTATTTTCCTGTTTTTTGAGGAGCAGCTCCCACACCACTGCGCAGACCTCGTCCGATGCCGAATCGATGGTGGTAAGCGGAACCTCGGTATACTCGGCGGAGTCGATATTATCGGCGCCGATGATCGAAATATCCTTTGGAACCGAAAGTCCTGCTTTTTTCAGCTCCTTCATTGCTCCGATGGCAATGTTGTCGTAAGCGCAGATCAGCGCGCTGGGCATTTCTCCCTCCTGCAACAGCATCCGAACGCCGTCCTTTCCCGCCTGTTCAAAGCGGTTTGTGCTTTCAAGCACGCGCGTTTGAATGTCACCGTATTTTGTACAAGTTTCTTCAAACAGGGTTGCTTTTCCGATTGTCAACGGCTCTCCGAGGAACGCGATCTCCCGATGCCCTTTTCGGTACAGTAGATCAACCGCATCTGCCATAGCCCCCGTCATACTGACATTCACCGAATCCACGTTGGCATCTATGGTGGAAAAGATCGACACGATGGGGATATCGTATCCCTTTTTGACAGGTGAACGCAACCCAAACACCACGATTCCGTCCACGTGCAGATAAGAGGCATAATACTCGATCAGCTCAGCTTGCTTTTTGTTGTTGAAATGGTCCGCCGAGATCACCGCGATCCCGCCGTTTTCCTCGACGGTGGTCTGCAAGCGCTCCACAAAGCCGATATAAAAATTGCTGATCAGCTCGGAGCATATAATCGCAAACACCTTTTTGGAGAATTTGCCTTTATAATATTTTCCAAAGCATCCGTATTGCTTGGCAAGCGCAAAGATACGCTCCTTGGTCTCGGAACAAACGTCATCGGCATCGCCAAACGCTTTGCTGACCGTGGAAACCGACACATTCGCAAGCTTTGCAAGCTCTCGCATCGTCACAACATCACCGCCTTTTTTCACATTATAACAGCCGTCGAGACGATTGTCAAGAATTACGAAAAAGTTTCGTAGACTATTTTCTTGATTTTTCAAAAAAAGAGTGCTATAATACTCCGCAGAAAGCTTTGCTGCGCAAATCTTTGCACTCCGTGCCGGGCGTACTACCGTGCGCCTGCGGTATTGATGGCTTCACAAAAATGTCCGTGCAAGCACACATTTTTGTTTCATGATATAATACTCCGCAGAAAGCTTTGCTGCGCAAATCTTTGCACTCCGTGCTGTGCGCACCGCCGTGCGCCTGCGGTATTGATGGCTTCACAAAAATGTCTGTGCAAGCACACATTTTTGTTTCATGATATAATACGCAAAAAAGTATTATGATAGGCAAAAAAGTGTTATTGTTTTTGTTGATCAACCGTGCTATAATATGCGCAAATTGAAGGGAGTGATTTATATTGGATAAACAATTAAAACGCAGTCAAGGACTGTATATCATTGAGGCGGCGGTGGAATACCTGATATCCATTTTGGTCGCGGGGCAATTTTTAACTACCTTGACCAAGGAGCTGGGGCTTTCCGACGGCCTGACGGGAATTTTATCGTCCATTATTTCGCTGGGATGCTTGTTTCAGTTGATTTCAATGGTAATTCGCAAGAACCGCGTGAAACGCTTCGTTGTAGTGATGAGTGTGCTGAACCAGGTGCTCTTCATGCTGTTGTACGTAGTTCCCATCGTCCCCCTCACAGCCACCGCAAAAACAGTGCTGTTCGTTGTCTTCATCCTGCTGGCATATCTTTTGTACAACATCGCGCATCCCAAAAAGATCACCTGGCTGATGGGATTGGTGCACGATCATGAACGTGGAAGCTTTACGGCAAATAAGGAGATCTTTTCGCTGATCACAGGCTCGCTGTTTTCGTTTGGCATGGGTACGCTGTTCGACTATTTCACCGAAAAGGGCGATACCGGAACCGCTTTGTTGCTTGGCGCGCTCACCATCTTCGGGCTGATGCTTTTGCATACCCTGACCATGATCTTTACTGTGGAAAAGCGTGCCGATGGGCAGACCGAGACCAAACCACGCAACCTCCCCTTGCGGGAAAGCTTTTCTGCGTTGCTTAAAAACAAGAGCATTCGCGGTGTGATCGTGATCTTTATTTTGTATAATATCGCAAACTACGCCATCGTCCCCTTCCTTTACACTTATCAGACAAAAGAGCTGAGCTTTAGCCTGCAACTGATTGCAGGTCTTGGCATTTTCGGCAGCGTGGCGCGTATTCTGGTGTCCAAATTCTGGGGACGCTACGCCGACCGCACCTCCTTTGCCAACATGATGGAAAAATGTCTGCTTGTAATGGCACTTTCCTATTTGTGCGTCACCGCCGCCACTCCCACCACAGGTATCGTGGCGATCGCGCTTTATTACATCTTCCACAGCATTGCAATGGGCGGCGTGAACAGTGCGCTGACCAATCTGGTATTCGATTACGTTCCCTTTGAGTCGCGCGCCGATTCGCTGGCAATCTGCCAGGCAATCGCGGGTGTGGTCGGATTCCTGACTACGCTTGCCATCAGCCCGCTTCTTTCGTTGATTCAGGAGAACGGACTTTCGCTTTTCAAAATGCCGATCTACGCGCAACAACTGCTGGCTCTCTTCAGCGCGATCGTGCTGATCTCCACCGCTGTTTTCGTTCGCTTTGTGATTTTGAAAAAAGCAAAGAAAAAAAACCAAAATACAGATCATCAATAAATCAATAAGGAGAAAGCAACTATGGAAACCTTAAAATTTGACCTTTCCAAAAAAGGGGGAAAATTCAAGCTACTGAACGCCACCAACGGCGGCCCCTGGCACAAGCGTCACGCCACCGACCAGTGGAGAAGTAACTTTGAGGACTACAAAGCCGCGCGCATTCCCTATTCGCGCAACCATGATTCAGCGGTTCATAGTATTTACGGCGGTCCTTACAGCCACGACATCACGAATATTTTCCCGAATTTCGATGCCGATCCCACCGATCCTGCATCTTACGATTTCGCTTGCACCGACGAAGCGATCCTCGTAGCGCTTGACGCAGGCACCGAAACCTATTTCCGCTTGGGACAGACCATCGAGCATCAGATCAAAAAGCACGGTACGCTCCCGCCCAAGGATTTCCATAAGTGGGCTGTGATCTGTGAGCATATCATCCGTCACTACAACGAAGGCTGGGCAGACGGCTATCACCTCAATATCCAATACTGGGAGATCTGGAATGAGCCCGATCTGGATCCCGACAACTCCCCCAACAAGCGTTGCTGGGGCGGTACGGCGGTACAGTTTTACGAGCTGTACGCAATCGCCGCAAAGCACCTCAAAGCCTGCTTCCCAAATCTGAAGATCGGCGGCCCCGCGCTGGCAAACGCCAAGCCGGGCGAGATGTGGATTCAAAACTTCCTTGCCTATATGCGAGAGAGAGACGTGGAGATCGACTTCTTCTCCTGGCACGTCTATCTGACCGAGCCGCAAAAAATGGTCGAACGTGCCGCTTGGATCCGCGAGCAGCTTGACTCTCACGGCTACACCGAAACCGAGAGTATCCTCAACGAGTGGAACTACGTGAAAAACTGGCGCGATATGTTCCGCTATACCATCGAAATGATCCATGGCGTGAAGGGCGCGGCTCTGATCGCCTCGGTGATCTCTGCAGCACAGCGCACCTCGATTGATATGCTGATGTATTACGATACGCGTCCCTCTGCCTTCAACGGTGTCTTCGATTTCTACACCTACGAAAAGCTCAAAGGGTATTACCCTATGGCTTGGTATGCAAACTTCTATGACGTTGACGCCGAAATTGTTGCCGAAAATGAGATCGAAAATATTTACTCGCTCTGCGGCGTGGATAAGGACGGAAAAGTAACCGCGATGGTCACCTACTACTCCGATGACGATACCTCGCCCAACAAAAAGATCTCCCTGGACCTCGGTCAAAACGCCGAATACGAGGTATACCTCGTGGACGCCGACCACAGCGGAGAACTCTTCACCCGTACCCGTAACCTCTCCTTCGACCTCAAAGTCGACAGCATCCTGCTTATTAAACAGGTTTGACATGGGGCTTTGCGGGGGAACTTCTTTCAAGAAGTTCCCCCGCACCCCCTCAAGAACTTTTACCGCCTTGAACCGCCGCAGTGAAATGAGTTGCTAAACACAACTCATTTCACTGCGGCGGTTTTGATTATTTTTTGCTTCTCGTGCAGTACGTTGTTCGTTTGTGAAACAGCGTTTTTTCTTTTGTATGCGTACAGCAGAATAGCTC
>JAFTKJ010000096.1 GCA_017453305.1 Clostridia bacterium
GCGACAGCTTCTCCTCAAGGAGAAGCCTGCCGATGCGGTGCTTTCGGCGGTTGATTTTTTGATTTTGCTTTTACCGAAGAAAGCATTTTAAAATTTATTCCACTCAAAGTGCGGCGTAAATTGTAGGGACCGGCGTCCTCGACGGTCCATGTTAGGATTTTAGTCAAAAACGCCCCCTATGCGCCTTCGCAGAGATGACACGTTCAAGGAAGTGCGGAGCATCCGTGTGGGAAGAAGAACGCCGTCTGCGACGGCGTTTTTTTCGCTTGACGAGGCGTTGTCTCGACGCGCTTTTTGAGCACTTGCGGCTTGGTCAAAAAAAGTAATGAAAAAACAGAAAAGCGATTGCAAATTGGTAAAGCTTGTGGTATAATATGTGGCAGAGACAAGGAGGCGATGGCAGTGAGCGGAATCTTGCGGATGTTTCGTCCCAAGGAAAAGCACGACGTAGACATGACGGAGGGGAGCATCCTTCGCCATTTGCTGATCTTTGCATTTCCGTTGCTGATCGGCAATATCTTTCAGCAGCTTTACAACATGGTGGATACCTGGGTGGTGGGCAACTTTGTCAGCAACGAAGCGTACTCGGCGGTGGGATCGGTTGGACCTATCATCAACATGCTCATCGGCTTTTTCGGCGGACTTTCGGGCGGTGCCGGTGCGGTCATTTCGCAATATTACGGCGCACGCCAGGAAAAGAACGTGCAACGCACGGTACATACCGCTATGACCATGACGCTGGTCATGGGTGTCCTCTTTACCGCGATCGGCATTGCTGTCACGCCTTTTATGCTCCGCATGATGAACACCCCCGACGAGGTGTTCGGTCAATCGCAAACCTATCTCACCGTGTATTTTGCCGGCATTATGGGTCTGATGATCTACAACATCGGCTCGGGTATTCTGCGCGCGGTGGGAGATTCGACGCGCCCGTTCTACTTTTTGGTGGTGTCGGCTCTGCTGAACACCGTGCTGGACCTCTTTTTCGTTCTGGGACTGAATATGGGCGTGGAGGGGGTCGCCTTTGCAACCATTCTTGCGCAGGGCGTCTCTGCGGTTCTGGTCATCATCACGCTGATGCGCACGACCTCCTGCATCCGTTTTTCCTTCCGTCAGCTCAATTTTGAGCTTGACATTTTTGCCAAGATCCTCAAGGTAGGGCTCCCCTCCGCGTTGCAGATGGCGGTGACCTCCTTTTCCAACGTGTTTGTACAATCCTACATCAACCAATTCGGACCCGACGGCATGTCGGGCTGGACCTCCTACGCCAAGATTGACCAGCTCATTCTGCTTCCCATGCAGTCGGTCTCGCTTGCGTCCACCACCTTTGTGGCGCAAAACCTGGGCAGCCGACAGCCCGAGCGTGCAAAAAAAGGTGTTCGTACGGCGCTTTTGCTTTCCTTTGGCAGTGTGCTGATCCTTATGCTTCCCGTTATGCTGTTTGCCCCCTCCATGGTTGCGTTTTTCAACAGCCGTGAGGAGGTTGTGGTGATTGGAGCGCTTCTGTTGCGATTCATTACGCCGTTTTACCTGTTGTGCTGTATCAACCAGATCTATGCAGGCGCTTTGCGCGGAGCAGGTGACAGTCTTGTTCCCATGATCACAATGCTGGTCTCCTTCGTCGCGTTCCGTCAGCTCATGCTCTATCTGTTGACCTACCATTGGATTCCTGCCATTGCGGCAACGATGCCCCTGACCGACAACGCGCGCCTGATCATCACCGCCATGGCGTATCCCGCAGGGTGGCTCCTCGCCTCCACGTTGATCTCGATCTATTACCACGTCCGCGGCTTCTCCAAATCTAAGCTCATCGAGCACGAGCAACAACCGCAGTGACGCGGTTAGGGGGATTTTTGTGGGGAGACCTTTTTTGAAAAAAAGGTCTCCCCACACCCCTTCCAAAAAACTTCCACAAGGGAAATTTTTGAGTTATCGATATTGGGAGAGCTTGTGCTTTCTTTTTTTGTTTTGTGCATTGAATTTATTAGTTTGTGCACAGATGGTCGACGCGAACCGCAGGTTCGCTTGGCTCTCGCAAGCGCGTGGGCACCACCAAGACCCCACGCGCTCAGAGAGTTGTTTTGTGTGAAGTGGGGGACGCGTAATAAGGGCTTTTTGTAGGGAAACCTTTTTTGAAAAAAAGGTCTCCCCACACCCCTTCCAAAAAACTTCCATAAGGGAAGTTTTTGAGCTATCGATATTGGGAGAGCTTGTGCTCTCCCTTTTTGTTTTGTGGACGTAATTTGTTAGCACGTGTATCACTTTTCGACGCGCGCGTCGTGCGCGCTTGGCTGCCGCGAGCTCGCAGGCACCGCCGAGACCCTGCTCGCTCAGAGAGTTGTTTTGTTTGAGGTAAGGGTGTTGGCAGGCTTCTTTTTGAGGAGAAGCCTTACGAAAACCCGTGCGCGTGTTCGAAAAAGACGCACAAACTTGTAGGGACCGGCGTCCTCGACGGTCCACGTTGGGATTTTAGTCAAAAACGCCCCCTATGCGTCATCTCTGAGAAGGCGGCAAAGCAGCCGTATATCGCTACGCTCTCCCTCTGTGCGTCATCCTGAGCGGAGTCGAAGTTTTGGTGAGGGAGGCGCGCCAAAGCGCAACGAGCCGATCCAAAACCAAGGAGCGTAGCGACGCAGGGATCTCGTAACGAGTTTGATTTGTCCTACTCAAACAAATGTTACATTTTGTCGCGAGGGTGCACTCACGATAAAGGATGTAACTTTCCCTTTGGAAAGCTATTGGTAATCCTTCGTAGATCCCGCTTCGGCGCAAGCGCCTCGCGCTTTTGCTTGCTCGATTGCCTGCGGCTTCTCTCGACCCGCAAAAGTTCGACTCCGTTCGCCGCACACGGCTCTCTCCGCTCAGGATGACGCATAGGGGATATGTGGTGCGAACATGCGGAAATAGTAACGCCGTCTGCGACGGCTCCCCCTCATCCGGCTCGTTTCTCTCGCCACCTTCCCCCCAAGGGGAAGGCTACCAAACTCCCCACTTCAC
>JAFTKJ010000097.1 GCA_017453305.1 Clostridia bacterium
CCTCCCTTTACACAAGGGAGGCTCACAGTGGAACCCGTTTACGGGTGGCAAGTAACGATTGCATGGCTGACAGGCCAATAAAAAGCGCACTTGCGCGCCGCCAGTAGTATTAGGGCTATGCCCGAAACTGAAATACCCCCCGTTATACGGGGGGATATTTATTCAATATGGAAGCAATTATTGATAAAGATCCTCTGGATAGACCTTTTTGCGGTGCAAAAGCTCCAGTGCCGCCGCGACCGCATCACGGTCGGCTTGATAGGTGATGCCGAACCAACGGTCGGGAGATGCCTGGGCTCTCACGCGAATGGTTTTGTTCTTCAAAAAATCGTTTACCATGATCGGGAGCAGACATTCTGCCTTGATCTCGTCAGGCTTGAGCGCATGCAAAAAGTCCTCGAAGTAATCCTGCATCACGGGGAGCAGATCGGGATGAAAGCCCCAGATATTCATCGAAACGGCTTCCTGCGGATCAAGCCCGCCGAATTCACCCACGATGCGGTGATCCTCCTCGTAATGAATGTCGTGTGTTTCATCAACCTGCAAAAGATAGCCCTTTTCGATGTCACAGATACCGCGCGTCACGCCTCCGTTCTCACTCATGGTGTTTCCGAGAATGTAGGGAACCATGCAGGCATCGTGCTGATCGGCAAGAGAGAGCAGCATATCGTGCATCATTACAAACGCTTCCTTGCCGTAGTAATCGTCTGCATTGACGGTTGCAAAGGGGCCTTTGATCATGTCCTTGGCGGCAAGCACCGCGTGAACCGTGCCAAAGGGCTTTGTACGCTCGGAGGGGATTTGATACCATGAGGGAAGGGAATCGGTCGATTGAACAGCGTAATCCACGCGTACGCGGCTTCCGAGGCGTTCTCCGACCGTTTTGCGGACGTGATCGACCATATCTTCCTTCAATATAAAAACGATCTGCGTAAATCCTGCCCGGATGGCATCGTGGATCGAATACTCCATCAGGATCTCTTTATGGGGGCCTACCTCGGAGATCTGCTTGTTGCCGCCGAAGCGGGAACCGAGCCCTGCGGCTAAAATAACGAGAGTGGTATTCATACGGTGTCCTTTCTTTGAGTTGAATTCTACATTTATTATACAATACAGTGTCGGTTTTGTCAAGAGGTGGATAAATTGGGAGGATTTTGGGTAAAAATAAAAATTGCACACCGTGACCGTTCTTACGCAGGGATGTCATAAGCTTGACATTTCGCAAAAACAGAATTGCAGTGTGCAAAAAAGGGGAACCCGATAGGCTGTTGCCCATCGGCAAAGGATATTATACAACAAAAAGGCCGATTTGTAAATCATCAAATATGACGAAAATCCGCGAAAATTTTTGTGAAAAAGCATACAGTTGAGAATTTTACTTCATTTTTTTCCTGTTTTTTGTGCGTGTTTTCCATGGACATGGATGTCGTAGATCTTTTTTTGCGAAAAAATCAAAAAAACAAAAAGAAATTTCAAAAAAGCTCTTGACAACGGGGGTGAAACGGTGTATAATATTGGGGCAAAACAAAGAAGAGTTCTCTGCTCTCACCTATACACCTGATGTGATATGGGTTAATATCTGATCGATCCCGAAGTGTATCGGGGGAAATGGGTAGCCGTGCGGAGACTTTGTCTTTGTACGGTATTTTTTTCGCTTGGAGGTGTTGAACTATTAGCGCGAAAGACAAAGAGAACCTGCTCAACGAGGAGATCACCGCAAAAGAGGTACGTTTGATCGGTGCCGACGGTGAGTCTATGGGAATTATGAGTTCTTCCAAAGCATTGGAGCTGGCTTACGACCGAGGATTGGACTTGGTTATGATGGCTTCTCAGGCAACTCCGCCTGTGTGCAAGATCATGGACTACGGAAAATTCCGTTTCGAACGTGATAAGCGCGAAAAGGAAGCAAAAAAGAAGCAGCAAACCATTGAACTGAAAGAGATTCAGCTTTCCTGCCGCATTGACACGCACGATTTTGAAACCAAGGTAAAGCACGCATTGCGTTTCCTTTCCGACGGTAACAAGGTACGCGTGGTGATGAAGTTTAAAGGCCGCGAGATGAGTCACATGAACATCGGCCGCGAGGTTTTGGAAAAATTCGAGGCTGCTTGCGCAGAGCTCGGAAGTGTTGACAAAAAGCCTGTGCTGGACGGTAGATTCATGAGTATGGTTATTTCCCCTGTCAAAGCAAAATAATTCGGCACGCGAACACACAAGAGAAACAAACTGTCGGCACGCCCCAAGTGCCGCTAAATGAAAGAAGGAGTATTCAAAATGGGAAAGGTCAAAACACATAAGGCTTCTGCCAAGAGATTTTCCGTTACCGCAAACGGCAAGGTAAAAATGTTCCACAGCTCTCACCGTCATAAGACCGGTAACAAGAGCGCAAAGAGACTCAGACATCTGCGTTCCAGCACGATGGTGCAGGGTAAGATGGCAGAGAATCTGAAGACACTGGTTCTGAAATAAGTCGAAACGGAGGATATGAAAAATGGCAAGAGTTAAGGGCGCAATGATGACGCGCAAGAGAAGAAAGTCTATGCTCAAGGCAGCCAAGGGCTACTGGGGCGCAAAATCCAAGCACTTTAAGATGGC
>JAFTKJ010000098.1 GCA_017453305.1 Clostridia bacterium
ACTGTTTTCCATTTTGTTTCCTTTCGATGATTTATAGCAATGATTTATCATTTATCGCAAGTTTCGCCTTTGTATTACAGCGTTGCAAGCAACGCCGACACAGGGCAAAGCCCATACCCCTAAGGTTGCACGTACCAAAAGGCTCCCTCCGGGAGGGAGCTGGCGCCGTAGGCGACTGAGGGAGAGCGCGTTACAATAAAGTTAGCGCAAACCTAAAGTCACGCAGGCTCCTTCCACCGCTATCGCGGTCCCCCTCCCTCTCGGAGGGAGGCTCTTACGGTAGCATCAATATACTCGCAGACACCAGAAAAGTTTGTATTGATCTGTCGGTTTGTAAACCGTATGACCTTTAGATCATACCCTTCAAGTATTTCTGTTCGGAATTCATCCTTTTGTTTGCCGTCTTCGGTATAATGCTGTGACCCATCAATTTCTATGATCAGTCTTGCTTTGTGACAGTAAAAGTCTGCAATAAAATTGTCTATGGCTTTTTGTCTTTGAAATCTGATCTCATATTTTGATAGAAAATCGTACCACAAATGATTTTCTTGCGGTGTTGCATTTTTACGAAGATTTTTGGCAAGAGTAATATTCTTTTTATTATAATCAAGAGACATATTTACTCCTCCAAAGTTTTATCGTACCCATTATACCACAAATCGGCAGAGAAAACAATATCTCTGCCGGATTTTTGGCGCCCGTAATTTCTCCGTTAAGAACAACAGAGAAACCGCCCGTACTCCTTTCGCTTTTTTCGGTAGGTAAAACCTGCTTTATGGAAGGCACCCCTTACAGAAGCTTTTTGAAAAGGGTGTGGGGAGAACTTTTTCGAGAAAAAGTTCTCCCCACAAAACGCATCCTTTGCAAAAACGCATCCTTTGCAAAGATTGCGCGGTGTGTTTTTTACTGCACGATCTGCACCTTCAAAAGGTTTGTGGTACCCTCCAGGTTGAGGGGAACGCCTGCGGTGATAACGGTCTTGTCGCCAAAGGCAACGAGGTCGTTTTGCTTTGCGCAGTCAATGGCGTGGGTAAAGAGCGCGTCGGTATTGTTCTGATGCAGAGCCAGAACGGGAATGACGCCCCAGGAAAGGCTGAGCTGATGGAAGGTCTTAAGCTCGGGCGTTGCCGCTACGATCATTTGCATGGGGCGGAACTTGGAAACGCGGCGCGCGGTAAGTCCCGAGGTGGTAACGGCAATGATGACCTTTGCGCCAACGTCGCGCGCGGTGGTTGCGGCGGCGTCGCAGATGGCGTTGGTGACGTCGGAGGTGTCGGAGTCGTAGCGAATGCCGCTGTACATATCCATCTCAAAGGCGTCGCACTCAGCCTGCTCGGCAATCTGCGCCATGACCTTTACAACCAGCGCGGGATGATCGCCTGCGGCGGTCTCGCCCGAAAGCATGACGGCGGAGGTGCCGTCAAATACGGCGTTTGCAACGTCGGTGATCTCGGCACGGGTGGGGGTGGCGGAGTGGATCATGGACTCCAGCATCTGTGTTGCGGTAATGACCATTTTACCCGACTGGTAGCACTTGCGGATAAAGCGCTTCTGAATGCCCGGCAAGCGCTCGAATGCGACCTCGACGCCCATATCTCCGCGCGCGACCATAATGCCGTCGGAGTACTTGAGGATCGCGTCAAAGTTGTTAACGCCCTCGATGTTTTCGATCTTGGAAATGATCTTGATGGCGTGACCGCCGTGATAATCCAAAAATTTGCGGAGCTGGATGACGTCCTCGCGGCAACGGACAAAGGAGGCGGCGACAAAATCGACGTCCTGCTCGATGCCGAAAATGAGGTCTGCCTTGTCCTGCTCACTCAAATAGGGCATGTCAATATGAAAATTGGGAATGTTGATGCTCTTGTGATTGGAGAGCGGACCGCCAACCTCAACGCGGCAGCGGATCTCGGTCTCGGTGGTCTCCAGCACGCTCAGCGCGACCTTGCCGTCGTCCAACAGCAAGCGCACACCCTCGTACAGCTGCGTGGGGAGGTCTGCAAAGGTGATGGCGGCACGGGTAGCGTCGCCCATGCAATCCTTGGTGGTCAGGGTAAAGGTGTCGCCCGTTTTCAGGGTGACCTTGCCGCCCTCAAAGTCGCGCAGACGGATCTCGGGTCCCTTGGTGTCAAGCATAACTGCGGCGGGCACTCCCATTTTGTCGCGCACACGGCGGAACAGGGCAATGGCGTTCTTGTGGTATTCGTGCGTCCCGTGGGAAAAGTTGAAGCGCGCAATGTTCATGCCGTTTTTCAGCATTTCCTCCAACGTGTCTTCCTTCAGGCAGGCAGGACCCAGCGTACAAACAATTTTTGTCTTTCTCATAATATGTAAAGTCCTTTCAAAATTACTCCATTTTCATGATACCACAAAATTGTGTCCTTGATGTGACCAAAGGAGAACAATTTCGATAAATGAGAGAAAAATCTCTTTACTTTTTCCATGCGGTGTGATAAAATGGAAGGAGAAAACGGTTCATTTTTATCAAGAAAGGAGCTTTTTGCTTATGAATTCGGATACATGGAAGAACGTTGTAAAGATTTTGTTTACGGTGGCATTCGGCTTTGCCACGCCAATGGCTTTGATGCTTGCATTGGTTCTGTTTGCCTTTGGCGTACCGCAGATCGGTTTGATGCTTTGCTTTATTCCGTTTGTCATTCCGGCAATTTGGATCAAAAAGCGAAAGAAATATCTCATCGTGCTGTGTTCGCTGTTTTTGGTGGTGGCGATCCTGTCGGGCATTCAGCTTGGCATTTGGCTCTACCGTGACAGCATCACCATAGACGTAGCACCCAACATCAACGTCAACGAGTATCTGCCGTTTCGCGAGGATTCCAAAATCGTCAAGCTGAAAAGTCAGACCTTTCAATTGAGCGAGGAGGATGAGCTGCCGCGCATCGACGGCGCATCGGCGGCGTTTCCCGTATATGCGGCGTTCGTGCACGCGGTCTACCCCGAAAGTGTAACGCTGGACGATGGCGTATTTGAATATAATAACACGCGCGGCGGCTACCAAAAGCTTGCGCAACGGGAGATCGATCTCTTTATCGGCGCGCAGCCCTCGCGTGAACAGATCGCATTCGCCGAGGAGTG
The DNA here is from genome assembly GCA_017453305.1 of Clostridia bacterium. Lineage (GTDB taxonomy): Bacteria > Bacillota > Clostridia > Oscillospirales > CAG-272 > UMGS1865. The sequence continues at coordinate 3,094 of JAFTKJ010000098.1, forward strand.
CGGCACCACCTTTGCCTACACGCAAATCGGTTGGGAGGCGTTTGTGTTCTTCGTGCACAAGGATAACCCCATCGATTCCCTCACGCGCGAGCAGATCAGAGGAATCTACTCGGGAGAGATCACCAATTGGAGTGAGGTGGGCGGATATGACGAGGAGATCATCCCGTTCCAGCGCGATGCGGGGAGCGGAAGTCAGAGCATGATGATCCGCTTTATGGGCTCGACCCCCTTGATGGAAGCCGAGACCAGAACCATTCAAGGCATGGGTGCTGTTGTGGAGGAGGTCGTGGATTATCAAAGCCGCGCCGGCTCGATCGGGTATTCCTTCCGCTACTACCTTGAGGGCATCGTGCAAAATCCCGAGGTCAAGATCATTGCCGTGGATGGGATCGCGCCCACCGTCGAGAGCATCAAAGCCAACCTTTACCCCATCATCGCGCCCGTTTATGCGGTGACGTATGAAAACAATCCAAATCCCAACGTTGCACGCCTCATTGAATGGATCTTAGGCACGGAGGGGCAGTATATCATTGAAGAAACGGGATACGTGGGAGTGGGCACGGAACCGTGAGATCGTACCAATCGAAACGAGAGGGCAGGGAATGCAAGTTCCTCTGTCCTTTCTGTTTCCATCTCCCGAATTTTTTTCAAAAAAGCCGCAAAACGTCTTTACTTTTTCGGCTTTGCATGGTAAAATAAAGAAGATGAAATTTTTACTTGAAGGAGAAATGGAAAAATGACGAACCAAGAACGCTTTTTAGAGATATACAACGAGAAGATCACCCGTGAGGGAGCCGACAAGCTGTTGGATTTTTTGCTCAACGGCAGTGATTTCTTTACCGCGCCTGCCAGCACGCGCTATCACGGCGCGCACGAGGGGGGGCTTTTGGAGCACAGCCTCAACGTTTACGATTGCCTCAAGGATATTCTTGCCCGTCCGCGCATGAAGGAGCTGTACGGCATTGAATATCCCGAGGAGAGCATTGCCATTGCAGGGCTGTTGCACGACATCTGCAAGGTCAACTTCTATAAAACGAGCTTCCGCAACGTCAAGGATGAAAACGGCAGATGGCAAAGCGTGCCTTACTACACCATCGAGGATACGCTCCCTTACGGTCACGGCGAAAAATCCGCGTACATCGTCTCGGCGTATATGCGCCTGACGCGTGACGAGGCGTTTGCCATTCGCTATCACATGGGCTTTTCGGGCACCGAGGATCCCGGCAACGTCGGTCGCGCTCTGGAAATGTTCCCCTTGGCGTACGCCACCTGCTGTGCCGACATGGAAGCCGCCTTTTTGATGGAAGGCAAGCTTGCGGGGGAGAATAAATGAGCCGCTATTCTTCGGGACGTGCACGCGCACTGATCTATTTGTGCTATTTTTTGCCTGCCATTCTCGGCATCTGCCTTTTGATCTACGCGCTTGTGCCGCATCTTTGGTTCGTGTACGAGGGGGACGCGTACTCCACCATGAACCTGTTTGAATTGCAGGGCAACGCGTGGGAGTTTTACGATTCGATCATCGCAGGCGAGGTTGAGGATACCGAGGCGGCGCGCTGGTTCTCCCAGCTCTTGCCCATCGTTGGGGCGCTGTTCTGGATTTTACCCATCTGGTACGGCGTTGTGGCGGCGGCGGTGGCGATCTCGGCGATCATTGCCTTTTCCTTTGATCCCACCTCGCGCTATTCCAACCGCACCAAGCGCATTCTGCAGCTGATCTGTCCCAACCGCATCTGCTATCTTCTCATGCCCCTGCTTCCGCTGTTTTCGGCGCTCTTTCCGCACATGTTGCTTTGGTTCTATCACTACCAAGGGCTGAAGATGACCCTGCACGCCGAATTTTTGCAGGATTGGATCCTGGTTCTGGCGGCGGCGTTGATCAACGCGATCGTCTATATTTTACTGTTGCCTCTGCAAAGCGAGCTGCATATGGATCTGTTCCGCGTTTACAAATCCAAAAAGCAGGCGGAACGGGAGGCAAGGGAGCCGTGAAAATGACAACGCTTTGCTATCCCGAGCGAGACGGGCAATATCTGATGCTCCACCGCACCAAGAAGGTGAACGACGAAAACCGTGACAAATGGATCGGCGTGGGCGGCAAGTTTGAGGCAGGCGAGAGCCCCGAGGACTGCATGCGCCGTGAGGTGCTGGAGGAGACGGGACTAACGGTGACAAAATGGCGTTACCGCGGCATCATCACCTTTGTATCAAACGAGTACGGCACCGAATATATGCATCTGTTTACCTGCACCGAATGGACGGGGCAGATGCGCGAATGCGACGAGGGGGAGCTTGCATGGATCGACAAAAAGAAGCTCCTCTCACTTCCGATGTGGGAGGGGGATCGCATCTTTTTGCGCCTGTTGGACGAGGACGCACCCTTCTTTTCGCTCAAGCTCACCTACGAGGGAGAGCGCTTGACGGGGGCGTGGCTGAACGGTAAGGACGCCTATCCCGCAAATGAACAGACCGTTTGAAGCGTCGCGGCGCATTGACGTTCCCGTGTGCACGTAAGATTATTTCCATATCGTCGCGCACCGATATTCCCGTGCGCACAAACAAAATGCTTTCTGTGCGAGGAAGCTTTTTGGAAGGGGTTTGGGGAAACCTTTTTCTCGAAAAAGGTTTCCCCAAAACACCCACAAATCACCCGAAGGAGGACGGATCGATGAAGCTGATCCACTGTGCGGATATCCACCTGGATTCGCCGATGGAAACGAATTTAACACCCGAAAAAGCGAGAGAGCGGAAGATGGAGGTCCGTTATGCTTTTGCGCGCATGGTACGCTACGCCGAGGATGCGGGCGTGGAGGCGATTCTGATCGCGGGCGACTTGTTTGACAGCACGCACGTGACCAAAAGCACCGAAAAATACGTGATCGATCTGATCGCGGCGCATCCGTCAATCGATTTTTACTATCTTGCGGGCAACCACGACCGCGGAAGTATGCTGGCAGGGCTGGATGCACTGCCCGGAAATTTGTTTTTGTTTGGCGACACGTGGACGTCTTATCGCCGCGATCGCCTTGTTTTGACGGGGGCGGCGCATCCCGACGAGGATACGCTCTCGCTCTGTGAGGAGGACGTGAATATCGTCGTTCTGCACGGTCAGCAAACGCGCGGCGCGGCGGGAGCAAAGGAGGACGTCATTCGCCTTTCCAAGCTCAAGGGAAAATATATCGACTACGTGGCAATGGGGCACGTTCACGATTACCGTGCCGTAAAGCTGGACGCGCGCGGCGTTGCGTGCTACAGCGGCTGTCTTGAGGGGCGCGGCTTTGACGAATGCGGCGAGAAGGGCTTTGTCCTTTTGGAGCTTGACGGCAAGCACGTGGCGCACCGCTTCGTTCCGTTTGCCGCACGCACCCTGCACACACGTTCGCTGGACGTGGGCGAGGTGTGCTCCGCTTTGGAATTGGAGGAGCGGCTGCTGGCGGCGGTGGCAGACATCCCTGCGCAGGACGCAGTCAAGGTGGTGCTTACGGGCAGCTGCTTGCCCGACGCCCCGACGGATCTTGCCCATTTGCGCTCCGTGCTGGAAGGGCGCTTCTATTTTTCCAAGGTGACGGACGAGACACGGCTTCTCATCCGCGCGCAGGATTTTGAAAACGATATCTCGCTCAAAGGGGAGTTCGTACGTCGCGTGCTGGCTTCTTCCATGAGTGAGAGTGAAAAGGAACGCGTGATCGCCTGCGGCTTTCGCGCGCTGTCGGGAGAGGAGATGGGGCTGTGAGAATTTTACGCTTGCACGTAGAGGCATTCGGAAAGCTCCGCGACTTCGATCTGGAGCTTGAGCGCGGGCTCAACGTCCTCTACCGCGAAAACGGGTGGGGAAAAAGCACGCTGGCGGCGTTCGTCAAGGCAATGCTGTACGGTCTCCCTGCCAGCACCAAGCGCTCCCTGGACGAAAACGAGCGAAAAAAATACCTGCCGTGGCAGGGCGGCGCTTATGGCGGAAGTCTGGAATTGGAATGTGGCAAGGGACGATTTCGCATCGAGCGCTACTTTGGCGCAAAAGAGAGCGGCGACAGCTTTGCGCTCTACGATATGAGCACCAATCTGCCCTCTAACGCCTATAGCGCCGAGATTGGGCAGGAGCTGTTCGGCATTGACGTGGGCGGCTTTGAGCGCACCGTGTATCTTTCTCAGCACGCCGTGCCGGGGAAGGGAGACAACAGCAGCATTACGGCAAAGCTTAGCGATCTGTTGGACGACGTGGACGACATCGGCAGCTTTGACAGTGCCATGGCGGCGCTGGATAAGCGCAGAAAATATTACGTGATGACGGGGGAGCGCGGTCGTGTTGCCGAGCTGCAACGCGAAATCGGCGAGGCTCGCACCGAGCTGGAGCGACTGACGCGCACCGAGGAAGCCTTGCGCAAGCAGGAGCAAGCCGCGGCAGAGCTGCAGGCGCAGATCCGCACCGCCGAGGAAGAGCTTTCGCAGGCGCGTGAGCAGGTGCGACGCGCAGGGCGTTTGCGTGAGCGGGCCGCACATCTGGATCAAAAAAAGAGAATGCAGGCGGAGGTCGAGGATCTGGAGCGCCTTTCGCGTGAGATGGACGCACGCCTGGGCGGAAATCATCCCACCCCCTCCGAATTGGAGGAAAAGCGCGGTCTTCTCAACCGCATATTGGAGGCACGTGCACGCAGAAACGAGATTGCAAGCGCAGAAACGGTAAGTGTCTCCACCGAGCTTTTGGCAACGGAGTTTGGCGGTACGCTTCCCGACGTGGGCACGCTTGACGCCTTGCGTGAGCGCAACGCCGAGCTTTGTCGCTTGTCTTTGCGTGAGGAAGCACTCCGCGCAGAGCCGCTCCCGGGTGAGCTTGCCCGCTTTGCAAGGCTTGCGCCTCCGAGTGAGCAGGAATTGCAAACGGCACGACAAGCCGTGGAACGGGAGGAGCGCACCCGTCTTGCCGCTTCCGAGCAAACGGCGCGCAGATCCGGATTGTTCAAAACCGTTGCATGGTGTGCGCTTGCTTTGTGCCTTGGTGTGCTCGTTGTGGCACTTTTACCCTCGGTTGAGGGCGTTTTGGCAGGCGCGCTGGTGGGGCTTTCGGTCCTTTTGGCGGCACTGTCCGTCGGTTCGTTCGTCGCTTCGGCGCGCGCCGGGCGCAAGGGTGAGCAAGCGGCAAGTCCCTCGCAGGATGCGGCACGTGCTCTGCTTGCGCGTTACGGCATGGACACGACGGGAGACGTGCGCGACCGCTTGACCGAGCTTTCTCTCCTTTCGCGTCAATGCCGTGAGCAAACGTTGCGTGCACAGCAAAAAGCAAAGGAGCATGCCGCTTTGCAAGCTCCCAAAAAGGCACTTGTCTCGCGCATACGCGCCGACTTTGCCGCATACGGCATCACGCTCCCCGAAAAGAGCGACTACCAAAACGAGATCGAGGCTTTGCGCCGCGACGCGTTGCATCTGTCGCGCCTGCAAGCAGAGGAGGCACAACGCCGTCGCCGCATGGAGGCGGCAGAGCGCGAGGTGCGCGAGCTGCAAGCGGAACTTACACCCTTTTTGCGCCGTTACGACAAGGAAGGCAGACTGAAAGCCTCCGAATGCTTGCGTGCGGTGCAGGAGTGGGAAACGGAATACCTTCGTCTTTGCCGCGAGGCAGAGCAAAAACGGGAGGCGCTGTTGCGTTTCATCCGTGAAAAGCAGTTGAACGATGCGACCGAGGAGGTCGCGTTGGACGGGTATGCGGCGCTTGAAGCAAAGGAGCGCGCTTTGCTTGGTCGCTTGACGGAGCTGCAGGAGCAAAAAAGAGAACGCACGCTTCACATTGAGCGGCTCTCGCAGGACGCCGACCGTATCCCTGAGCTTGCGGACCGTGTGACCGCACTGGAGGAGGAGCTTGCCTTGGCGCGTGCAAACGCCGATACGGTGGCAAGCACCATGAAATATCTGGAGGAAGCCAAAACGGCGCTTTCGGTGCGCTACCTTGGTGACATGCAAAAGAGCTTTTCGGCTTTTTTGGAGGAATTGATCGCCACGGAGCCTCCCGAATCGGTGATGGATGCCTCCTTTGAGGTCAAGCTCCGCGAGGGCGGAAAAACGCAAACGCTGGAAAGCTTCAGCCAAGGCTGGCGCGATGCGGTGCGCTTTTGCACGCGTCTTTCTCTGACCGATGCGCTGTACGCCGAGGGGGAAAAGCCCTGCCTGATCCTGGACGATCCCTTCGTCAATCTGGACGACTGCCGCATGGAGGCGGCAAAGCGCTTGCTCGTGTCGCTCTCGTCACGCTATCAGGTCGTTTACATGGTCTGCCATGCGGATCGGAAGTGAGGCGGATATGAAGAAACCGCTTGGATTGTACCTGCATATTCCGTTTTGTCGCTCCAAATGTCTGTACTGTGATTTTTGCTCCATGCCGCACCCGAGCGACGAGGCAATGGAGGCTTACGTCGAGGCACTCTGCCGCGATCTGCATTGGTGGTCGGAGCGCTGTGCCGACTACACCGTGGACACCGTCTTTTTTGGCGGCGGTACGCCCACCGTTCTGCCTGTTCGCCTTTTGGAGAGGCTGACAGAGGTGCTGTGGCACGACTTTTGCATTGATCCCACGGCGGAGATCACCGCCGAGTGCAACCCCGTAACAGGGGAGAGGGAACGCTTTTTGCGCATGCGACGGGCAGGCTTTAACCGCCTTAGCATCGGGCTTCAGAGTGCGCACCAAAGGGAGCTTCGCGCTCTGGGACGCTTGCACGATTTTGACACCTTTTGCCACTGCTTTTCCGATGCGCGCGATGCGGGCTTTGAGAACATCAGCGCCGACGTGATGTCGGGCATTCCGCACCAAACGCCCGTGAGTCGCATGGAGACCTTGCAAAAGCTCTGTGCTCTCGGTCCCGAGCATATCTCCTCGTACGATCTGATCATTGAGGAGGGCACGCCCTTTGCAAGAGTGCGGGATCGGCTCGCGCTTCCGGACGAGGATGCGGCGCGGCAGATGTACTTTGAGGGTTGTGAATTTTTGACAAGCGGCGGCTGGAAACAATATGAAATCAGCAATTTTGCAAAAGAGGGGTATGAATCCCGTCATAACCTCAAATACTGGAGCTGTGAGGAATACCTCGGCTTGGGCGTGGCGGCGCATTCGGATTTTGGCGGCGCGCGCTTTGGAAACTCGCGTGACGTGTCCGCATATTTGCGTGGTGAGGATATCACCGAGGAGCACAGCATCCCGTCCCTTGCGGAGCGCATGAACGAGTACGTCATGCTCCGTATGCGCTTGTGCGAGGGCGTCGATTACCAAGCGTTTGCAAGTCGCTTCGGTCGCTCGTTTGAAAGCGTCTTTGGAAAGGGCTTTTCGAAGTATGAGCCGCACGGGCTTGTCATTTGCGACGGCGCGCACTGTGCCTTTACCACGCACGGAATGCTGGTCAGCAACGCGATTTTATCCGAGGTACTGGATTTTTCGGGCGAAATCTGAAAAAGCTATTGACATTTGCTCCGTTTTCGTGTAAAATGATAGCAGAAAATACTTTTTGAAAAAAGGAATGAAGATTATGAACGAAAAAGAAAACGAACGCGAATTTTTTACCCTTGTAGACGAGGATGGCACCGAGATCGAATTTGAAAAGATCGGTGAGGTAACCTTGGGCGAGAATACTTACTTTGCAATGATCCCTGCGGATTCTGCCGAAAAGGCAGAGGCTGACGGCGGCTTTTGCGAGTACGTGGTGCTCCGTCTGGAAAAGGACGAGGACGGCGAGGACACCTTGGTCACCGTCGACGATGACGACGAGTTCGATAACGTAGCCGACGTGTTTGACGACATGTTCTCCGAGGAGATCGACTACGACGTCAAGGGCTGATTTTCAAAACGAATTTTTTCCTGCTTAGTGCGTGATAATCGGTGATACGTGAACCTACAATCGATCAAAGGAGTCTGAGTCGTTTGGTGGTTTGCAGACCTCCCGCATGCGAATCGATCGACTTGTCTCGACCGTGTGCGGAAGCTGGGAGCAGTAAAGCCAACGCAAGGACACCGCCCTGAACTACAGGGTTCTGACTGCCCGATTACACGGCTCGGCGGGGTTTTAAAAAAGATACGTCCGTCAACGGTGATGCTTTCCGCTGACGGACGTATTTCTGTTTTCCCCTCTGTCAAAACGAAAAATCTCCTTTTTTCGCGCATGGGTGTAGACAAACGCGCGTGGGCGTGGTATAATATAAGGGAATTCAGCGTGGTACGCCACAGGGGAGGTTGGATATGGAGCTGTTGATCTTTTCGGATTCGCACGGGAATGCCGACGGTATCCGTCAGGCGCTTGCGCGTCAGCCCCGACGTCCCGACGCGGTCTGCTTTTTGGGGGACGGCGTGCGGGATCTCGACCTGCCCGCACTTTGTGAGGTCGCCGTGTACGCCGTACGCGGAAACTGCGATTGGAGCCGCACCGAGGATGTCCCTTGGACCGGGCGCACGCTCTATCTTGAGGGGCACACGATCCTTTTGACGCACGGGCATTTGCACGGCGTCAAGTCGGGGCTTGGTGGATTGATCTCCTACGCGGCATCCGTTGGCGCGGACGTTGTTCTGTTCGGTCACACCCACCGCCCAACCGAGCGCGTTCTGCCTGCAGGCACGCAGGTGGGAGATCGCGTTCTGGAGCGTCCTATGTATCTCTTGAACCCCGGTAGCGTGGGATACGACGAGGACGGGGAGGGGCGTTCCTTTGGCACGTTGACCTTACAAGGGGATGCCGTTCTGTTTGCGCACGGCAGGCTCTGAAAAACAAAAAAGACTGCTTACGCAGTCTTGATTGTTGCCGATTGGATTATACGGTTTCGGGCGCGGCTTCTTCTGCCTTTTCAGGTGCGAGCTCTGCTTCTGCCAGTGCGGTCTCATATGCGCTGATGACCGAGGACTCCAGCATCCCACGGAACTGTGCGTTGATGGGATGTACGATGTCACGGTAGGTATCGTCGGGGTTCTTGCGGCTGGGCATCACGATGAAATACTTGTCGCGCGCATAAATTACTTTGATGTCGTGAACGGCGAGCTGACCGTCAAAGGTAACGGAAACGATTGCCTTCATCGGTCCTTCATCAAACAGTTTTCTAACTTTGATATCGGTAATTTGCATGGTGTTAAAAACCTCCGTTCAGTGCTGTAATTTTACTGATACCACTATTATACCATTCTTTTGTGAACGTTATTCAATGAAAATCGCATGTTTTTGTGAAATTCAAATTTTTTTTACACAAATCAAAGCATATTTTGTCACACATTGTTAAAATTTACCATAAAATGAGGTGAGTGCTTTGCTTTGTGTGAGCTTGGGAGAGGGGGCGCTTTTTGCATGGCTTTGGAAAACACGAATTACGGATACGAGCGCGTGGCAGAGATGCTCAAGGATTGCCGCAGCATTTTTTTCATCGGCATTGGCGGCATCAGTATGTCGGCATTGGCAGAGATCTCGCACTCTGCGGGATACGTGGTCGGCGGCTCCGACCGTGCCGAAAATCCGCAAACCGTACAGCTTCGGCAAAAGGGCATTCCCGTGTTCTCCACGCACGACGCCGCCAACGTGGCACGCTATGACGCGGTGGTCTACACCGTTGCCATTTCGGAGGAAAATCCCGAATACCGTGAAGCCAAACGGGTGGGGAAGCCCTTGCTCTCCCGTGCGGATTATCTTGGTTATCTGATGGTCCACTACCGCCACCGCGTTGGCATTGCCGGCATGCACGGCAAAAGCACCTGCACGGCAATGTGCGCGCAGATCTTTCTCACCGCCGCCGACCCTACGGTGCTCTGCGGCGCAGAGCTGCCCGCCTTGCAGGGTTCCACCTGCCGCATCGGAGAGGCGCGCGAGCACTTTGTGTTTGAGGCGTGCGAGTACATGGACTCCTTTTTGCATTTTAACCCCACGCTTGCCGTTGTGCTCAACGTGGGGATGGATCATCCCGATTATTTTAAGAGCATGAAGCAGATCCGCGCCTCGTTTTTGCATTACGCCGAGCGTACGGGAACGGACGGGACGGTGCTCTACAATGCCGACGACGCCGAGAGCGTGCGCGCGCTCTCTCCCTTTGGGGGCAAGCACGTGACCTTTGGCATTGAAACGGATGCGGACTTTACCGCACGCGCCATTACGCACGGGGGAGGCGTGACCGAGTTTGATTTTTGCCACGGCGATCAGCTGCTTTGCCGTATTCGTCTGCACGTCTTTGGTATGCACAGCGTTTACAACGCTCTGGCGGCGGCAAGTGCGGCTACGCTTTGCGGCATTTCCCCCGAGCACATCGTGTCGGCTCTGGAGCATTTTGCAGGTGCCAAGCGTCGCATGGAGCGCAAGGGCATGCTCAACGGCGCCGTTGTCTACGACGATTACGGGCATCATCCCGACGAGATCCGCGCAACGCTTGCGGGCGCTCGGGAGATGGGATACAGCCGTGTGCTGTGTGCCTATCAGCCGCACACCTACAGCCGCACCGCCGCACTCCTGGAGGAGTTTTCCCGGGCATTCCACGGGGCGGACCGCGTCTATTTTGCCGATATTTACGCCGCGCGTGAGCAAAACGTATTTGGCGTGACCTCCGAAACACTGGCGCACAAAATCGGTCCTTCGGCTGTTTATTGTGGGAGCTTTGGCGCGGTGGCGCAGGCGTTGATCGCCGAGGCACGCCCCGACGATCTTGTTATCGTTATGGGGGCGGGAGATATTTACAAAGTTTACGATCTGTTGCCGCTGACCTGATGGGCGACGGATGAGAAAGGACGTTACTGATGAAACAAAGAGGAATTTTTTCGCCTGCGGACATTTTGTTGCCGCGAGAGCATTTTGAAGCATGGTCGGTCATTGCCTGCGACCAATTCACCTCCAACCCCGACTATTGGGAGGAGGTGCGCCGCACGGCAGGGGAGCATCCCTCCACCTTGCATCTGATTTACCCCGAGGTCTATCTCGGACAGGGCAACGCCGACGAGGTGACCGCCTCCATCAACCGCACGATGCTGGAGTATGCCGAGCGCGGCATTCTGGAGGAGTATCGCGATGCGCTGATCTACGTGGAGCGCGTGCAACGGGACGGCAAGGTGCGTCAAGGGTTGATCGGTGCCGTGGATCTGGAGGAGTACGACTACAACGAGGGCTCGACCTCGCGCATCCGCGCCACCGAAAAAACGGTGCTGGAGCGCATTCCGCCCCGTGTGGAGGTGCGCAAAAATGCGACCATGGAGTTGCCCCATATCCTGATGCTGATCGACGACGTGGCACGTGCGATCATTGAGCCTTTGGGGGAGGCGGCGGCGCGCGGAGAGATGAAAAAGCTCTACGATTTTGAACTGATGCTGGGTGGCGGACACCTGCGCGGCTATCTTGTACCCTCGGAAATGAGTGAGGGGATCTGCCGACGCATCGACGCCCTGGGCGCGCTTCACGGCGGCATTACGCTGGCGGTAGGCGACGGAAACCACTCGCTTGCCACGGCAAAGGCGTGCCGCGCTCTGGAGGCGACCGAGCAGAACCGCTACGCCTTGTGCGAGCTGGTCAACATTCACAGCGAGGCACTGGTGTTTGAGCCGATCTTCCGCAGCGCCGAGGGGGTGGATGCCGACGTGCTGTTTTCTGCCTTTGGCGACTATCTCAACGCGCACACGGATGCCGCAAACGCGCCGCAACAGATCACCTTTGTTTGCGGAGAGCGCAGAGAGGTCATTCACGTATCCGCACCTCCGCACGCCTTGGCGGTGGGAACGGTCCAGCTCTTTTTGGACGATTACCGCACCGTTCACCCCGAGCTTGTGATCGACTACATCCACGACGAGGAGGAGCTTCTTTCCTTGACGAAGGACGGCAAGACCTGCGGATTCCTTTACGACTGCATGGGAAAGAGCGAGCTGTTTGAAGCTGTTGACAAGGAGGGTGTGCTTCCGCGTAAGACCTTCTCCATGGGCTCGTCTCGCGACAAGCGTTACTACACCGAGGCGCGTAAAATCAAATAAAAGACCGTTCGACGCGTGAGACGCGTTTGAGGGGAGACTTTTGAAAAGTCCCCCCTTTTTTGTATCACGAAAACCCCGCCATAGTGGCGGGGTTCCATAAAGGCTTTGCCGATAAGCAGAAATCGAATAAAGAGTAGGAGCTTGCCAAAGGCTCCTTCCGAGAGGGAGCTGTCACAGAAGGTGACTGAGGGAGTGTGCGAGCAGTAAGAAAACTTATGTTCAATG
>JAFTKJ010000099.1 GCA_017453305.1 Clostridia bacterium
AATATCTCGCCTTGCTCGATGTGAAATGAAATTTGCCCACGTTCGCGAAGCGAACATTTCACATTTGCGAAGCAAATATTTCACCGCGAAGCGATTTCACTTGCCCAAATGGGCAAATTTCGTTGGGCGACCTGCTTTACAGTAGGTCGCCCAAGCTCTCCCAATGTTGCTATCTCAAAAACTTTCCTTTTGGGAAAGTTTTTTGGAAGGGGTGTGGGGAGACCTTTTTTTCAAAAAAGGTCTCCCCACAAAAACCTTATCCCCTCTGCCAATTTTTGTTTTTCAGCTCGGCGGCAATGCCATCGCGAACGGTGGCAAAATCGGCGCGCGTCAGTCCCGTTGCCGCAAGCACACGGGAGGCATCAATATCGCGACTGAAGGCGCGGTCGTATTTCCAGATGTAGCTTTCGGGCGTAATACGCGGCAGAGCCTTGTAAAACTCCTCAACACTCACCCATTCCACGCGCACGCCGGTCAATTCCGCGTAGGCGTCCGCAACCTCGCCCCAGGTCATGCCGTGACCCGAGTAAATGGTATAGGTCTGTTCAAAGGTGTGCTCCTTAAAGAGCAGATTTGCAATCAGCTTACCCGAGTTCCCTGCCCAATCAAGCCCTGCGGAAAAATCCTTGGTGCACAGCGGCAGGCGCATGACCTCGCCGCGATCGGCGTATTGCAGTACCTCGTCAAAGGAGTAAAGCAACAGATCTAAACGCAACGCCGAAAAAGAGATCACAGGGCGCACGATGGTCCAATGCTCACCCGCGTGCTTTGTACGCAAAAAGTCCTCGCACTTGGACTTCGGAACGGCGTAATCTTCGGTTTCCAAAAAAGTGGGATCATCCTTGATCACGTCGTAAAGACGCGGCGCATCCTCGGTGATGGGATGCTGCTCGTTGGCGTAAACGCGGTAGGAGGAAAGGAAGATCAGATGATCGGTGTGCGACATTAAAAAGTCGTGCACACGGAAGTATTCCTTTTCGTCGGGATAGTGAATAAAGTTGACGATGCCGTCGTAGTGATGCGCGGAAAAGACCTCCTCCAAAAAGGCATCGGTCGCCAAGCCGCGATAGTAGTGCAAGCGCTCATTGTCAGAGTGCTTTTCTTCGGGGCAGATCACATCCACAAAAGCTCCCAGTCGCAACAGCTCACGCGCAGTATAAGTACCCAGCGTACCACCGCCTGCAATCAGCAAAACTCGCTTATTTTGATACATGCTCTCAATCTCCTTTGATTTTTTCACAACATTATAACACATTCGTGTGCGAACAAAAACACACGATCCTATCAAAAACAGATACGATACTGTACTTTTTACGTCAAAACAATTACAGAAGCTCGATCCGATCCAAAATTGCACGTACGTCCTCAGGCGTTGGAGGAGTGGTCCCCTCTCGCATGCAAGCGGCAGAGCCGTAAGCAACTGCCCGACGCAAGCATTCCCGTGGAGAGTCCCCTCTCGCCGCCCCTGCCAAAAAGCCTGCGATGGCACTGTCTCCCGCACCGATGGTGGAAACAGCCTCCACACGCGGCGGCATTGCAACAAAGGTACCTTGAGGACAAACCAACATTGCCCCCTTTGCACCAAGGCTGATCATCACGTTTTCAATTCCGCCGTTCTGCAGCCCGGCGGCGGCTTCCCGAATCTCCTCAAACGAGGCGACCGCGTGCCCGAGATATTCCGCGATCTCCTCGCCGTTCGGCTTGATCAGCCACGGGCAACATTCGACAAGATCGGCAAGTGCAAAGGATTTGGAATCAATGACTATCCGAGCCCCACGCATGCGCAGATCGCGCAAAAACCGCTTGACGTCCTGCATCAAAACGCCATCGGGAATGCGCCCTGTCAGCGTGACCACCGTGTTGGCGTCCACGTCTCCCATTGCGTCAAGGACACACGGCAGCAGGCTCGCGTCTGCCGCAAAGCCAGAAAAGCTGATGCGCGTTTCGTCAGCCCCTTCGGTGTGGATGGTGATATTCTCGCGGATGCGCCCGTGGAGCGTAATCTCGCGACAACGGATGCCGTCGGACGTAAGCGCACGGCGAAAATCGGCGGCGTTCTCCTCCCCAAGCACCACCACGGCGGTATTCTCTACCCCGTTGGCACTCAGCGCACGGGAAATATTGACCCCCTTGCCCCCTGCGTCGCGCGAGGTGACGGTGGCAAGATTTTCACGGTAGGGTGCAAACGCCTCTACGCGGCAATGCACGTCAAAGGCGGGAGAGAGCGTCAGCGTAATAATCTTCATTTTGAAATCCTTTCCGAACAGCTTCGGTTGTTCATATACAGTTCGAGTTTTTACAAATGCATTTACTCCTCGGGTTGCAAAAACACGTTTTTGACCGCATTCAGATACCCGTAGCCGTAAAGATCGTCCGGCTGAAGATAGCTTGTTTCGGTCCATTCGTTCCAGCTGTTTACGGTGATCAGCGGTACGGGGAGCTCGGGATGCGTATCCACGTATTCCTTTGCGCAGGCAAATGCCTTTTGCAAATTTTCGGGCGTATTGTTTTTAACGATGCCGCCGCGAAATTTCCGAAAGCGCGGATTGTTATCCCAACCGCAGGAAACGTGCGGAAAATACGGAACCGCATAATCACGGTCAATGCGTGCCCATTCCTTTTGCACGTCCTGCAAAATTTCAAGGTAATCTCTGTTGATATTGGTGAAGTGCACAAACTGATAGTTCGTTACGCTGTCAGCACCGAGCAGGGACACAAGCTCCTTGGTCGTCCCCTGCAAATTGGCATCAAAGCCACTCAAATTCAGCGAGGTCTCACCCCAAATGGTGATTTGAAAATGCAGATCGGGAAAGCCCGCCGCGCGCGTTCGCTCACGGAAATAAGCAATTGCCGCTTGGGTCTCTTTTATTCCGCCCAAGCCGTCAATCAGATTTTTTACGTCGTACACCATAAAAACGGGGCAACCGTTGATGCGGTAATAATTGGGCTGTGAAAAGTATTTGGAGATCACACGCTCCACCACCGTTTCAAAGGCAGGACGTCCAACCGCCCCCTTCCAGATGACCGTACCGCCGTGATCGTCGGAAAGATCGATGTTCCAGTAATGGTTGGCATCGTGATTCGCCCACATCAAATAGAATTTCATCCGATCGCGGTTTTCTGCCTTTAAAAAGCCGTCGTTAAGGCAGTTCTCCAAAAACGGACGATCGTCGTACCAATACCAATCGTAAATAAACACGTTGACACCATGCGAGACCGCTTCTTCGATCTGCTGCTCCATCACCGTGGCATCCGCCTCGTTTTGATATCCCCAAAGCGGCTTGCGACACCAATGGTAGCCGTTCTCCTTCGGGGCTGAATTTTTCACAGACTGCCACTCGCCAATCCCCTCTTGCCAAAACATTCTTGTCCGAGGCTCGTCTCCCGTGTAGGCAGGCCATATATAAGCCGCAACGTCGTACTGTCGTTTCATATATTCTCTCCTATTCGTTCCTGACAAAGCAGATCTTTCAAAGTAATTTTATCATAAAATGTACTCTTTTTCAATAGAGATCCAAAAATAAAAGCAAAAAAGCAGCGCTCTTATTGGAAAAGCAGTCCCCCAAACGCAATTTCTTTTCTCCCCCTTGCTTTTTGCCCTGTCGCGTGCTATAATAAGATCATCAAACGCACAAGGAGGTTCTGAGATGTACAATCCCAACTCGCTGGACACCGTATGCGCATCCCTTGCCTACGCCATGGGCATTGATGCGCCGAAGCACGCCGCCCCCGCTAACGCCGACCTGAACGCTTATATCGACCAAGTCTTTGAGGGAGAAAAAGCCGACCGCGTGTTTATGTATAACCCCGACGCCATTGCGCAGTGGGTCTATCAAAAATACGCCGCCTTTTGCGCCGAGGCAACGGAAAAAAGCGGCGTGGAAATTCCGCTTTGCTCGGTCATGCCATCGGTCACACCCGTCTGCTTTGGCACCATGTATACCGGTGCACAGCCCGCAGTCCACGGCATTCAAAAATATGAAAAGCCCGTTATCAAAATCGACACGCTCTTTGACGCGCTGCTCCGCGCCAACAAAAAGCCGGCGTTGGTCACTTACGGTCAATGCAGCCTGAGCAAGATCTACCTGGAACGCAACATGGACTACTTTCATTGCGAGGGCGAGGGTGCGCTTGACCGCGCCAATGCCATTGCTGCAGAGCTGATTCTGCGCGACGAGCACGATTTCATCCTCGTTTACAACGGCAATTACGACTCCTCCATGCACAAAAACGGACCCGAAAGCCCGATCGCCTTGGGCGAATTGCGATCCAACGTGCGCACGTTTGCAACGTTCGCAGATCTAATCGAGCGCAATTGGAAGCAGCACAACACCCTGGTCGGCTTTGCCATGGACCACGGCTGTCACGAGA
The DNA here is from genome assembly GCA_017453305.1 of Clostridia bacterium. Lineage (GTDB taxonomy): Bacteria > Bacillota > Clostridia > Oscillospirales > CAG-272 > UMGS1865. Next base: position 4,372 of record JAFTKJ010000099.1, read on the forward strand.
TCGACGGCGGATGCGGCTCGCACGGTTTGGATATGGAGGAGGACCTGAACGTCGTCCACCTCTACCGCGGCTACAAAAAGCAGGCTTAATGAGGGACGTATATGAGAATTTACGTCATTCGCCACGGTGAAAGCGAGACCAATCAACGCGGCTGCTACACGGGCTGGATGCAGGTAAATCTGACTGAAAAGGGCTACGAAGACGCAAAAAGCATTCGCCCGCTTCTGCAAAACGTCACCTTTGACCGCATCTATACCAGTGACCTCATCCGTGCCAAGCAAACGGCAGAGACCGCTATCCCGGGCTGTACCTATGAGGAGTCACCCCTCTTGCGCGAGTACGGAATGGGAACGCTTGAGGGACAGCCTGCCGCAAACGTGACCGTCAAAAATCGCGATTTCACGCCTTTTGGAGGCGAAAACCTTGAATTGGTCCGCGCACGCGTGCAAAAATTCATGGAGGAAGTGACCAAAACCGATGCAAAAAACGTTGCCGTCTTTACCCACGCGGGCTGGATGCGCACCGTAGCCTCCATTATTTTGCAGACGAAGATCACAAAAAACGTTCTCCACTGCGGCAATTGCGCCGTCGCAATCCTTGAGGTCGCGAATGAAAAATGGCAGATTCACAGCTGGATCAACCGTTAAACTCCAAAGAAAACAAAAAAAGAAGCACGGAAAGTTCCGTGCTTCTCTCTTTTTGGCTTATGACCATAGAAAATCGAATAAAAGAATGGAAAGAGAGTTAAGCGAAACCCAAATAATTTTGTAGAATCTTGAACTTGGAAGTTCAAGCCCTCGGTCTATTAGTATCAGTCAGCTGAATGCATTACTGCACTTACACCTCTGACCTATCAAACTTGTAGTCTGCAAGTGACCTTACCTAATCAAGTTAGGAGGGATATCTCATCTTGAAGCATGTTTCACGCTTAGATGCCTTCAGCGTTTATCAATACCGCACGCGGCTACCCAGCTATGCCCTTGGCAGAACAACTGGTGCACC
>JAFTKJ010000100.1 GCA_017453305.1 Clostridia bacterium
AGCGGTTTTTAAGGTAGAAATCCTTACGGATTTCAATATTTTATGTGTGTTTTTTAGCCGCGCTCCCGCCCTCTGCCGTACCTTTGTACGGCGACGATGGCGGGATCACGTCTTCTGCATCTGAATGACTCAGCCCCTTTTTCTTTCCCTTCCCCGAAAGGGATTATTTTTCTGCTTTGGAGTTTTTGTAGATCGGGGTAAAAAAGGCTTTCATTTCGGCAAGATAGGTGTCGGGATTTACGGGGAAGCAGATCCCATGCCCGGCATTTGGCGTCAGCACCAAACGCTTGTGCTCTGCCACGCAAGCGCGGTAGTTTTCCTCGCTCATCCAATGGGGGACGAACGCGTCGGTATCGCCGTGGAAGAAAATGACGGGAACGCGACAGCACTGCATCGATTTTATGGGGGATCTTGCGTCCGGATCAAATCCACCGAACAGGAGTGCACCCAAGCGCACAAAGGGGTAGAAAAATTTTGCGGGGAGCTTCATATCGCGGATCACCTTGCAGATGATGTCGCGTGCAGAGGTGTAGCCGCAATCGGCAAGCACACCGATGACGTTGGAAGGGAGGTCGAATGAGGACGCCGTCAAAACGGTTGCCGCACCCATCGAAATTCCCGTCAGAATGATATCTGCATCGGGCGCGATATTTTGCAGTACAAAGTCGATCCAGGCAAGGCAGTCACGACTCTCCTTGACACCAAAAGTGACGACATGCCCGTCACTTCTGCCGGCACCGCGCTGATCCACAACCAAAGCGTTGTGTCCCAAGGAGCGACAGCGGAACACGCCACCGCTCAGATCCTGCTCGGAATTCCCGCGATAGCCGTGGAACATGATCTCAATCGGTCCGCCTTTTTTGTGCTCGTAGTAGCGTCCGCGCAACGTCAAACCATCGTAAGAGGTCACCGAAACGTCGGTGTGCGGAAGTGTGCGCGCCTGGCGGATCCATTCAATCATCTGCTCGTGAAAAGGCTCATAAATTTCGCCCTTCGGGATGGGGTATTCGTCGCTCTCCCTTCTTTTGGGAAAGTAGAATATCATAAAAAAACAAACGGCAGAAGTCAACAAAGCCAAAACGGCAATCGCAACCAATGCCAAAAGGCACCAAAACAAGATTTCCATGCAAATGCTCCTTTTGTAAACGTTTTTCAAGTATATTTTAGCACGATGCTTTGTAAAATGCAACTTCTTTTTGTAAAAAAACGGAAAACACTTGATTTGCTTGTCGAAATATGTTATACTTTTCATAATTGGTTCACAAAATTAAAAATAATGGAGAATTTTTATGGCTAACGGTAACGTTGACGTCAACTACAAAAACAAAAAACGCTACAATACAGCAAAATACCCCATTCGCCAACCCTTGGTTTTTGTGCTTTTGATTTGGATCCTCTCAAAAATTTTGCTTATTGGAAAAAAATACAAAATTGAAAAGATCAACATGGAGGGGCTGAAGCCACCGTACATGTTGCTTTCCAACCATATGTATTTTATCGATTTTGAGCTTGCCGCCATGGTGACCACGTCGCACCGTGTCAATAACGTAGTAGCGTTGGACGGCTTTTACCGTCGTCCGTGGCTCATGGAGCTGATCGGTGCCATCGGTACGCGCAAATTTGTGACCGACTTGCATCTGGTCAAGTCCATTTACCACGTGTTGCGCCGCGGCGACGTGCTCTGCATGTATCCCGAGGCACGCTATTCACCCTGCGGTGTGTCGTCCTATCTGCCCGAATCTCTCGGTGCGCTGGTCAAGCGCGCAGGCGTTCCCGTCGTCACGGTGGTGCATCACGGAAATCATTTGCATTCTCCGTTCTGGAACTTCCGCAAAAAGCGCAAGGTTCCTCTTCACACGGTTGCTACAAAGATCCTCACGCCCGAGCAGATCGCTCAAATGTCTGTCGATGAGATCAACGCTTGCCTGAAGGCGGCGCTGACCTATGACGAATATGCCTACCAAAAGGAAAATCAGATTTTGATCCGCGAGCCTTATCGCGCCGAGGGATTGCACAAGATCCTTTATCAATGTCCGCATTGCCGCACACAGTCGCAAATGGCATCCAAAGGGACAGAGCTGTATTGCAAAGCATGCGGCAAGCGCTGGACCCTGCAGGAGGACGGCGACCTTCAAGCAAACGAAGGGGAGACCGAATTCGTACGCGTGCCCGATTGGTTCGCCTGGGAGCGTGAGCAGGTCAAGGAGGAGATCGAACGCGGCGAATACTGCTTTTCGGATGACGTGGACGTTTACTCCCAACCGCGATGCTGGAAATTCGATCACCTCGGCATGGCAAAGCTGACACACGATCCCGAAAACGGCTTCGTATTGATAGGGGAGTACAACGGAGCTGCTTACCGCATTCAACGTACGCCGCTCCAAAACAACAGTCTGCACGTCGAGTACGATTGGTGCTACGTCAAACCCTTTGACTGCTTTGATATTTCAACAGAAAACGACTCGTTCTTCTGTTATCCCAAACGCGAGAACGTTATTACAAAGCTGGCGTTTGCTACCGAGATCCTCTACGAGCGCGCCGCAAAAAAGAGAGAGAACGGAAAAAGAAGCCGCACAAGCGCGTAAACGCAAAAACGAACGTTAAAAAAGGAAAAAACAGTTTGCTGTTTTTATGGAGGTAACGATGATGAAAAAATGGATTGCAATTTTTTTAAGCGTACTGATGCTGATGATAAACTGCACGCTCCTGAGTGCCTGCCTGGACGGAGATGAGGCTGGTAAAAACAACGTGATCGCCAAAAAGGAGATCCGTACCGAGGAGGATCGCGTGGTGGTCGTATACGAGGACGGAATGGAGTTCCCGTATGAGTTTGCTAAACCGTACGTTTTTCAAGTATTGTCGTTTGAAGGTGTCGATCAATGCCTGATCAGTGGAATTGGAACCTCCAAACTTTTGGGTTCGTTTTCTTCAACTCTCCCCAACCCCAACATCAATCCGGGGGATTCCGAAAAGGTCACGATGGGGGAGGTGCAAACTGCCGCTCCGCAGGCTGACTCCAAGGAGGACGGAGAGAAACGACAGAAGACCGAAGCCGCCGCGCACGTGGAGGCAAGCACGGACAAGAGTGTTCATTACGTGACGTTCGAAACCTCTCCAAACGGGAATGTGCAATACGCACCCTATGAAGGAAACGGAGGCTACGTCTTTGATGTTCAAGGCTCGGGCGGCAATCAAGCGGTCATCATCACCCCTCAATACAGCGGTAGTATTATTGAAATTGACGGCAAAAAGTATCAAGATTGCGAGAATGAGGTCTATCAGATCTTTGTGGAAAAGATCACCTTCATCAACCTTCACATTGAGGAGGTTGAGGATCTTCCCGAGGCGTGGTATCTTCAGACAAATTGCTTTTCGGGATATAAAAACGTAGAAAAGATTTTGCTTCCCGCTCAGATCACCAAAATCAGGTCCCGCGCGTTTGATCAGTGCACCGCACTCTCCAAGGTCTTTTACGAGGGCACGGAGGAGCAGTGGCAAAAGATCGACCTGGATCAGGAGGGCAACGACGCGCTGCTTAACAGCACGGTCTATTTTTACTCCGAGGAAGCTCCCACAGAGGAGGGAAACTTTTGGCACTTGGTCGACGGTGAGCCTCTTGCGTGGGAATAAAAAAACGATAAAAAGCTATTGACAATTCCGCTGCGGTGTGTTAAACTATCCGCAGGCGGAATTGTTTTTTTGCCACATTACACAGCCCCAAAGGAGAACGCAATATGAAGTGGGTAACAGATGCATTTTTAAAGGAGCTCGATGGTTTGAGCGAGCAGAAAAAGCAAAGCATTTTGCAAGCAAAGGATGAAATTCAAATTTTGGGAACCACCTATTACGTCAGCGCCGATGGCAATGACGAAAACGACGGAACTTCGCCGCAATCGGCTTGGAGAACGCTTGCAAAGGTGTCCGAAGCTCCGCTCAATCCGGGGGACGGTGTGCGCTTTCACCGAGGGGATCTTTTCCGCGGCTTTTTGCAGACCTATCCCGGCGTGACCTACGCCGCATACGGGGAAGGGGAAAAGCCAAAGCTTTTCGGTTGGGACAAAAACCTTGGAGATCCCAATCTTTGGGAGCTTTACGACGAAGCGCATCACATCTGGCATTTGCGCGAAAAGATCCTTGACTGCGGAACGCTGGTTTTTAACGGTGGCGAGGCGCATTGCCGCAAGCTGATTCCGTCCTATATCGGCGGCAGGTTCGTTTGCCGCGATGACGAGAGCCGCCCGTTTGTGTTGGCGAATGAAATGACCTTGGACCTGGATCTTGTTACCCTGTATGACGAAAGAACAGATACCAGACCCACAAGGGGCATGGATTTTCCGGTTCCGCTCTTGGACGAAAAAAGCCTTGGTGACCTCTATCTGCGTTGTGATGGGGGCAACCCTGCCACGGTTTACCCCGACATTGAGGCGCTCCCTCGCCGCAATATGATCCGCGTGGGAAGCAATGCAAACGTCAAGATCGATAACCTCTGCCTCAAGTACATCGGCTGTCACGCCATTGGCGCGGGCGGTTACGAGGTGGTGGGCTTGCACGTTACCAACTGTGAAATCGGTTGGATCGGCGGTGCCATTCAGCATTATTTTGGGACCGATCCCAACTACCCCGAGGGCGGTCGCGGCACGGTTACGCGCTTCGGCAACGGCGTTGAGATCTACGGCGGGTGCAACGACTACGAGGTGTCAAATTGCTACATTTATCAGGTCTACGATGCGGGCATTACCCACCAGGTGACCACGCACGGCAATTCCATTTTTATGCGCAATGTGCGCTATTTAAACAATTTGCTGGAGTATTGCGTGTATTCGATCGAATACTTTTTGGAAAAGCTTGACGGAGATACCGAAAGCTATATCGATCAGTGCGAAATAAGCGGCAACATCATGCGCTTTGCAGGATATGGCTGGGGACAGCAGCGCCACAATGCGTATTCACCCGCACATATCAAAGGCTGGAGCTACGAAAATACGGCGTCCAATTACACGGTGCACGACAATATCTTCGACCGCGCCGCCTACCGCATGGTGCATCTGGTGGCAAAGGAGGAGAGCAGCTGTCCGCGCATGTACTGCAACACCTACGTACAAAAGCTTGGTATGACGTTTGGTCAGTACGGCGGCAACGCGGTCGCAGAGCCTGCCAATCGTTCCTTTGACGAGCGCGCCGACAAGATCATTGCCGAGGTCTTTGGCGATACCGATGCGCGTGTGTACGGAATCAAATAAATTTGCGATATCAGCAACATAAAAAGGAGCAGATCAGTGGATCTGCTCCTTTTTTGAATCGGGTTATTTGTTTTTGTGAATGCGCTCCATGTTGATGCGGTTGAGGAGAGCGCCGTCGCGCAAAAAGTCGAAGTCCGCACCTGCGGAAAGCATTTCCGCGCCAAATTGACTCCAATGCTCCAGCACCTCGTCGGAGTAGCCGCCCGAAGCAATAGCAACGTATTTTCCGTTTTGGTGAAGCTTTGCAATCGTTTGCTTCATCACCTCGGTCACGTGATCGCAAAAAGGCTCACCCGACAGCCCGTAGGAGGCGGCAAGGTCGTTCGGACCAAACACGTAGCCGTCCACGTATGGGTTTTGCATGATTTCGTCCAGATTTTCCACCGCATCCTTGTGCTCGATCTGTACGAATACGCACAGATGCTCATGCGCGTGGAGCATGTATTCCTTGGCGTTGGAAAAGCCGTAGTCGATGGCGTTCATCGGTCCAAATCCGCGCGCGCCGCGCGGGGGATAGAGGGCGAAATCGGTCAGACGGCGCACCTCCTCTGCGGTATGTACCATGGGGAAGATGATGCCGTCCACACCCATTTCCAAAATATGCTTAGTTGCGGTGAGATCATCCTGCGGCGCGCGAACGATGACGGGAGTCCCCGTTGCCTGAATTGCCAGGACGTGAGCGAGCAGGGTTTCGTGGGACATGTAGCTGTGCTCGGTGTCCACCCATACAAAGTCGTAGCCTGCAAGACCGGCAATGCGCGCAATGCTGATGTCCGCCAATTGTACGTACATGCCAATCAGCTTTTCCTTGTTTAAAATTCTTTGTTTCAACATGATATCATCCTCCGTTTGCTTTATTGTAACACAAAGGGCTGAAATTGTCAATCAAAACTGATCTTTTTTTCATCGAAAGCCGAAAAAATGATACTTGACAAAAGCGCAGAAATGTAGTATAATGAATGCATTCACGGGTATGTGCGGAAAAATTCCGCCAACCCACATCATTTCATTTGCGGGTATGGCGGAATTGGCAGACGCGCAAGATTTAGGATCTTGTGTTCATTCGTGCAGGTTCAAGTCCTGTTACCCGTACCAAAAGGAGAGGGATGCATACGCATCCCTCTCCTTTTGGTACGGTAATAGGTTATGAAGAATCGCACTGCAAATTTCTTTTGAAATTTGCCATAGCGCCGAAGTGGCTATGCCCTTCTTTGCTGAATAATAGAGGCGCTTGTGCAGTGTGAAAGTCCTGTTACCCGTACCAACAAAAAAGCCTAATTTGTCTACCGACAAATTAGGCTTTTTTGAATGATGTTTGCCTTCGGCAAATGATGTTGGCTTCGCCGAGTGATGACGGCTTCGCCTAATGATGCGTGGCTTCGCCACATTTTGGGGCAAACATCGCATCATTGCGAAACGTAGTGGAGCAACATCATATTTGCGAAGCAAATGCATCATATCGCCGCAGGCGATGCATCATTAAGATATACAAGGCTTTCGCCTTGGTGATATACAAAACTTCGTTTTGATGATATACACGCCTTTGGCGTGATTTGGTACGTGGGTTCAAGTCCATACGAAAACACTTAAAAATATCTTTTTTATCGCCCCCTCACAAAAATTCGACAAGTTTCGACAGAAGCTTGTCGATTTTTACTTCTTCACTCTTCACTTTTCACTTTTCACTTTTCACTCTTCTCTTACGAAACTTGTCGATTATTCGATTTTATTCTCTGTTCTCTTTGCGATACCTTGAAGGAGTGACGCCCGTTTCGGAGGAAAAAAGACGGATCATGTGGGGCACGTCCGAGCAGCCTGTCGCGAGTGCAATCTCCTCTTCTGAGAGGGCTGTCCCCCTTAGCATTTGCTTGATCATATCCACTCGGTAGAGCTTGATAAAGTGCGCAGGTGAATCTCCCATCACATGCTTGAACCTTGCAATGTAGGTGTTGCGCGACATCTGTGCGATCCGCGAGAGTGTTTCGATGGTCAATTTTTTTCCAAAATGCTCGTACAGATAGGCGATGCTTGCGATAAAAGCCCCATCCTCTGTGTCGACTGCGGTCGAGGTATGCGTGTGCCGTTGATAAATGTCGCATAGCTCCGCAATCAGTGCCAATGACTCTCCCTCACAGATTAACGCGTCCACGTAGGAATCATGATAGGAAAGCTTGGCAAGAACGTCCAACCTGGACATCAATTGTGCAAGCTCCTCCTCGCAAAGACGAAAATGAAGGCGTGTCGAGGAGTGCGAACGCATCAGAGGATCAAGCTTAAAAAGCATGGAAAACGCGGAAAGCGGCTGCAGGGTCGCTGCATATTTTTGGAGATACTGCGGACTTAACAGTACGTGATAAATGTCAAAGCCTTCTCCACCAAGGTAGCCATGCATCATGTGAGGCGGTATAATGAACACGTCTCCTTTGCAAACGGTGATCCTCCTCTCATCTACGTAATGTGTGGCACTTCCACGGAGTATGATATTGATCTCGTAAAATTCTTGCGAATGCAGCTTTTTGCTGTAGTTTTTTTCAAAAAATCCACGTACCATGTGATTGGAAGAAGAAAAAATCTCGGCAACCGTGTAATGGGGGTGAGCGGCGTCGATCTCGATATTATAAGGATGATCCATTTTATCTCCTCCTTCAATTGTACAAATATACAACTATAAATGTTTAAATATACATTGATTATATCACAAAATTCTGCTATAATCAAGTCATGAAGAGTATTTTTCGGGAGGAAATTGTGATGTCAATGTCTCAAAGAGCACAAAAGATATTCGAACGTTCTCGACGGGTGGCAAATGATCCTCCCAAAAGCACGTTCAATCGGGATCTGCATGCCGCCGCACGTACGCTCTACAAGGATCTACCTTTGTGGGAAAAGCATGCACGTTCCATGGCGCATGCAGTTGTTCATCAGCAAATATATATTGAGGCGGACGATAAGCTCATTGGCAGAGTTTATTATAAAAATGAGGAGCCCGTGCAGGAAAGGGAGCCGGAATTTGATTTTAACGAACTCCCTCGTCGGCGGGCACAGCAAAACGATCCGGCTTATGCCGAGCTTTGCCGCTACCAGCTTGCCTCTTACGGTACTCCCGGTCATATTGCTTGGGATTGGAACTCGTTGTTGCACCGCGGTGTTGAAGGGTTGCGTGAGCGCTGTGAGCTTGGTTTGCGCCGCCGCGCGGAGGACGAGGAGGCAGTACAGTTCTACAAAGGCGTTTTGATCATGCTGGATGCGTTGGAGGCCTGGAACGAGCAACACGTGCAGGTGCTGGTGGAGATGGGCAAAGACGAGGAGGCGGATATCTGTCGCCGTGTTCCAAAGCATCCTGCAAGAAGCTTTCGCGAAGCGGTGCAAGCTTTCTTCATGCAGTTTATCGTCGTAATGAAAGAAAATCCATACGGCGGTAACAGCCCGGGGCGCTTGGATTACTATCTTTGGCCGTATTTAGAGGCAGACCTGAAAGCCGGAGTTATCACTTTGGAGGAGGCGGAGGAGCTGGTTGAGGAGCTCTTTATCCGCATGGATGAGCGCTTGTACCATCACGATGGATGGGTGGAAAGCGTGGTGCTTGGCGGAAGCTATCCAAACGGTAGCTCTGCGGTTAATCCGCTGACGTATATCATGATTCGCGCATATATGGGGCTTGATATCACGCATCCGCATATCTATTGCCGCGTGCCAAAGGATCCGCCGCAGGAGTACGTTGATCTGCTTGCGGACTATGTGATCCACGGCAACAATCGTGCACAGCTTTTGTGCGACGAGGCGGTGATGCGTGCATTGGTCAAAAACGGCGTGAGTGAAAGCGATGCCGTAGATTATTTTTGCGGCGGCTGTATGGAGGTGGGGGTGCAGGGAAGAACGAGTGATTTTCTGTTTACGGGATATCAAAATCTTCCCAAAATGCTGGAGCTTTGCATCACGGGCGGCTATTGCCTGACGGGAAAGCAAAATTTGACTTACTTAAAGCCAAAGCCTTTGACCTCATTTGATACGTTTGAGGATTTTTATGCTTCCTTTATCGCCGAGATGAAGAATGCAATGCTTGCACATTTGCGCTTCCAGGACGCTTTGAGCGAGTACGTCAATATGGCGCGTCCCTCATATTTGATCTCGTCCATGATCGACGATTGTCTTTCCAGAGGCAGAGGAATGCATGGAGGCGGCGCAAGATATCATGACTACGGTTCTTCATTTGTGGGAATGCCCAATACTGCCGACTCACTCTTTGCGATCAAAAAAGCGGTATTTGAAGAAAAGATCTGTACCGCAGAGGAACTGCTTGCGGCATTGAAAGCAGATTTTTCGGGCTATGAGATCCTACAAAAAAGATTGCTTCAATTGCCAAAATACGGGCAGGGAAATGGCGAGGCAGATGCCATGGCGATTCGCATTTGTAAGGATCTGAACGAGATTTACAGCTCGTACGTCAATCGCTTTGGCGGAAACGGTAAGCTTGTGATGCTGACTTTTGTATGGGCACCCACCGCAGGTGCTCTGCTTGGGGCAACGCCGGACGGCAGACACGCAGGCGTTCCGGTGGCACAATCGGTCACTCCGCAGTCCATGGCGATGAAGTACGGAATCACCACGGCAATCAATTCCTGCACTGCGCTTCCGTTTGAGCTTTTCAGCGGAGGTGCATCCACTATGTGGGATTTGGATTGTTCCATTGCTCGTCCGGAGATTGTCTCCGCACTCTTTATGAGCTTCTTCAAAAAAGGCGGTCATATCTTCCAAGGAAACGTGACCGACGTGGAGGAGCTTCGTCGCGCCTTGGAGGATCCCGATCAATACGGACATCTGATCGTTCGCGTTGGGGGATACTCGGCACGTTTTATCCATTTGAATCGCGATCTCCAAGAGGAAATTATTCAGCGCATGCGTCATGCCAATTGAAAAAGCAAGCGTTGGAATTGAAAAAAGCATCAAAAAAGACTTGCTTTTTTGACGAATATGTGGTACAATATTCCATGAAAATTCACTTTTATGGAGGCTGTTATGAAAAAGCTTTTGAAAATTTGTTTGCCGTTGATCTTGACCATGGTGGTCTTTGTCGTTGTGCTCCAATTCTTTGGACTCGGACTTGGTTCCGGTCCTTTTGTACCCATTTTGCTGTTTGTGCTGATGACCGTCGTTCTGATTCGTACGCTGATCAAGATTGGAAAAGGGCAGAAGAAGAGCAAGAAGAGTGCTCCCAAAAATACGGCTGCACAAAGCGGCACGACGAGCGTTCCCGAGAATGCGGATTGGTATGACCTTTCCAACATTGCGGACTCCTACTCCGGTTGGCAGGATCTTGGCTACTACGCAAAGGTTGAGTTCTCGGTCAGATACGAAAGTCACACCTTTACCATCGACTACAGCCTGGATCTGGATGCTTGCGATGAGGATGCTAACGTCAACGACATCAAGGCATCTTTGCGCAACGCCATCAACCGTTTGGCAAAGAACATTCAGCAGGATGCCGCAAGGGTGAGCAACTACCGCATTTCCGTGCAGGTTCCTACAGTTTATTGATGCAATTGGATATAAAAGCGCGCCCACACTCAGGCATTTTCCGGAGTGTGGGCGCACTTTTTATAGGAATAGTGGGGGAACTTCTTTCAAGAAGTGCCTATGCAAAATTCCGAATACAGCTTAACAGCAAAACAGCGCAGAGAGTAGAGAATTCAGTCAAGCCTTTTCAGGAAAGTTCTTGAAGGGGGAGTGGGGGAAACTTCTTTCAAGAAGTTTCCCCCACAAAACGTTTTATTTAATTTGCAACGCCGTACCATCTGCCGCCCTGGCTCTTGTCGTTGTCGTCAACGAGAAGCTCCTTGTAGTTGTCGGCAACCTTGCGGAAGACGGAAACATATTTGTCGATCCATTCTTTATCAAAGTGCTTGAACCACGGGATCTGGAAGCAGAGGATCTCCTCGGAGGGACGGCACTTGATGTCGTCCTCGCGCACGTCGCGGTCATTAAAGGCAATGCGCGTGGGCTTTCCTGCGTTGAACAGGTCAAAATCCTTGAAGAATGCGTGGGTATGGAGGCTGTAGTTTCCACCCTCCCAGCAGCAATCCACTCCCTCGGCTCTCATAGCGGCGCAGAAACGTTTGACCGAAAGTCCGCCAAGCTCATCGGGATGGTAGATGCCGTGTGGGCAGTACCAACCTGCCATATTCGAGCCTGTGGATTCATCTACGCGAATGGCGTGCAGTCCGGGGATCTGCTCCAATTGGTCCCAAAAATAGTTCATCGCGCGGCGGATCTCCTTGCAACGCTCGTCATAGTACTTCAGCTGTACGCGGGCGATTGCCGTGCAGACTTGGTTGGCTCTGCCCTTAATGCCGCCCAACGCGATGTTCCAATAGGTAGAGAGCTCGGGGCTTTCTTTGATGAAATTGGGGTTGTTGCGCTCGTAGTGCGCAAACGCGATCGCACGCTCGTAATACTTTTGATTATCGGTAACGATCATACCCAATTCACCCGCAGCAAAGGATTTCATACTCATCAAGGACATTGCGGCAATATCGCCAAACGTACCCAGCTTTTTGCCTTTGTACAAACCGCCCTGTGCGTGAGAAACGTCCTCAATCACCTTCAGGTTATATTTTTTCGCAATCGCCATAATTGGATCCATATCTGCAGGATAGCCGAAGTAGTGTACGACCATGATTGCCTTGGTGCGAGGCGTAATGCAACGCTCAATGTCATTCGGATCCATGGAGAGGTGCTCGTCAATGTTGCAGAAGACAACCGAAATGCCAAGGTTTGCGGCAACCGAAGCAGAGCCCCAATAGGTTTTGGTGGGGCAGATGATCTCATCTCCCATACCAAGTCCCAGTGCAAACATAGCGGTGAGCAACGATGCAGTGCCATTACAAAATGCCAAAGCGTACTTTCTGCCTTGCCATGCGGCAAACTCCTCTTGGAATTTAATGGTTACATCCGTGAGCGAAAAGCTGTTTTTGCGAATGACGTCCAGCGCGGCTGCTTCGTCTTCCTCAGTCATAATCGGCCAAGCAAACAGATCCTTGGGGACTTCGTTTTGGTTGATGGCGGGGGCACCGCCAAAATATGCAAGTTCAGACATGTTCATGTTCTCCTTCTGTTTTAAAGTTTGGATGATTGGTAAATTTCTTCGATCAGGCGGACCGCCTCGTAGCCGTCGCGTGGTGTGCTGAGCAGCTCCTCCTTACCGCGAATGGCTGCGGCAAAGTTGCGCAGCTGCAACAAGTGTCCCTCGTTTTTGAGTTGGGTGGGATCGGAGGCGGTTCCCGCATCGGCTTCGACCGAAAGATCCACCAGCATTTTGCCGTCAATGCACAGCTTTTCCAGCGTAACGTCGGTCAAAATCGCGTATCCGCGTTCTCCCTGAATTTCAATGCGACGGGAAAAGCCGGGAGCGGTGGCGGTGGACGCCTCGATCACGCCAAGCGCGCCGCAATCAAATTCCAACATGGCAACGGCGGTATCTTCTACCTCAATGTCGTGGACGATCGTTTTTGCTCGTCCGCGTAAAAGCTTGGCGTCGCCTACCAAAAAGCGCATCAGATCCACACCGTGAATGCCCTGGTTCATCAAGGCACCGCCACCGTCCATGGCGTAAGTGCCACGCCAGGTGCTGTTGGCGTAATAGGAGGGATCGCGCCAGAATTTCATGTATAGGTCGCAAAGCACCAAACGCCCAAAGGAGCCGTTTTGAATCAGCTCACGCAGGCGCAACACATCTGCTCGGAAGCGATTTTGCGAAACCACGGTAATGAGGTGATGGCTCGTTTCTGCTGCGCGGCAAACGCGCGCGGCATCGTGGGCGTTGAGTGCCATCGGCTTTTCCAAAAAGACGTGCTTGCCCTCACGCAGAGCTTGTACCGCTTGGTCGGCGTGCAAGCCGCTGGGGGTACAGATACAAACGGCGTCGATCGTTTCATCTGCGACCATTGCAGAATAGGAGGGGTAAGCTTTTGTGCCGTATTGAGCGGCAAATTCTGCGCTCCTCTCGGCGCTGTGGTCGTAGCATCCTGCAAGCTCCAAGCCGTCCAGTGCCAAAATAGAGGCGGCGTGTGCCTGCGAAACGATGCCGCAGCCCACAATTCCAAAACGAATAAGCTTCATAAATTCCCTCACAGTCCCAACAGGGCGATGGCGTTGTCGCGTACGATCTTGCGATAATTTTCTTCGCTGATCTCGCCTTTTTCACGCATGTCGCTCAAAAAGCTGTCAAAATCATAGGGGAAGGTGTTTTTTGTAGCGCAAATGTCGCAGCCGTAGTACATACGGTCTGCAAATTCCTCAATAAAGCGCGCGGCATAGTCGCGGTCGCGCATCAGGGCGTTTGCGGCAGAGCCTGCCGAGAGGTCACAACGCAGATTTCCGTATTCGCGCAAAAGCTTGGGGAGTCTGCCTTCCTTGACCTTCCCCGCCGGGTATGTGTTGCGGATCTCGTCCCAACATTCGCCAATCTCTGCCCAGAAGGGCTGGGAGTGACCGAGAATGATGAGATCGGGATGCTTTTTGAGCATTTTTTCCAAGCGGGGGAGTCCGAGATCATCCACAATGCCGTAAAAGCCGCTCGGCTCGGGGGCAATATGAATGGTGACGGGGAGCTTTGCCTTTGCGCAATGATAAAAGAGATTGTCCATTTTCGGATCGTCCGCGTAGAGGTTGGAGGTCAACTCTCCTACGCCGCGTGCGCCCAGTTTTTTGTAGTGATCCAGCAAAAAGCCGAGGTCGGTCTTAGGATCGTTGTGGATCGCACGGGGATCGACGTTACAGAACCAAACAAAGCGGTCGGGATGCTTTGAGGCAATGTGGATGCAGTTTTCGTTCGACATGGGAAGGGAGGTTGCCTCAGGGGAAAGGATGGGAAGCAGAACGCCCTTTTCAACGTTGAGCTTGTCGTAAAAAGTGAAGATTTCCTCGGCGCAAACCATGCGGTAGCCGTCCACGTTGGGAGCGGCATATTGCGGAAAGGCGGTCGCGTGTGCGTGTATGTCGATTTTTTTGATGGTATCCATATGGAAGTTCCTTTCGTTTATTTTTCTATTTTTTGGGGAACGGTTACGGCTCCAATGCGATCAGCGCGTATCCGGCAAAAGCGTTTGCGGGGATCTTGATGCACGTTTCGTTGCCGACACGCTCAATGGAAAGAGCAAGCTCCTCCTCGCACTCGGGGGTACAAAGCTTTGCTTTGGTAGGACGGAAGGGGAGTGCCGTATGCACCGTCAGCGTCATTTCGGGCAGCTTTTTTGCGCCTTTTACAAAGTTTGACAAAAGATCGGTATGCGCGACCATGCAATCATCCTCTGCTATGGTATCGGCAAGATTGACCAAATGCAAAACGACGGCATCCTTTACCTGATAAGAGGTTAAGGTAACGTACTCATTTTCGCATGCGAGGCTGAAATTGGGATGAATGATCTTGCGCAACGCCTTGCCCGTACCGTTTGCGCGCACGGCGCGGCGGTTGGGGACTGCCTTTGTCGGAGGCGGTTGTGGAACACGACGATCGGACCAAACGGTGGGCTGGAACTCCTCGGCTGCGGATTCGTACTGCAAGCGCAGGATCTCGCCCTCCCCCAAGAAGACGTGCGTGTCGGGAGTGAGGGGAGCGCCGAGCAATTCCTCAATGCGCGTCGTTTCGCGTTTTGCCCCCGTTGCGTCAAAGATGGCAAAGTCGCCAAGGATAATCAGTCTGCCGCCACGCTTGACGTAAACGGAGAACTTTTGCAGCTCTTCGTCGCTTGCCATTGCCACGTGGGAGAGCAGGAGTGTACGGTGCTCCAGCATTTGATCGACCGTGTAATCGTCCATGACCATGGAAAGCCCCAGGTTTGCCTCATATGCCGCCTGCATGCCGCCCAGCATTTTTTGCATATAGGCATAACGTGCGTTTGCGGTAAAATCGCGTGTGTTTCTGGAAAAATAGATGCTGAGGTCAGCAATCTTTTTGGGAGCATTGTAGTATTTGAGGTACTTCTTTTCAAATGTGCGGTACGTGCGCTCCAAGGGGGTAACGTCCATGCCCTCGCAGGTTCCCGTGTAGAGCTGTCCCCAAGAGCGTGCCAGTGCCCAGGCAAAATAGGTGGAGTCGGGGCGGTCGGGATAGAACATTGACATCGAAGGAATGCCGTAGTGCTCGCCTGCCGCCTGGCGATGGATCGCCTCTACCATAAAATCAAGATAGGATTGCTTCATCACAGCCGAAAAACAGTTTTCCTGGAAGATGAAGTCCCATAGATCAATGCAATGGTCAAAGGAGTAGCAGGTAGGGCAATGCTTGAGAATGTCCGAGCAGTAGTTGGGACGCAGAAGCTTGAGCCCCATGGACTCATAGTGTGCCGTCAGATCGCGATAGAAGCGCGAGGTGGAGTTGAATTTAAACTTTTTCCACGCAACGTAGACGGGATTGTCATACTTTTCAAAGAATTCATCCCAATGCTCGGGGGTAGGGAGGTCGTAGCCGCTTTCCTCCTTGAATAGCTTACGGCAATGCTCGCAGGCGCAGCTGTGGCCATCACCAAAGTATTGCACGTCATCGTTCATAATGCCGTCAATCCCCGTTGCCGCAACACCCCTGAGATACTCAAAGTAGGTTTTGCGGTATTCGGGATTATTAAAGCACATGGAAAACGCACCATACTGATTTTTGATGTATTCTCCCGTCCTGCCGTCGATCTGTGCAAAGCGGCGAAGATCCACGCCGTTGATCTTGTAATCGGTCGTCAGAAAAGGGAAGAGCTTTTTCCAATTGTCGTACGAGGCGGTTCCTCGACTGTAGGTGAAGAAGTTGCGATCCAGATATCTCCAGCCATCCTTGCCGAGCACGTCGTGCGTCAGGTGGGCACTGTGATGCTCCACCACGCGAATGCCGTACTTGTGGCAGGCGCACACAAGTTTGCGCAAACACTCGTTCAGCTCCTCCCAATAAGGATAGTAGCTGAGGCGAAAATGCGTCAAACTGAATGTAAGAATGATGGTAATGCCGGAGTCGGCAAGCTCCTTTGCGCGTGCGTCAAAGTCCGCTTGCGTGTATTCGAAGATCTCTTTATCATTGTACCAAAACCAGCAAAAGCCCTGTTCCCAAGGCTCCAAGTTCATTTCCCATTTGATTTCATTCACCAAAGAGCACCGTCCTTTTCTGCAAATTGTTTTCTGCTTATATTGTACCACAAATCAATTTTGTTTGCAAGGCATACGATTGCCGTGTTTTAGCACAATATTGCTCGATTTTGAGAAAAGCAGCTTTTGTTTGTATAAAAAAGGTAATCAAAGTGAGGTTCCCCCGTTTTGTGCCGTTCCATAAAGGTTGATTTTTTTCTTGTTTCGTTTTTCGGCGTATTTCATTGCTTGATAGCTCCATAAATCATCAATTTCCCGATGTCCAAATAGCGACACTGTAAAAATGTTCATATTTCCACCCCTCTTCAACAATACTATAAATCGTTATTTTTAGAAAATAGTGTTTATAGTATATCATTTTAAGGAGAAAATATCAATAGTCTATGGAAAATTTGCTTTGATATTTATAGACTATATATAACACGGAAAAGGTGGATGTATATATGAGCGATATTGCAAAAATTTTAGGTCAACGGATTCGGAATTACCGAACAGCCAAGCACTTAAGCCAAGAAAAGCTTGCAGAACTTTCCGACTGTCATCCCACGTACATTGGTCAAATTGAGCGCGGCGAGAAAAACGCTACGCTTGAAAGCATTGCGAAAATTGCATCGGCCTTGCAGGTTTCGCTTTCGGAACTCTTTGAAAAGCTTGGGGAACAGGGAGATGGCTCTCGTAATATTCCGTTGGAGTGCTATGAATTTCTTTCCGCAAAGTCCAAAAAAGAGCAGGAGCACCTCTATCGGATCTTGCTGGAAATGGATTGCTACAAAAAGAATTGAATCAAAAAAATACGAGAAGCAACGAAGCGTTCTCGTATTTTTTGTTTTCCATACATGGTGAAGTAATATTACTTGTGAATAATGGTCACGCCGGAGGGGGCAATGCCTGCCTGCTCGTAAACGATGGCGTTGATCTGTGCGATCTGTGCGGCTTGCAGCTCCTCTGCCTTGACTACAATGCTGGCGGTGTCGCCGTTGAGAACGGCAACGCAAGCTTCAAAGCCCTTGGCGGTGATGAGAGACTCGATGTCTGCTTCCTTTTGGATCTCGTCTGCAATGGCAGCGATCTCGGCAAGTGCCTCGGTCTTCATTGCTTCGGTGGCGTCCACGTTGTCAACCACCGATTGGAGCACCTCAAGTGCCTCGTCGCGTGCGCGCTGACGGCTGACCTGAGTTGCGGAAAAATAAGCGTTGTCGCTGTTGACGTTGTCGGCATTATCACCGTTTTGCAGATCGTCGGAAATACTTCCGCTGGGTTGATCGTAGCCATCGTAGCCTCCCTTGTCGTTGCCCGCAAATAAGAGCCAATTCATCCATACTGCGGCACCGATCAGGACGACCGCGCAGGCAATAATGATGTTGCGCTTGCCGATCTTTTCAATCAGAAGCTTGAATTTGTTGGGCTGTTGCATTTCGGTAAGCTCGGTAGACGTGTTTTTCATGGGGATTCTCCTCCTCTTTTTTTGTGTTGTGCTACAACATATGCACGTGCACCTTGGAATATGCACAAGGAGAAAAAAACGAAACTCTATAAAAGACAGTTTTCAAAAACACGGCATATCTTGAAAAAAAGGTATGCAGTCTTTTGCGTTTGTGTCCACAAATGCAGTGCTTGTCAGAAAAATTGACGAGGCATAGATGAACAAAAAAGGCTCCCTTGTGTAAAGGGAGGGTTTTTTACCTTCCGGAAGGTAATTGCATAGGCTTTTGATATGAAAATGTCAAAAGTGCCTTTGCGTTGCTTTTGTCATAGTAAGGTCTGGGGGATTTCTGTTTTGTTAATTGTTTCGCTTTTTGAATCAAATTCGGGGAAACAAAGCAAAAAGTAGTCGCATTCGTCGCAACAGCATTCAAAGCCTTGCTCTCCGTTGCCAAGACAAACGGCAGGCTCTCCGGGTGTAAGTTCTACGCCGGTAATATCTATTATCTTTCTTGGTATATCATTATTGTTCATATATTCCCCCCCTCAGTATATAAAAAAGTGCGCCCCATGAAGGAACGCACCGAAAAAGTGTTCCTTCATTGTTGTCACACAATCTCTTTCCAGCGTTAGTGGATATGAGGAAAAAAGGAAACACCTTTTACCAAGGATAGTTTCCACCAAACGCTAAAAAAATATTAGATTGTGTGACAAGTATATTTTATCACATTTCTGTTGATTTGTCAATAAAGTTTGATAATTTGACAAAGACAAAATTTGGTGTCTTTAATTAAGTCAGTGCTTGTCAGGAAAATTGACAAGTTATAGATGAACAAAAGAAAAGGCTCCCTTGTGCAAAGGGAGCTGACGCCGAAGGCGGCTGAGGGATTGTTTTAGCGTAAATCTAATCTTCTACAATCCCTCCGTCACGGCAAGCCGTGCCACCTCGGCGATTGTCGATTGGCGTTCAATATTTTTTACCAAATTAGAACAAGACCAAGTTGTTATTTAGTAAATATTTTTTTGAGCCTATCCAATAAAGAGTGGCTCTTTTTTGTGTTTCTATTCCAAATTAAGTTAGAATCAACCGGAGTACCATTGTCAAGATATGAGAAAAATGCGAAATCAAAGCTTTCCCATGAAATTATTCCGTCTTCGGCTAATGAATAATAATCGTCAAGATAATACATGCTTCCCCA
>JAFTKJ010000101.1 GCA_017453305.1 Clostridia bacterium
CTCAGTTCCAATGTGGCCGTTCAACCTCTCAGTCCGGCTACCGATCGTCGACTTGGTGGGCCGTTACCTCACCAACTATCTAATCGGACGCGAGCCCATCCCTGTGCAATAAATCTTTGGCATGGAAAACATGCGATCTCCATGCGTTATGCGGTATTAGCGTCCGTTTCCAGACGTTATCCCACACACAGGGGCAGGTTGCTCACGCGTTACTCACCCGTCCGCCACTAAGTTACCCGGACGCTTCCCGAAGGATTAATCCAAATAACTCCGTTCGACTTGAATGTGTTATGCACGCCGCCAGCGGTCATCCTGAGCCAGGATCAAACTCTCGAAATCATTGTATCAAAACACAGATCCGAAGACCCGTGATCCAATCTTCTTGCTTTCGAGTTTTGCTCTTAGCATTTCTTTTACTTTTGTTTGAGTAGTATTCTCGTTAGAATTGTTCGAGATCCGTTCGCACATACTTTTATATGCTTTGTACTTCTCTCTTGTTGTTCAATTTTCAAGGATCATCTCGCCTCCGCTATCGCGGCGACCTGCATATTATACCACATTCAAAATACTTTGTCAAGCACTTTTTTACATTTTTTTTGATTTTTTTGAAAAATGTTTATTTTCGACAAACAGACAGTATAGAATTCGATCTTTTCTGCTACACTATGCTTAAATTCAACAAGGAGAAGCGTTATATGACGGCTATTTTGATCCGCACGTTGATCGTATACGTTTGTCTGATTGCTACCATGCGTCTGATGGGAAAGCGTCAGATCGGCGAACTGGAGGTGACCGATCTTGTGACCACGCTTCTGCTTTCAGAGATCGCCTCGCTCCCCATTACAAACCCGGAGATCCCCGTTTCCCACGCCGTACTGCCTATGATCATTCTGCTGACGTTGGAGGTGCTCTCCTCCTGGATCCTGATTCGGTTTCCCGCGCTGAAAGGTCTGGTCTCCGCTCGCCCTACTGTCATCATCCGACAAGGTAGGCTGGACCAGACGGCGTTGCGCAATATGCGAATGTCGGTAGACGAGCTGATGAGTGAGATCCGTCAGCAGGGGATGACCGACCTTTCGCAGGTAGAGTGCGCTATTCTGGAAAAGAACGGAAAGCTGACAGTGATCCCCAAGGGGGACTTTGCTCCCTTGACCGCAGGACAAGTGGGATTGAAGGAGAAAACCCCGGGACTGATGCACATCGTTTACAGCAACGGTCGATACAGCGCGGTAGGGCTCTCCCTCATCGGCAAGGACCGTGCATGGCTGGACAAAGAGCTGTCCCGTCGGGGCTTGACACTCGACGCAATATTCTGCATCACCGCTAACGAAGCGGGAGAACTTTTTTGGATCAAACGGGAGGATCGCCATTGAAAACCTTGATCACAACGCTGTTTTTGTTTCTGCTGACGCTGACCTTGGTCGTCGGAAACGCTCTATATATAAATAAGGTAGCCAACCGCATGACAGAACAGCTGGAACAGCTGCCATCACCCACATCCGCCGATTGTCGTGGACAGGTCTCTGCTCTGCGCGCCGATTGGGAGCAAAAGATTCCGCATCTATGCCTTTCCGTACGGTACACCGTGCTTGACGCGGTCACCGAACGAATCGCCGTCCTGGAATCCTGCGCGGAGCAGAAAAATCAGTACGAATTCTACAACACTCTTGCCCTGCTCAAGGACGCGCTGGCAGATCTCGTCCGCCCCGAACAGCCATCAACACTCTCGTGGTTGTAAAAAAAAAATTTTTCCCGGCTTCTAATTCCCCATTTTTTTGTGAAAAACGATTGACAAATCCCTGATTGCGTGCTATAATGGGCGTATGGAGATTCTCCAAATTCAAAGCATGAAGAAAGGTATGTATCATGAAAAGAACACTGTCACTTCTACTCATCATCTGTATGCTTGCATCCGCTTGCTTCTTGTTTACCGCCTGCGGCAGCAAGGTCAGCGAAAAGGATCTGCAGAAGAACCCGCAAAGCGTTTTGAACGACGCTATGCAAAACGCCGGCGATGAATTTTTCACCGACGACGCCAAAATGGATGAAGTCATCGAGAAAGCCATGAAGAAGGGCTCGATCTCCATCGTATTCGAAAGTGCCGACCTGATGGGCGGACAGATCACCAAGATCGCCGAGACCATCTACATGAACGGCAAGGACAAGAAATTCGTATCCGACACCTCCGTTGTTATGGGCGGTGAAGAGCTTGCAGCTCGCATCTTCCTTGACAAGAACGGACTGGCGCTGAACAGCGAAGCTGTGCTGGGCAGCAACAAGACTCTTGCGCTGAACTTTGCAAGCTTCGTTGAAAATTTTGAGACCAGTGAGCTGGCAGGCATGCTGGAGCTGGACGCTGAGACCATGGCACAGATCACCTCCATCGCCGGCACCGTAAAGACCGAGCTGGAAAAGAGCCTTGGCGGAGACAACAAGGAAGCTGAAGCTCTGGCAAACGAGATCTACAAGCTGTTGGGTCAGGCCACCGCAAGTGAAAAGAACGACGGCTCCGATTGCGTTGTTGCGATCTACACCATCACCAACGAAAACCTGGGCAAGGTTTTGAAGAAGCTGGTCGACGATCTGGATGAGGAAACCAAGGCACAAGCCCTCGAATCCATCGACGAGATGCTGGAAGAGATGAACGATGCCGCAACCATCAATCTGACCGCAAAGATTTACATCGGCAAAAAGTCCAACAAGGTTGAAAAGATCTCCCTGAGCGGCACCGTGGCCGTTACCGAGGAGTCCTACAACTGGGACAACGGTGTTCCTACTTCCACCACCACCACGACCACCGCTAACGTTGCGGCTGACGTTACCTTCTCTGAAAACGAGATCGCAGTGAACGTTTCCATAACCGGCGAGGACGTAGAAACCATTTCCGCAAGCTTGAAGCTCACCAAGGAAGAGGCTGACGGCAAGGTTACCTACAAGGCAAAGATCGACGCGGCAGAAGGCTCCGTGCAGATCAACCTGGTAAACGTTGCTTACGCCTTTGAAAAGAGCACCGGCAACTTTACGCTGTCCGCAGACATTTACAATGGAGAGGACGAGGCTCGCCAGAGCTTTGAGATCGCAGGTAAGATCACCGTTAACAAGAACGATGCTACCATCGAGATCAATTCCTTGAAGATGAACAGCCTCACCGTTACCTTCAAGCTCACCATCTCCTTTGCCGCTCTGGATGAGATCCCCGCGGTTCCCTCCGACGCGAAGGACGTGGTTACCATGACCGAAGCTGATTGGGCCGAAGTTATGGGCGAGTTCCAGAACAGCACTCTGGGTCAGCTGATCTTCGGATTCCCCGGAGATTCTGCTCCCGATTTTGATTGGTAATTTCTGAACGCAATCAACACATATGCCCCCTCCCATCCTCGGGAGGGGGCATTTTGTTATCCGTTCTGCTTGCTTTCCGGTGTGTTCTCGAAAGTGGTGCGGTATTCGCACAAAATGTCGCAAACGGTTGAGACAGGACCAATCAGGATCACGCGCCGGTTGCCCTTGTCTTGATCAAAGGTCATGGAAAGCGCGGTACGCTTGCAGACCGCATCACAGAAAAAGCGCGCAACCGCCTCGCCGTCAGCATTCGGAATATCCAGCACCACGCACGCAGAATTTTTCGTGTCGTGCCTTGTCCTTAAATAGTCAAAAATCAATCCCTTTCGATTGGTTTTAATAGCTCCCTTGACAAAATCATTCTCAAAAAACGCGGCAACCGCCTCAATGTCAAACTGCCATACGCCGTTCTCCTTCCGTCCATTCAGCACTCCCATTTTTAAATACGTGCGTAACGTGCGTTCGGTCAGCCCGCTCATCATAGAAAGATCGTGAAGTGTATACACCGTTTTTTCCTCCTCTCGGTTTCTTTGTCCTCATTATAACAGAAAATCCCCCTCTTTGCAACGTGAAATCCAACGTGTTTTTCATCCCGTGGAGCAGTATAGAAATGCGAGGACGCGGGGATGCGTTTGGGGGAACTTTTGAAAAAGGACGCGGGATTTTCTTTGGGGGAACTTTTGAAAAAGTTCCCCCAAGCCCCCTCAAAACTTTCACGGCATGGATTATGATTGCCCTTATCAGGAAGCACAAACAAAGTGCTTCCTTTTTTTGTGCGGCGGGGTGAAAGTTTTGTGCGTATATCGTTTATTGGGCGGTATCTTTGTTTGGGTTGCCGCTTTCCTGTGGACGTCTTACGACGCCTCTCACGCCCGACGTGCCGCGATTAGCCCTTGGCTGTCGCCGTGGCTAATTTTGGA
>JAFTKJ010000102.1 GCA_017453305.1 Clostridia bacterium
AGAAAAAACGAACCGCTTTTTCTGTCGAAAAGATAGAGAAAGCGGTTTTTTAAGGTAGAAATCCTTACGGATTTCGATATTTTATGTGTGTTTTTTAGCCGCGCTCCCACCCTCTGCCGTACCTTTGTACGGCGACGATGGCGGGATCACGTCTTCTGCATCTGAATGACTCAGCCCCTTTTGTTATAATTCTTCCTTTTGACGCGGCGGTTTTATTGTGTTGCCGGGATAAAGACAAGTGGGGATCTTAATGGAGCAAGGTTCGTTGGGATGCTCCTTGCCAATGCGCTCCTTGAGCAAGCGGATGACCTCTTTGCATTCATCCTCAATCTTGCAGGAAAGGTGCGCGATCTGTACGTGTGCGGATTCCGACAAGCCGTCCTTGTTCAAAGAGATCAGGGAAACGTCCTCCGGTACGCGTATGCCGTGCGCTGTCAATTCGTCAAGGATCGCCGCAGTAATGGTTCCGTAGCCGCCAAAAATGACAGTAGGAAAGGGGAGGGAGGAGTCAAGAAGCTTGCGTACACCGTCTCGTCCTGCCTCCTCAAATCGTTTGAGGGAGCAGATCATGTGCTCACGACAAACGGAAATACCGAGCTTTTCCATTTCCTCTGACAGCATTCGCCGCTTTTGCTCGGTCAACGGCTCTCCAACGTATGCTACGTTGCGATGCCCGAGGGAGTGTAAATCAGCAAGACAATCGGCAATTGCGTCGCGCAGTCCCGAATGCACGCAAACGTCCAAGGGCTTGCTTCTCCCAATTCGAACGAGAGCGGTTCGTGTGTTTTCGGGAGCGGTTGACAAGCCGTCGCCCAAAGCCGAACCGTCCACCAAAACCAAGCCATCCACCTTGCCGTGCTCAAAATAGTAACGAATCAGTTCCTCCTGCATCTGCGGATCAAAATTGCTGATGGAGAGCAGCATCGTATATCCGTTTTCCTCCAGCGATCGGCGCAACGCCTCAAGATAGCGCAAGTAGGTCTTACCGATCACCTCGGGGATGATAACGGCAACCACGGGGCGGTCGTAGGGGACGTGATAGAATTGTTGAAAGCAGCCGTGCTCGCGTGCTACGGCAAAAATGTGCTCACGGGTGGCGTCGCTGATGTCTCCCTTGCCCGAAAATGCTTTGGAGACGGTAGAGACCGAGGTGTGGGCAAGCTGTGCCAGCTTGTTGAGTGTCATATCAAAGCTCCTTGCCAAAAAACTACTATCCATTATAGCACGAAAGCTGCTCCTATGTCAAGCGGTTAAAACGGAAAAAATTTCGGTGCTTCGATGCTTGATTTTTTAGGGAATTTGTAGTAAAATAGACGGGAGAAAAACGGGAGGTGCTTTATGGAAGAAAATCGTTTTGACGCATACCGAAAAAGCCGCTTTGGGTATATCGTAGAAGCGGCGGTGGAATATTTTATCCACCTTTGCGTAACCGCCACCTTTTTGACAGCAATCCTCAATGAGATCGGCGTTTCCTCGGCTTTACAGGGAATTGTCGGCTCCATTGCCTCGCTGGCGTACAGCGCCCAGCTCTTGGCGGTGTTTTTTGTGCGTAAGACGTATCCGTGCAAGCGATGGGTGAGTGTGCTCAATCTGATCAGCCAATTGATGTTTGCACTGATGTATTGTGTGCCATTGGTTGATATTTCACCAACGGTCAAGATCATTGCCGTTGTGCTGTTTTTGCTATTGGCGTACGGCTTGCAAAACTATCTGACCCCCTCGCGCACCAGCTGGCATATGTCGCTGGTTGAGGACAACAAGCGAGGCGTGTTCAGTGCCAACAAGGAGATCGTTTCACTCGTCAGTGGTATGGCGTTTTCGCAATGCGCGGGTATCTTGATGGACTATTTCCGCGAAAGGGGAGAGGTGCAGACCTGCTTTATCATTTTTGCGTGCACCATTACGGTCCTTTCCTTTTTACACCTGTATATCATGCTTTCCATCAAGGAGCCGGAGCCGCTCGTCCTCACGCCACCCAAAAAGGCAAGGGATATTTTGCGCATGGTGTTGGGCAACGGGAATTTGCGTACGGTTATTTTGTTTGACGTGCTGTACGAGATCAGTGTGGTTTCCATGAATTTTTCGGCGGTGTATATCAAAAACGACCTTGGATACAGCTATGCGCAGATCACGCTGATTACGGCAATCGGTGCAACGCTGAGAGCAATCGTTTCGCGGCCTCTCGGCCGTTTTGCCGACCGTCATTCCTGGGTGACCCTGATGCGACTTTGTATGACGGTTTCTGCTACGGCTTTTCTGATCTATGCATTTTGCACCCCCACAAACAAGTGGTTGTATATTCTCTTTTATCTGCTTTACTCGTTTTCTATGGGTGGCACGAACTCGGGACGTATGAATCTGTGCTTTGACTACGTGGCGCGTGAGGATCGCAGATACATTTTGGGCATCAAAGCAACCATCAGCGGTTTGGTCGGCTTTGGTACCAGCCTTTTGGCGGCGGTATTGGTGGGTTACATCGAGGGGAACGGCAATGTGCTGTTTGGGATTTCGCTCTATCCGCAGCAGCTCCTGTTTGGCATTACAACGGTGATGCTGGTGGCTCTCAATCTGTTTTTCTTGCCGAGACTGCAGAAGCAGAAAGCACCTGCGCAGGAGTAACCTCCCCCTGATTCAAATCGTTCCAAAACGACACCCCCGAACGCATTTGCGTTCGGGGGCGTTTTGCACTGTACGCACAATTTGGGGCAGTTCATGCACAAGGGAGGCTGAAAATAGTAGCCACATCTGTGGCGGTGGGCGAGTTTGCAGGTGTCAAATATTTCGGTGGGCTTTCAGCCCTGCCGGTAATATGCCCTTATAGGGCTGAGCAAGCCACCGGCTTAGCCGGTGGTTATGACTTTTTGTTTCGACAACAACTCCTTCCAAGGCTTGACAAGCATGCGCGGATATGCTATAATAAACGCAGAAAATTTGTCAACGTTCGACAGCGAAAAAGGAGGATGCTTTCCGTGGAACCCAAGCATAAGAATCACACGTACTCCAAAAAAGCTCCAACCGCTTCCAAATCGGGAGTGCAAAAACGGGTCACCCT
>JAFTKJ010000103.1 GCA_017453305.1 Clostridia bacterium
GGTCGCTATTGATACCAATACCGATCGTATCTTAAAGGTGGGAATCGAAGCCCAGCAAATGCTTGGAAGAACGCCCGGTAACATTGTGGCGGTGCGTCCGTTGCGCGACGGCGTGATCAGCCAATACGAGGTTACGCTCAAGATGATCCAATATTTCATCCGACGCGCCTGCGGTAATCTGTTCTTCCCGCCACGCGTCATGATCTGTATTCCCTCGGGCATTACCGAGGTAGAGGAAAAGGCGGTGCTGGATGCCGCACGTGAGGCGGGTGCTCAAAAAACCTATTTGATTGAGGAGCCCGTCGCCGCAGCTATCGGAGCCGGCTTAAACATCTACGCTCCCATTGGCAACATGGTGGTAGATATCGGCGGTGGTACCACCGACGTTGCCGTGCTTTCTCTGGGTGGAGTGGTGGTATCGCGCTCTACTAAGATCGCGGGAGATAAATTCGACGAGGCGATTATTCGCTACGTGCGCCGTAAGTACAGCGTTCTGATCGGTGAGCGGACCGCCGAAGCGGTCAAAAAGCAGATCGGTGCGGTCTATGATCATCCGGAGGCGGTACGGGTAGAGGTCAAGGGAAGATGCATCCGTCAAGGACTTCCCAAGGTCATCACCATCAGCTCCAAGGAGATGATCGAGGCGCTTGCCGAGCCGGTCACGGCAATTCTGGACGCCGTATGCTGGGTTATCGAAAATACGCCCCCCGAGCTGTTGGGAGATATTTTGCGTAACGGCATCGTTATGACGGGAGGAGGAAGCCTGCTTTACGGCTTTGATCAGTTGGTCGCGCAGGTTACGGGCATCAAAACGCGCGTGGCAAAGGATGCAGTCTCCTGCGTTGCCATCGGCACGGGAAAATCCTTGGATAATCTCGATCTTTTGCAAGAGGGCGCTATTAATATTTCAAGGGATAAACGTAGCCGCGTCTGAAGCGGCATCACGTAAGGCGGTGGAGTATTTCACCGTCTTATGTATTGAGATGATCATATATATCAAACCGAAAGGATATCAGCTATGAACTATTTGATTCACGATCGCAAGCCGGAGTCGGTTTTCCGCTTTTTTGAAGAGCTTTGCGCCATTCCGCACCCTTCCTATCACGAGGAGCGTGTGGCAGATTATCTGGAAGCATTTGCCGCCGCGCGCGGCTTGGAGTGCTACCGCGACAAATTGCACAACGTCCTGATCAAAAAGCCTGCCACGCCGGATATGAAACACAGCGAGGCGTTGCTTTTCCAGGGACATACCGATATGGTCTGCGTCAAAACGACGGACTCGGTGCATGATTTTATGAGCGATGCACTGCAGCTCTACCTTGACGGTGATTTCCTGAGAGCCAAGGGAACTACGCTCGGTGCCGACGATGGCATTGCCGTTGCCGTGATGCTGGCGGTTTTGGACGGTGCGCTCACTTCTCACCCGGCGCTGGAATGCCTGTTTACCGCCGCCGAGGAGGTGGGCTTGGACGGAGCGGAGGGCTTTGATTATTCTAAGATCTCTGCACGCAAAATGATCAACATGGACAGCGAGGATCTCGGTATTGTGACAGCGGGCTGCGCGGGTGGCTTGCGCTCAACGCTGACGTTGAAGTACGCCGCCGTTCCGTTTGTCGGTACTTGTATCAAAATCAATCTGCAGGGCTTGTTCGGCGGACATTCCGGTGTGGATATTTGCACCGGACGTGCCAATGCCAACAAGCTGATGGGACGTCTGCTTGCAAAGCTTGCAGCTGCCACCAAGGTCAACCTCGTCAGCATTTGCGGTGGCTCCAAGGACAATGCCATTCCGCGTGATTGCGAGGCGACCGTGGCGGTATCGGATGCCGCTGTTGCCATCGCTTGTATCAAAGATGAGGCGGCAAGGATCTCTGCCGAGCTGGTAGCGGATGACCGCGACTTTGCGGTAACGGCATGCGAGACCGAGGCTCCCGATCAGATGCTTTCGGATGTGGATTCCGCACACGCCGTGGCACTTTTGGCAACGGTGGATAATGGGGTCAAGGAAATGAACCGCAACGTCAAGGGGCTTGCCGAGTGGTCGCGCAACCTTGGTGTGGTCAAAACCGAGGATGGTAAGATGGAGTTCGTATTTGCCGCACGTTCGGCAATGGAGAGCCGCCTTGACGCATCGATTGACGAATTGAACGCGCTTGCCGCCCTGACAGGTTGCACCGCCGCACATTACAACCGTTATCCCGGTTGGGACTATGCGCCCGTGTCGCCCTTGCGCGACCTGTACCTGCGCGCTTATCGCGAGGTGACGGGTCAGGATGCCACCGTCAACGTCATCCATGCGGGGCTGGAGTGTGGCATCATCTTTTCCAAGGTTCCCGACATGGACGTGATCTCTATCGGTCCCGACATGCGCGACGTGCATTCGCCCGATGAGAGATTGAATCTTTCCACCGTGGAAACCCTTTGGAAAACGATTGAAAAAACGGTGGAACTGCTCAAATAAGCGAGAAGCACTTGCGGAGGGAACAAATCGATGGAGCCGGAAACAATTGCGCAGGTCATAGGCATTTTTGCCATGACAATGAACTGCCTTTCCTTTCAATGCAAACAAAAAAAGCAGATCCTTGCCTTTCAGCTGTGCGGCTCTGCCTTGTTTGCCGTCAACTTTTTTATGCTGGGAGCTTTCGCAGGCGGTTTGCTCAATGCGATCGGTATCTTCCGCGCGATCGTGTATATGAAGGAGCAGACCTTCCGCGCCAAGCACGTGGCGTGGGTGTATGGCTTTGGCGCGCTGTTCGTGCTCTCTTACGTGGCAGTGTTCACGCTGTTTGAAAAGCCTTTTGTGGGCTGGACGCCCGTGGTGGAGCTACTTCCCGTCATCGCAATGATCCTGACCACTGTCAGCTTTCGTTGCAACGATGCAAAATCGGTGCGCTTTTACGGATTGTTCTCCTCGCCCCTGTGGCTGACCTATAATATCATCTGCTTTTCGGTCGGCGCCATCATCTGCGAGGTGCTCAACCTCGTTTCCATCGTGGTCGGCATTTTGAGGTATGATGTGAAAAGTGTTAGATAAATGTGTTATGGAGCGACCTTTTTCAAAGAAGGTCGCTCCTGCTTTAATTGTCCCGCAATCTCGTCTCTTCCCAAAGAACGATTGCAAAAAACGAATAATTTTTAGAAATATTCCCCAATTGCATTGTTTTTTGACTTTGTTTGTGTTACAATAATAGGGAAGAGGACAAGCGGAGGGCGATATGATTCAAGCGGTTTTATTTGATATGGACGGAACAGTGTTGGATTCCGAGCTGTTGTATCACGCGTGTTGGGAGAAAGCTATGGATGAGATGCATCTGGATTTGGATCGGGATGCCTTCTTTTTGGCTATCTCCGGCATGAATATGCCAACGATACGCGCGCATTGCCTCAAGACTTACGGGGAGGATTTCCCCTTTGAGGAATTCCGAGAGCTTCGGCATACGTACCTGATGCAGGCGCTCGAAGCGGCTCCGCCACCCTTGAAGCCGGGGGTACCGCAAATCTTTGCTACCCTGCGCAAAATGGGGATCCGTACAGCGCTTGCCACCTCCTCATCCTGTGAATACGCGACGAATCTGATGAAGCGACACGGCATTGACGGCTGCTTTGATGTTATCATCGGGGGAGACCACGTCAAAAACGGTAAGCCCCACCCCGAGATCTTTTTGCGCGCGGCAAAGCTGCTTGGCGTGCAAGCGGAGCAATGCGTGGTAGCGGAGGACTCCAGAAACGGTGTGCTCGCAGGGCATGCGGCAGGTATGTACACGGTGATGGTTCCCGACCTGCTCCCCTGTTCCGAGGATCTGCGTCCGCTTTTGTGGCATTGCATCGATACCTTGTGGGAGCTTCCTGCACTGATCGAAGCGGAAAATCGAAAACAATAATCAAGAATATAGAAAGTGAGAAACAAGATGATTTCAAAAGCATTGGCTGAAGAGGTACTCGTTTGCGCCATGGGCGGCGGTGCCGATTTTGTAGAGCTTTACGGTGAGATCACCCGTAACAACAGCATCAGCATGGTGGACGGTAAGATCGACCGTGTGACTGACAACCTGATTTCGGGTGTTGGCATCCGAGCCTTTTTGGGAACCAAAACGGTGTTTGCCAGCACGTCCGATACCTCGCGTGAGGGACTCTTGAAATGCGCTCGCTCCGTAGCGGCAGCAATGGGAGAGATGCGCGCGGAGGAAAGCATTGTGCTCCGTGAGCGTATGTTCCCCAATATTCACCCCGCAAAGGTGATTCCCACAAGCGTGGATGCGAAGATCCGCGCAGATCTGCTGCGTGCCGGCTGCTTTGCGGCAAAAGAATACGATGCGGCGATCTCGCAGGTCAGCGGTACGCTGGCAGGCGTAGATCATACCATCCTCGTTGCCAACACCGAGGGACTTTACACCACCGACCGCCACATTCGTACGCGCATGGCGGTATCCTCCGTGGCAAGCGCCGCAGGCGTAAACCAATCCGGCTTCAACGGTCCCGGTGCCGGTATGGGACTTGAATTTTTCGATCTGGTCGATCCCGTGGCAATCGGACGCGAGGCATCCCGTTCCGCTATGGTCAATCTGGGTGCTGACTATTGCCCTGCAGGAACGATGACCGTTGCCATTGAAAACGGCTTTGGCGGCGTCATTTTCCACGAGGCGTGCGGACACTCTCTGGAGGCGACCTCGGTCGCCATCGGTGCGTCTCAAATGGCGGGCAAGCTCGGTCAGCAGATCGCAAACCCCAAGGTGACCGCAATCGACGACGGCACCATCCCCGGTGCATGGGGTTCTGTCAACATTGACGACGAGGGCACGCCCACGCAAAAGAACGTACTGATCGAAAACGGAATCCTCAAGAGCTATATGATCGACCGTCTCGGCTCTCGCCGCATGGGACTCCCCATGACGGGAAGCGCACGCCGTCAGAGCTACGAGTACGAGGCGACCTCCCGTATGACCAACACCTATATCGACAACGGTCCCGATAAAAACGAGGACATCATCGCGTCCATGGAGTACGGTCTGTACTGCAAAAAGATGGGCGGCGGATCGGTCAATCCTCTGACGGGCGCGTTTAACTTCTCGGTTGCCGAGGGGTATATCGTGCGTAACGGTAAGATCTGCGAGGCTGTACGCGGTGCATCGTTGGTTGGCACGGGTTCCGAGATCCTGCAAAACATCGACATGGTAGGACAAAATCTGGATCGCGCACAGGGTATGTGCGGTTCCGCCAGCGGAAGCGTTCCCACCGACGTGGGTCAGCCGCTCATCCGCGTATCGTCCATTACGGTAGGAGGTCGTTGATATGTTGTTTGAACAAATGAAAGAAGCACTCGTTGCCGCCGCAAAAAAAGCAGGCATCGAGCAATATGAAATTTATCACCAGGTCAGCGAAAGCGTCAGCGCCGAGACCCTCAAGGATGAGATCAGCGCGTTTGCCTCCAGCGTCAGCGGCGGCATTTGCTTCCGTTGCATCGTAAACGGCAAAATGGGTTATGCTTCGGGTCAATTGATGACCGAGGACGCCATGGAGGAGCTGGTCAAAAACGCCATCTCCAACGCGCAATGCATCGATAGTGAGGACGAGGTCTTTATTTTCGAGGGTTCTCCCGAATACGCAAAGATCGACGGCTCTGCCGTCAAGCTGACCGACGCAACGGTCATTCGCGATACGGCACTGCGCCTGCAAAAGGACACCTATGCGCAAAGCGACAAGGTTTCCGACGGAACGCAGTCGGTTGCCATGTCCTCGGTAACAGAGGTGCATCTGTATAACTCGAACGGTCTGTCTCTTTCCAATCGCACGGGCATGAGCGGCGCGTATGCATCTGCCGTAGTGCGCGATGGCGAGGAGGCGCAGGAGGGCTTTGATTTTGCAGTAGGAGCGGATTATGCTTCTATGGGCGATCTTTCCGCACGCGTCGTACAAGAGGCACTTGATAAGATCGGTGCCACCGTAGTAGATTCCGGCAAATACAATATCGTGTTTGACGGCAGGGAGTTCCGCAGCTTTTTGTCTGTATTTTCCTCGGTCTTTTCCGCCAAAAACGCCCAGCTGGGACTTTCTTTGCTTGCGGGAAAGGAAGGGGAGCAGATCGCGGCACCGTTTGTCAACGTCATTGACGATCCCATGCGAGAGGGCGCACCCGTAAAAACGCCGTTTGACGGTGAGGGTGTTGCAACCGCGCGCCGCGCCGTGATCGAAAACGGTGTGCTCAAAACGCTTTTGTACGATCTCACCACCGCTAAAAAGGCAGGTGTGACATCCACGGGTAACGGACAAAAGGGCGGATATGCCTCTCCCGTCTCCATTGCGCCCTACAACTTTGGCTTGATGGCAGGTGAGGATGACCTGGATACGCTTTTCCAAAAGGCGGGTAACGGTATTTATATCACCGAGTGCAAGGGCTTCCACGCGGGCGCGGATTCGGTTACGGGCGACTTTTCCATCGAGAGCGCGGGCTTTATGATCCGCGACGGAAAGAGAGCCGAGCCGATCAAATCCTTTACTGTGGCAGGCAACTTCTTTGATCTGCTCAAGCAGATCGACTCGCTTGGCAACGAGGTCCGTTGGGGCTTCCCCGGCGGCAGTACGGTCTTTGGCGCTCCCGACGTATTGGTGCGCGGCATGAGCGTTGCCGGAAAATAAATAAGACGATCGGATGCGAGAGGGTACCATGCGGTATCCTTTCGCATCGTTCCCCGGGTACGGGGTATGATTTTGACAGATTGGAGAAACAACATGAAAACCGACCGTGAGGGGGATGCGTTGTTAGATCGACGCGCGTCGCAAAACAGTATCGCGTTCTCTCTGTTTGCGCTTTTTCTCAGTCTTGCATTCTTAGGAGCGGTTCCCATTGCTATGTACGTCACGGGTATTGACCGTGTAACACTTTGGGAGAACCTCTTCCGCATTTGCACCAGCCCCTCAAAGCTGGTCACCGACTACTTCCGCGTCGGTTGCCTTGCAAGCACGCTCTTCAATGCGGGTGCGTGCGGACTTGCCTGCAATATCCTGATCCTCATTAGCCGCACGCGTGCGTCGTCAACTACCTTTGCGGCGTACATCCTTGTTATCGCGCATTGCTTTTACGGCTTGAATTTTATCAACATGTGGCCGCCCTTTATCGGAGTCATCATCTATTGCTTTGTCACGCGCAATCCATTGCGCAAAAATTTGCACGTGGCAATGTTTTCCACGGCACTTGCCCCCTTTATCAGCGACTTTTTATTCTGTTACCCACTCGGCATTTATCTGCCGCTCTTTGGGGCAGAGGTCAACGTGGTCGGCTTGGGGCTGTCCTTGGTATTTGGCTTTGTCTCGGGATTTCTGGTGCCGGCGCTCCTGCCGGGAACCACGGCAATGCACCGCGGATTCAATATGTATAAGGCAGGGCTTGCGCTTGGCATGTTTGGCATTTTTGTGTACTGCTTCTTGTATAGTACCTTAGGAATCGAGCCACCCGATGCCGTGTTGGGCGAGAATGCGCTGTACGAGTCCTTCGGGCACTCCTATTGGGTGTTTATGGATCTCTTCTTTGCCATCATTTTTGCGCTGTCGGTGCTGTTGGGATTTTTTCTTAACGGTAGGCGTTTTCACGGATACGGGGAGCTGCTCAAATGCACGGGCTACGGCTTGGACTTTGCCGATAAATACGGCATGCCACTCTGCTTTATCAATTTTGGCGTGTACGGCTTTTGCATCCTTGCATATCTCAATCTGATCTTTCTGCTCCCCGTCCTTTTGCCGTTCTTGCCGGACGGCGTTGGATTTACGGGCCCTACGGTGGGCGTCACCTTTGCCGCGTTGACCTTTTCGGCTGACGGACAGCACCCCAAAAACGTGGCACCCATTGCGGGCGGCTACGTGTTGCTGTTTTTGCTTGTGTGCGGCATTTGCACCATTTTTGGAAACGATATCCCATGGACGCTTTCCACACAAGCATATATCAACGGCTTGGCATTTGCAACCGGACTTTGCCCCATTGCGGGAAAGTACGGCTGGAAATACGGCATTCTGGCAGGGCTTGTCAGTGCAATTATTTGCAATTCTACTGCGGCAATGCACGGCGGCTTCGTGCTTTACAACGGAGGATTTAACGCAGGACTGACGGCGTTGATCCTCATCCCAATCTTGGATTTTTATCGCATTGAACCTCGCTACTCGGACGACGAGTAGCCCCTTTGCATACAGAACAGGAGAACAACGTGACATCAATCAAAAAACGGTTACTTCGCACAGCGGCACTCTGCCTGCTCGTGCTTTTGACTTTGGCATCCCTTGGCGGCTGCAGCGCTTCGGGAAACCGATCCGAATACGTCAGCGACACGCAAAGCGAGGTGGGGACACGGGAGCCGCAAGCTCCGCAACCCAAGCGACCGCGTGTGGCACTTACCTTTGACGACGGACCGCACAACGTGCGCACCAAGCTGATCGTGGATGAATTGAACAAATACGGCTATCACGCCACGTTTTTTGTGGTGGGGAACCGTGTGGACGGCACGGAGTACCGCGGCGGCGACGCCATGGTGTACGCCGCGCAAAACGGTAACGAGATCGGCATTCACGGCTATACGCACGAAATGTCGGTCAAATACAGCTCCTGCAGCGACGAACGCTACGAGTACGAGATTTCCAATACCGCACGCGCTATTCTGGAAAAGCTGCCCGACTACGAGATCCGCCTGATGCGTCCCATCGGCGGTGCGATCTCCGAGCAACGCGTGCGAGAGAGCCCGTACGCAATCATCAATTGGAGTGTGGACACCCTTGATTATACCTTCCGCTCTCCCGAGGGCGACACCGAGCAGATCGACGCGATCGTGCAAAACGCACTTGCGGATGTATCAGATGGAGACATTATTCTGATGCACGATATCTACAACAATACATACGAAGCAACCGTTATCATTCTTGCACGCTTGCACGAAATGGGCTTTGACGTGGTTACGGTATCCGAATTGCTGGGGGAGGAGCTCTCGGCAGGCGTGCGTTATACAAGAGGTAAGAATAATTGAATACGCATCCCCTTTCGTTTCACTGTGAAAATGCACAAAAGCGAAAGGGGATTTTTGTGTGTTTTGATAATTGACATGTGCATGGAAATTTGATATAATTTACCATATGGAGGCTTCTTCCATAAAAAATAAAAAGGAGAAGAATGATGAAGATCTTGACCAAAATCGCGATCCTTTTGTTGGCGCTTTTGATGATCGTGCCTTGCCTTGCCGCATGCGGCAACACCGGCGCAAGCGACACCACCACCGCTGACGACAATGGGGAAAATCCGGGTGCGACCCCCGAAGATACCACAAAAAGAGACCCCGACTACATCGAGCCCATTGACCTGAGTGTTGACGGGCAGGACTATGTTTACAACGCGTACGTGCGGTCTAAGGCTGTGCCGAACGGCAGCTTTTACTGCGAGGATTTCTGGGTAGCGGAAACCAGCGAGGATGCACTTTCCTTTGCGGTTTATTCCAGAAACCAGACGATCCAGGAGACCTTCCATTGCCGTATCGTACAGACCGATGCCGAGAATGCTGACATGTATGCGGAGCTCAAGGATTTTTACAGCAACGGCGAAAAGTATGACCTTACCATTATCCTTGCCGGCAACGCAGCAAGCGCGGCTACGGCAAACCTGCTCAAGGACATCCAATCCATGGAATACGTTGATCTGACGCACCATGCGTTCGACCAGAACTCTATTAAGGATCTCTCCATGGGCGGAAAGACCTATTACCTCAGCGGAGATATGAACATTTCCACCATGGATACCACGGCGTCCACCATTGTCAACCTGGAGCTGTACCGTGACTATGCCGAGCAATTGGTAGATGCCTTTGGCGATGAAGTATTCGGTAACCCCTATAAGATCGTCACCGAAAAGTATTGGACCATGGATACCATGCTCACCATTGCCGAGATTGCAAACGTGGACATCAATAAGGCAGACGGTGCGCTTAATCCCGAGGTAGGTGATACGGTCGGCTACTACGAGTATTACTACACCCCCACCTACTATTTCTATAGTACCGGTGCGCGCATTACAAGGACCGATGAGGACGGCTATCTCGAATTCGCAATTGATGACGATTATGCCCAAGAGGTTTATGAGTATCTTTACAAGAACTTCAATCTGACGCTCAATCCTTGGATTCCCAAGCAGAGCTCTACTCGTATGCCTTACATCAAGACCGGTAAGGTTTTGTTCGTAGACTTTATTCTGTGGGACGTTCGTAAGTCGTACTACACCGGCGAATATTACGAGTACGGTATTCTTCCCACTCCTATGTTCGATGAGGAACAGGAGAAATATTACAGCACCGTATGCTTTGACGGTAACACCACCCACCTGTGGGCAATTCCGCAGATGTGTAATGATGAGACAAAGGCAGGACGCTTGTTCCAGATCATGGCGGTATATTCCGGTAAGAAGGACTCCACCATGGATGCGTACTATCAAAAGACCATGTATATGACCGTTGCTACCGATATGGGCTCTCGCGAGTGCATGGATATCATCAAGAACAACATGGTTTACGATATTGCACAGCTTTACAACTGGGGCGGATTCTTCAAGATGATCGGTGATATTGATACGGTAAACAGCAATCAGTATCCCTCTAAGATCGGCAACATCGACGTAGCTGAGGAAGAAATG
>JAFTKJ010000104.1 GCA_017453305.1 Clostridia bacterium
CCGCTACCATGATGGTCGTCAAGCAGTATAAGGCGAAGGGCCCCTTGACCAGCCTTCTGCTTCCCGTTGTTGCATTGGATGACGCAGTGGGTTTGATCTGCTTTGCCATTTCCATGGGCGTAGCACAGGCACTGGAAAGCGGTGCTGAGGCAGTGGGAATTGTTTCTCTTTTGATCAATCCGTTGCTCGAGGTCATTCTTTCCCTGGTGTTGGGTGCCGTGATGGGCTTGATCCTCACCGTGGTCGAGGATCACTTCAAGTCCAACAGTAAGCGTCTCTGCCTTTCCCTGACGTTCGTTCTTCTGACGGTCGCACTTGCACAAATGGAGTTCCATCTGCCCGGCGGTGTGGAGATCGCATTCTCCAACCTCTTGGTTTGTATGATGCTGGGAACGCTCTTCTGCAACATCTGTGACAGCGCGGACGAGTTGATGGAGAAGACCGACAAATGGACCATGCCCATTTTGATCTTGTTCTTTGTGTTCAGCGGCGCGGAGCTGGATCTGACCATCTTCCAAACGCCCATTATCATTATCATCGGCGCGGTCTACGTGCTCTCCCGTGCACTCGGTAAATACGTTGGCGCGGCGTTGAGCGCAAAGCTTTCGGGCTGTGAATCCTCCATTGTCAAGTTCCTCGGAATTACGCTCTTCCCACAGGCGGGTGTTGCTTTGGGCATGTCTGCCATTGCAGGCGCACTTCTGCCCGGTGGTTCCACGGTGCGCAATATCGTGCTGTTCGGTGTCCTGATCTACGAGCTGGTAGGTCCTATGCTCACCAAGATCGCCCTGACAAAGGCAGGCGACATTACGCCACGCGTCGAGCATCCCAAGCAATCCTTTGTAGAGGCATTTGCCGATGAGCCCGACGAAGAGGACGTGCAGGAGCCTTAATGAAAAAGATATCGTGTTGCGGGGGAGCCTCTTGAGAGAAGCTCCCCCGCAACCGTTTCAAAAAGCTTCCCCCACCGCAAGCTGCACCGGCCTGTTAAAAACGGTCTGTCAAAATTGCTTGCGGTGGGGGAAAGCGTTATGCAAATACAACCTCGGGGCGCAATGCCACCGCGTTGATCAACGAATCGGTATTGGCGTGTGCATCCCAAAGCATTTCGGCACAGAGCGCTACGGGGAAGAGCAGTTGTTTTTCCAGCATTCCGTCCTCCACCAAGGGGGTGACATAAAGGTCGCCGTTGGTCTCTTCTGCCATGGCTGCAATCGCTTGCCGTGCCAGATCGGCGTTGGTCAGCCAAAAGGCTTGCAAATAACGCCAGATCTTGCGCTTGCGTTCTATACGGTTTTGCGCTGTTTCGGGGGTGACGTTGCCAATGCACATCGGTCCTTGCGGATGCTCAAAGCTTGACCAATCCAGCTTAGTCAAGCCTTTTGTTACGGCACCGAATGCTTCGTTTTTACCGCGCAGCGTGCTGATGCGGCGTACGAATGCCAAGGTGTCGTCAAATGTCCGAACGTCGTTTGGTAGATAGGAAAAAGGAAACGCGCCGCAATTCTCCCATACGATGCGTACACGGGGGTCGACGTTTTGGATCAGGTCGAGCTTGTGTTTGACCGACTCCGCGTGTAAGCCGAATTGCAGCTCCAGACCGGGAGCACGCTCCAAAAGAAGTCCTGCCGTGCGGTTGACAAAGTCGGTGACTGTTTTGGCGACCGGAATGCCGTTGATCTCCTCGGTGTTGACCTCGGTAAAGGATTGAAAATAAATGCCGTCGCCTCCCGCGTCGCGATATTCTCGCTCGTACGTTTCCAGTACGGCATCGGTTGCCTGACGGATACGCTCCTCCGTCAAGCCGGAAAAATCGGTATCCCACAGCCACGAAAAGCCCCACAGGAGCTTGATTCCGCATTCGTGTGCATAGGAGACGATCTCCTTTGCGTTCAAGGGGAGGTGATCGTTCCAAATGGTCAGCGTATTCATTTTCAAGCGAACGAGCTGATCGATCAGACCGCGCCAATCGTAAATGACGTGCCCCCAGGTCCATACACCGCGATGACGCACGGATGGGGAGGATAACAATTCAAAATCCGGCAGAACGTCCTCGAACAAATTGACGTAGTAGGGCATGGAGCGGTTGGTATACTCCTGCGTAAAGATGTATTTGTCAAAAAAGTCGATACAGCCGTACAAAACGCCGGCATCGTCGTAGCCTTCGATCACGGCAATTCCGTTTTGAACGAGAATGCGGTAGCCCTGCTCCCGTGCGGGTATCGGCAGACCGAGCGCGCGAACGTATGCGTTGCTTTGCTTGGTTCCTACGTATATCTCATGCGCGTCAAATGGCGGCGCATCCTCCTTTTGCGCAAAGCAGAGCGGATACTCCAACGTGTAGCTTAAGATCTGCTTGCTCAAAAAAGCGATCGCTTTATCGATCAGCGAGGAGGGGCGTGAGCCGTAATATATGACCGTTTTTTTCATAAAGCCTCCCAAAGTTTTTCGGTTGAAAATAGTATAACACCGTTTGCGAGCTTTGTCAACCGTTTTACATTGGTTCCGGTGCGACATTTTTTTGCAAAAAGAGGGTGAAAAATTTCACAAAACCTATTGATAATTTTTCCAAATTGTGATATCATATATATGTATGTGCAAAATTCTTATTTTTTTGAAAGGAATTGAAAAATCATGACCTACAACAAGAAATCGATTGAAGACATTGAAATCAAAGCGGGCCAAAAGGTATTTGTCCGTTGCGACTTCAACGTTCCTATGAAAGACGGCGTTATTACTTCCGACAAGAGAATCGTCGGCGCACTCCCCACCATCAAGTTTTTGATGGATAAGGGCGCAAAGGTGATCCTTTCCTCCCACATGGGCAAGCCCCACGCAATCTTTACCGAGGGCTTTAAGCTGGACAAGAAGGAGCAGAAGAAGGTTGACGAGCTTCCCGAGGCTGAAAGAGCAGCTGCTACCGCAGAGCTCAAGGCAAAGGCACTCAAGAACGATCCTGTAAAGTTCTCTCTTAAGCCCGTTGCCGATCGCCTCAACCAGGATCTGGACGGCAAGGTTGCATTCGCATCCGACATCATCGGTGACGACGCAAAGGCAAAGATCGCCGCTATGGAAAACGGCACCTGCGTGCTGATCGAAAACGTTCGTTTCGACGCGCGCGAGACCAAGAACGATCCCGCATTTGCAAAGGCTTTGGCTGATCTTGCAGGCGAGGGCGGTCTGTTTGTAAACGATGCGTTTGGTACGGCTCACCGTGCACATGCATCCACCGCAGGCGTAGCAGATTATCTGCCCGCAGTTTGCGGCTACCTGATCCAAAAGGAAATCGGCGTTATGGGTAAGGCTCTGGCTGATCCCGCACGTCCCTTCGTTGCAATTCTTGGCGGTGCTAAGGTTTCCGACAAGATCGGTGTCATCAACAACCTGCTTGAAAAGTGCGATACCCTCATCGTTGGCGGCGGTATGGCATACACCTTCTTTGCTGCAAAGGGTTACAGCGTTGGTAACTCCCTGTGCGAGACCGATAAGATCGAGCTTGCAAAGGAAATGATGGCAAAGGCTGAGGCAAAGGGCGTCAAGTTCCTGCTCCCCATCGACAACAAGTTGGGTAAGGAATATGACGAGAACACCGAGAGCACCTACGTGGATTCCGACAACATTCCCGAGGGCTGGATGGGACTTGATATCGGTCCTAAGACCTGTGAGCTCTTCTCCGCTGCAATCAAGGGCGCGGGCACCGTTGTTTGGAACGGTCCTATGGGCGTTTCCGAGTGGAAGAACTTCGCAACCGGTACCGAGACCGTAGCAGCTGCAGTTGCAGAGTCCGGCGCGATCTCCATCATCGGAGGCGGTGACTCCGCAGAAGCTGTTGAGCGTCTTGGCTTTGGCCCCAAGATGACGCACATCTCCACCGGTGGCGGCGCATCTCTCGAGTTCCTCGAGGGTCTGGAGCTTCCCGGCATTGCTTGCCTGCTTGACAAATAATTTGCTTTAAAAATTTCAAACGGGGAACGGCGAGCCGCCGTTCCCCGCATTTTATAAAAAGGAAAGGTACGAAACATGAATCCTTCTAAGAGAAGAACCGTGATCGCCGGCAACTGGAAGATGAATTTTACTCCTGCCGAGGCGACCGCATTTATCAACGAGATCAAGCCCATGGTTGCAGGTAAGGATAACTGCGACATCATCTTTTGCGCTCCCTACGTAACCATTGCCGCCGCGCAAGAGGCTGCAAAGGGCTCCAACATCAAAATCGGTGCCGAGAACGTGCACTTTGCCGAAAAGGGTGCGTACACGGGCGAGGTCTCCGCAAAGATGCTGACCGCGTGCGGCGTTGAGTACGTCATCATCGGTCACTCCGAGCGCCGCCAATACTTTGGCGAAACCGACGAAACCGTTAATCTGCGCACCAAGGCAGCTCTTGCCGCAGGTATGAAGGTCATTCTTTGCCTGGGTGAGGTCAAGGAGCAGCGTCTTAGCGGCATCACCGACGAGGTCGTTGCAATGCAGACCAAGCTCGACCTGCAGGGCGTGAGCGCAGAGGAAATGAAGAACGTGATCATCGCGTACGAGCCCGTTTGGGCAATCGGTACGGGTCTGACCGCAACGCCCGAGCAGGCAGAGGAGACCTGCGGTGTGATCCGCAAGGTGCTCGCCTCCATGTACGGCGAGGACGTTGCCGAGAGCGTGACCGTTCAGTACGGCGGATCTATGAACGAAAAGAACGCAGCCGAGCTGCTTGCTAAGCCCAACGTAGACGGAGGACTTATTGGCGGAGCTTCCCTTGTTGCCGAAAAGTTCAACGCTATCGTTGACGCGGCTCAATAAGAGCGGGAGAGGATTTGTGGGGAAAACTTCTTGCAAGAAGTTTTCCCCACACCCCTTTCAAGAACTTTGCAAAGGAGGTTTCAAGATGGTAGACATGGTTTTTGCGATTGCCGCAGGGATCTGCTTTTTGCTTGCCTGCGGGTATTTTGGGTTGCATTACGTTTTTGAGCATCAAAAAAAGGCGACCAAACGCTGTATTGCTTTTTTGCAAACGGTCAAGCACCAAAAGGATAAGCCCGTGTACGGCGTTTCCCGTTTGACGGGAATCATTCGTCGCGAAATGACGCTTAAGCATTGGAGCCGCGGAACGTACGAATATACAGTGAATGGAAAACAATATCGCATTCGCTACAGCGGCGCAGTAACGGCACGTCAGCTCCCACGCACCATCACGGTGCAGTATTTGTGCCGCTTTCCCAAAATTGCGCTGGTGACCGAGGTTGGAGCGGTGCTTTCGTTTGGGTTATGCGGCTTTTTATGTCTGATCCTGTGCACGCTGTTTGTTCTTGGGGTCTTTTCCATTGCATAGCGGTAAACGGTGGGGTGTTTTGTCCCTCGCTTGCCGCTTTTTTCTCTTTTTTCAGAAAACCGACAAAAATTTTGGGATACCTCTTGCAAAAGCAATTTTTTTATGGTATACTGTTAACAATAAAATATATCTTATCGAGAGTAACGTAGTGACAGGCACGATGATGTTACAGCAACCTGCCGAAGGGTAAGGTGCTAAATCCTGTTAGATGAGAGCCGAATGCTCCGTCTTTGCGGAGTTTTTTTGTTGTCAAAAGAGAGATATGTTTTAGAATCAAACATATGACGAGGAGTACGAGAATGAACAAGAAGTTATTTACAAGTGAATCGGTGACCGAGGGACATCCCGACAAGATCAGCGATAAAATTTCCGACGCGATCCTTGACGAAATGCTGCGTCAGGATCCCATGTCCCGCGTGGCGTGCGAAACCTTTTGCACCACGGGCTTGGTATGCGTCATGGGTGAGGTCACTACGCGCGCACAGGTAGACATTCAAAAGATCGTGCGCGAAACGGTGCGCGAGATCGGCTACGACCGCGCAAAATACGGCTTTGACTGCGACAGCTGTGCGGTCATCACCTCCTTGCACGCGCAATCCCCCGACATTGCTATGGGCGTTGACAAGTCCCTTGAAGCAAAGAACGGCGAGGGTGACGGCTTGGATATCGGTGCGGGCGACCAGGGCTTGATGTTCGGCTACGCCTGCAACGAAACCCCCGAATTGATGCCGCTTCCCATTTCTCTGTCGCACAAGCTGGCACTTCGCCTGACCGAGGTACGTAAAAACGGAACGCTGGCATATCTGCGTCCCGACGGAAAAACGCAGGTCACGGTCGAATACGGCGAGGACGGCAAGCCCGTTCGCGTGGATACCGTGGTCATTTCTTCTCAGCACAGCGCCGAGGTGAGCACCGAAACCATTCGCGCCGACGTCATCCGCGAGGTCATCACACCCGTGATCCCCACCGACATGATGGACGCAGCAACCAAGATCTACGTCAATCCCACGGGACGTTTTGTTGTAGGCGGACCTGCAGGCGATACTGGCCTTACGGGACGTAAGATCATCGTTGATACCTACGGCGGCTACGCACGCCACGGTGGCGGTGCGTTCTCGGGTAAGGATCCCACAAAGGTCGACCGCTCCGCATGCTATGCCGCACGTTACATCGCAAAGAACGTAGTCAAGGCAGGACTTGCCGACAAGTGCGAGGTGCAGGTTGCGTACGCCATTGGCGTTGCAAAGCCCGTGTCGGTTCTGATCGATACCTTTGGCACGGCACGTGTTGCCGAATCTGCCATTGAGGAAAAGATCGCGGAGCTGGTGGATCTGCGCCCCGCGGCGATCATTCAGCGCTTTGACCTGCGCCGCCCCATCTATTGCCAGATCGCGGCATACGGTCACATGGGACGCGAGGATCTCAACATGCCCTGGGAGGCGTGCGACCTTGTGGACGAATTGAAGGAATTGTTGAAATAAACATATAGCGCTACGTGGATATCTTGTATTCATTCAAGATATCCGCGTTGTGTTTCAATAGATCGGAGAATTGGAATGAAAAGAGAATTGGGGATTGCACGATGTGGGCTCGCCTGCTGTCTTTGTTCAGAAAACGCCACTTGCGATGGATGTTCGTCCGAGCAATGTCACGATGCCGCCAGGTGC
Source organism: Clostridia bacterium (assembly GCA_017453305.1). Taxonomy (GTDB): domain Bacteria; phylum Bacillota; class Clostridia; order Oscillospirales; family CAG-272; genus UMGS1865. The sequence goes on from JAFTKJ010000104.1 coordinate 6,985, forward strand.
GAGAACAGAAGATGCTCAAAAGAAAAAGGCGTAGGACATTGCTATGAATGCTGTGAGGATTGCCGAAAAGGGCTGTTAAGCAAAATAAAGCCATATGCGTTTGGTTTGTTTGCTCGTCGATACGGAGAAGATGAGTTATTGAACTGTCTTGAGCGCAATGAAAAACAAGGCATTGTATATCACCGAAATGGTGTTTTTGGCGATTACGACGAGTTTGACGATGCCGAGCAATTGATCTCCTTTATCCGCACGGGTAAACGGTGAATGTAAAAATCAAAATCGGGAGTGAACCGAGATGCAAAACGCACAGCGGGTTCACTCCCATTTTTTTGATTATTTTTGTAATACGATGTTCTTCTCCCGATACAGCACTGCCGCAAGCGCAACGGCGCAAACTCCCGAGAGGAGCTTTCCTACGGTCACGGGGAGGATGTAGGAGGCGTCAAAAGCCGTGGTAAAGGCAAGGTGACTGCCGAATACAAACGAGGCTGATACCGCAAATGCTGCGTTCAGCACCACGCCGCGCGGACACATCTTTTCCATGGTTCCAAGGGTGGAGGCGTTGGTGACCAGCGTTCCGAGAAAAGCAAGTGCCGAGGTGCCGTCCACGCCGATGAGCGCGCCAAGCTTATTCAACGGTTTTCCCAAAAGCTTTGTGATAAGATGCATCAGCGGAAGTGCGCCCGAAAGCGTGACGCAGGCGTTTGCGCAGATCAGTGCGCCGTTTTCAAAGGTGTCAAAATCGGGGCAGATCTCAATCTTTGTCAAAAAGGTGAACACGGACAATACAAGTCCCGCAATTGCCAGCGCCTTCATCAAAAGTCCAAAGCCCTTGAAGCATTTGATGCAGATTGCCGGGAGAAAGATAAGCGCCGCGGCGAGAATGGCGGAGATGACGAGGAGCGGAAGCAGATCGACCAAGATCTCCAAGGGGGAAAGAGAGCATAGGAGTCCTGCCGCAAAGCAACCGAGGGGGATTGTCACAATGCCGCACAAAAGCCCGAAGAAGAGCTCCTTGTGCTGCTCCTTTTTGACAAGTCCCAAGGAAAAGGGAATGGTAAAGGAGATCACGCAGCCCATCATGGAGGAAACCACAAAGGCGTTAAAGCCTCCCACCGTTGGCGATTTTGCAATGCTTTGTGCCAGCGGCATGCCGCCCATATCATTGGCAAAAAGGGAAGCGGGAATGATGGAGGGATCGATGCCGCACAGCGCGTAAAAGCCGTCAAAGAGAGGCATCAGCCACACGCCAATGGCGGGAGCGATCACAATCATGCCGAGCATAGAGAGCGCCATAGGGCAAAAGAGTGAAAATGCGCGCTCAAATTCCTTTCCAATGCCGAGTCGATTACCGATCAGCCAATCTATGGCGCCAAGCACCGCAAAAACGAATATTACAATTTTGACTACTTCCATTTGAAATTCTTTGATCAGCCAAGCGCTTCTAAAATCATGCGGCGCGTGTCCGCGATCAGTGCGGCGTCGTCGGTATAATCGTCAAACGTGCGGCAAACGCGCTCAACCATATCAAGCGCCAACGCGCGATCCTTTTCTCCAAGCAAATGCAGCAGTTCGTAGTCGTATGCGCCAAGACGTTGCAAATGTCCGCGCACGCTGTACCAAGGCGTGCCGTCGGCGGCGGGATAAACCACAAACGAGTTGCCTGCGGGGTACTTTTCGTCGTTCTTGCCCGTACGGTAGCAGGTCTCTTTTTCAAAGTCGGTGTTATGCGCATGGTAACCCCAATGCAAAAAGCCGGGGGCGTTGTACTTGTAGCACATCCACATGGGAAGAAGGGAGGCGGAGAGGGGGAGATCGATGACGCGGTTCATTGTCGCACCTGCTGGGAAGCCGCAGGTGTAGATCCACATCTCCTCGCCCATGCCTTGCAACAGTTCGTATTCTTTTTGATATTTTTCATATACAGCCTGCTTAACGACCCACACGTCGGGGCCACCGCCGAGCTCGGTGCTCTCTATGGGATCGTGGATGCGTACGCCGGGCATGTGCTTGCGGCAGATCGCCGCCACGACGCGGTATTCCATGCTGTTTGGGAACTGTGGTTCGTCCTCAAGGCATTGGAAATAGCGATCCTGCCAGCCGTTTTTCTGAACGCACTCCCACGCGCGCTTGAAATACAGGGAAAGCTGACGGTAACCCTCAAAGGAGGTCACGTCAATATCGCGATCCCAAAGCAGTGTTACCAGAGGCTTGTTCCATACAACGAAACGTGCAGAAAAACCACCCATGATTGCACGGAAGCCCATGGAGAGCGCCAGGTTTCCAACAGCCTCCGCGTGCGAAAAATCAAAATCGATTACGCGTCCGTTTTCGTCGCGGATCGGTACTCCCGAAGGGATCATCAAATAGTCGTTGCGCATGTCCAGCTGATTTTTGAGATACGCACGCAAAACGGTGTAGTATTCCTCGCTGTAGGGGATAACGTCGTGATGCTTTGCCAATTTGTCATAGTAGATCCAATTGACCATGTGGAAGCTTGCATCCGCAAGCGTGGGCACGGTTGCGTGATAGATTTTGATGTGAACGGGTACGGTGAAGGCTTCCTCTCCTACGGTCAAGGTCAAAGCTTCGTTATATTCGCTGGGAATTGCGTCGGCAGGAACGTCCACGCGTACAAAAAAGGCTACGCGTCCCGCACGTAACACGCCGCTGTCCAAGGGGCGCGTGATGTCATAGGCGTCAAAGGGGGCTTTTCTTGTTACAAAGTGCTTTACACTCTCGTAATCGGTGGTGGTATGTGTTTTCGGGCCGCTGTTCTCCCCCACGTGTGCGGGGAGCAGCTGATATACGGTGGCGCGGCATTGGCCTCCCGTAAATGCGGCGCAAAAGAGGGTATCGCCGTCAAGGGTGCGGTCGGTCAAAATCTGAAAGCAAACGTCCGCGCCGCGCGCGGCATGCAGTGAGGCAACCGTGCGCTCACAAAGCGCGGAATCGGGATAGATCCATTCGTTATCAAGAAAAATACAGCTTTTCATAAAGCTCCTCCTTTGATCGCTTGCAGGAAAAAGATCGCAAATCTCGCGCCTTTCTCTTGACTTTGCGTGCAATTTGTTATATACTAATTGTATATGAGTTAATTATACACGGCTGGATTTGTTTTGTCAAGCAAAGTTATTATTTTAACAGGAAAGGAGATCGTGAGATGCACGTAGAGGAAGGCTTTATGCAAGGACCGATGGACGACGTTGGCGTCATCAAGCTGTCGGGCAGTATCGAGCACGTCATATATTCCAACGAAGAAAACGGATTTGCCATCTGCGATCTCGGCACCGATACCGACGAGCTGGTCACCATTACGGGCACGCTTCCCTACGTGGGGGAGGGTGACGTGGTTACCGTGTACGGCAAATGGGTGCACAATCCCAAATACGGGCGGCAGTTTAAGGTGGAGCAAGCCGAAAAGCAGCTCCCTGCGGATAAGGCGTCCATGCTTCGCT
>JAFTKJ010000105.1 GCA_017453305.1 Clostridia bacterium
ATAAGAGTCCTCCAAGCAAACCAACACACGCCGCACCAAGAGTAACCAACGGATTGATAGCATAACCTACCATCAAGCATCCAACCAGATCGGCAACGATGCCAACCACTGCCCCCACCACAGGACCAAACACCATGCCGGCCAAGAGGATGGACAGATTTTCAAAGCTGAAGCGCAGCACGTTTCCAAGAGACAGCGCTAAATACTTACCGCAGATGATGCTCAGCGCTGCTAAAAAAGCGGACACAGCCAACAATCTGACGTTGCTTTGAAGCTTTTGACGAGAACTTGCTTTTTTCATAAAAATACCTCCTTTTCCACCCATAGGCAGAAAGGAGCGATGAAAAAGATCTCCCCGTCGGCCTTATGAAGCGGGATGCAAAATACCGACCGCAAAAGCTAGGCTTTTTTCGTCCCACCGACAACTCCCCGTCCGACAGGCACTGTGGATTTCTCCAACGCCGATATTTTTACTCTTCACACAATCGCCAAAAATGGCGATTTACCTTCATTGTATATTATATCCGCAAAAGCACGTAATGTCAAGGTCACAATGCCACAATCCTTATATTGTTTGAATTTCATTTCTTGGTCATTATGACAGCGATTTTTGTCATAAAACGGCTTTTTTGCAGTGCGAAGAAAAAAGCACCCGTGCTAACGGCTTTTGAGCGATCGCACGGGTACTTTCTATTGCTTATTGATTAAATTCATCTACCGTTTTGGTAACGATATGAGGACACTTATCCTCAATTTCAAATCCGAAGTCGTTCGGCTTTGCCCAACGGATGGCGTTGGTCAAAATGCGCTGCACACAAGGATGGTAGTATGCTTTGCAGGACTCGTGACCGGGCTGGAAATAGAAGATCTTACCGGCACCGCGATAGAAGGTCATACCGGAGCGCATGACGTGTCCATCCTCATACCAGCCGCAAAAGATCAGTTCGTCGGGCTGAGGGATGTAGAAGGGCTCGCTGTAAAGCTCCTCCTCGTCCAAGAGGAAGTGATCCGGAATGCCTGCCGCGATCTCATGCGCGGGAAGGATGTTCCAAATGATTTCCTTTTGATCTCTGCCCCAGGAAAGATTACCGTTTGTACCGACGATTGCGCCAAAGGGCTTGGACTTGTGCGCAGAGTGCATAGGAATAAAGCCCATCTTTCCGGTGTAAACACGCTGACGGATGCGCTCTACCAAAGCATCGTCAACTTCCTTATGCGCCATGTGTCCCCACCACATCAGTACGTCGGTGGTGTTGAGTACCTCATCCGGAAGTCCCTGATCGGGATCGTCCAGGGCAACGATGCGGACGTTCATATCCTCGTTTGCGTCCAAAAAGCTCTTAATGTAAGCATGGATGCCCTCGGGGTAAATGGCTCTGACTGCCTCGTTGCGTTTTTCGTGGCGGAACTCATGCCAAATGGTTACGTTGATCTTTTTCATCATCATTTTCCTTTCTTTTATATCGTTCCGTTATTTGAGTTCATTATACGACAAATTTGATGTCTTTACAAGACTGGAATTGTTTCAAGCAAGACAAAAATTGCTTTGGATGGCTATTATTTCAGCTCCACAATCGTAACGCCGCCGTCCCCTTCTCCGTAAGCACCGAGACGGAAGCTTGCCACGCGTCGGTCATGCTTCAAATGCTGCCAGATAGCATTCTTCAACGCACCTGTGCCCTTTCCGTGAATGAGACGTACGCGTCCGAAATTTGCCATGATCGCCTCGTCGAGATATTTATCTACCTCTTGCCAGCCCTCGTCACCAAGCAAACCTCGCAGGTCGATCTCGTCGCGAAAATCGCGATTGACCTTGGCGTGAAAATCAGAAGCAGGCTTTTTTTGCTTGCCGCTGATGAACTGCGGTTTTTCCTCGATGAGCTGAAGATTGGAAAGTTTGGTGCGAGTTTTGAGGATTCCTGCCTGTACCAAAACAGATCCGCTCTTATCGGGCGTTTCCAAAAGAACGCCCTCCTTGTCGATATTGACGATATAAACCTTGTCACCGCATTTAAGGTCTCGCGGAAGCACGTACTTTTCGTCCTTCTTTTCTTCTACGGGGTCAATTGCCTCGTTGCTCTCGCGAATGGTTCTGCGCACGGCTCTGCGCGCCTCATCCAGCTCGGCGGCAAGTCTGCCCGCCTCCTCGGCTTTCTTCGCTTTTTCAAGCTGTGCAAAAACAAATTCACTCGAAAGACGTGCACTGTCAAGCATTTGCTGTGCTTTTTTGCGGTTTTGCTCAATTTCGCGCTCTGCCTCAAAAAAGCGAGTTTTGATCTCTTTTTCGGCATTGACCTTCAACCGCTCGTATTCCGCCTTGAGATGCGTTGCCTCCTCTCTTGCACGGTCAGCCTCCAGCCGTGTTGCCTCCAATTGCTCAATCACCTCTTCAAAGCGTTGGTGATCGCGATTGACGTGCTCCTTGGCAAGGTTGATAACCGACTCCTGCAGACCAAGCTTTGCGGAAATGGCAAATGCGTTGGATTTTCCGGGAGTTCCGATCATCAGGCGATAGGTGGGCTTAAGGGTAGCAACGTCAAACTCGCAGGAGGCGTTCTGAACGCCCTCGGTGTCCAGAGCAAAGGTTTTGAGCTCGGTATAGTGCGTGGTTGCAAGGCAAGTAGCCCCCACCTTGCGCACCGACTCGATAACGGCAATTGCCAACGCTGCGCCCTCGACGGGGTCGGTACCTGCGCCAAGCTCGTCAAAAAGGCAAAGCGAGCTTGCGTCCACCTCGTCCATGATGTGCACGATGTTGACCATGTGCGAGGAAAAGGTGGAAAGAGATTGCTCGATGCTCTGCTCATCTCCAATATCCACCAGCACCTTGCTGAATACGCAAATGGAGGAATCGGCATCGGCAGGAATGTGCAGACCTGCCTGCGTCATCAAGGCAAACAGACCTACTGTTTTTAAGGTAACCGTTTTACCGCCCGTGTTGGGACCGGTAATGATCAACGTGTCATACTCTCCCCCAATGTCAATGTTGGTGGGAACGACCTTTTGGGGATCGATCAGGGGATGACGCGCACGCGAGAGGTGCACGGTCTGCTTTCCCGAGATCTTTGGCTCATTGGCGCGCATACGAGCCGAAAGCTCTGCACACGCGAAAATAAAAGCCAGCTCGGTAATATTAAGATAATTGAGACGCAGAGATTCGGACGCGGCGCTGACCTCGGCAGAAAGCGCAAACAAGATCCGTTCGATCTCATGCTCCTCACGCGATTGCAACATACGAAGCTCGTTGTTGGCATCCACCACCGCCATCGGTTCTACGAAAATGGTCGCACCCGAGGATGAGGTGTCATGGATCAATCCCTTGAGCTCGTTTTTGCACTCCGCCTTGACGGGGAGCACGTATCTGCCGTTGCGCATCGTAACAATATTGTCCTGCAGAATTTTTGCATAGGAGCCGCTGATATAGTGCTGCAGAGTCTCCTTGATGCGGTTATTGGACTCGCGGATCTTTCGACGGATCTCAGCAAGCTCGCGGCTCGCCTCGTCTGCGATCATATCCTCGGAAAGGATCGAACGCGAGATCATGTCCTCCAGGTGTCTGTTTGGAAGTAAGCGTCCGAACAACTCATCAAGCGAGGTGTCAAACGGCTTGTTGATTTTGATATAATCGGTCAAGGCTCGTGCGGAACGCAGAACGCGCCCAATCTCCAAAAGCTCTCTGGTGTTGAGCATTGCGCCCTTCACCGCTCGCTCACACGCTTCGGATACGTCGATGACCGAACCAAAGGACGGCATGCCCTTGACGTCGGACAAACGCTTTGCATCCGTGGTGCGGCGCTGTCGGCGCAAGACCTCGGTAATTTCCCACGAAGGCATCAAGCGATATGCCATTGCTCGCGCGCCCTCAGTAGGCGCACAGTCGGCAAGCATTTCGCAGATTTTATCAAATTCCAACGTGGAAAGTGTTTTTTGAGAAAAATTCATAGTTTAAGTTCCTTTATGCGCCAACTTGATTGCGCGCATCTCATGATAAAAGTTTAAAGAATCAAAGCCCCTGCCAAGGTGTGAGAGCGTGTAGGTTTGCGCTGCCTTGGCAAAATCGGTGCGATCCTTGGCATCTTCCAAGGAGAATGAGAACAACCGCTCCAGGGGCGCATGGAGACAATAATACATTGCCGCGCGCACAGCAGGCGTCAAAGTAACCAGCGTTTCACACTCGCGGATGTCGTCGTATGCGGTGTCGGGATTGCGCTTTCCGATCCCACTCTGCTTTTTCAAGCAATCGGAGCATAAAAGTGCACCGTTCATCACGTGCAAATAAAAGGGATCCGACTGCTCTGCCCGGCATACAGAGCATGCACCAAGCTCGGGCATATAACCCGAGATAGACATGGCACGCATTTCAAACGCGCCCTTGATCAGCTCCTGCGGATACAGATCGCGCGAAATGGCGTACAAGGAGTTGAGCAACAAGCGGAGCATGTCTCCTGCTTCCTCGCCCTCATCCGTCAATTCGGAGGTCAATTCACACAGATACGCCGCCAGGTTCAATCGATCAATATCGGTGCTCAATGCGTAAAAATGCTGCACCGGGGAGCCGCCCTTGAGAATGTTGAAATCCCCACGGCGGTAATACTCGAAGTTGCCGTAGGTATACATTTGGCTGATGGCGGTTTGCGAGCTTTTGAGGGAGCGACCTCCCTTGGAAAGGATAGTGATGCGTCCGCGCTCAGCTGTCAGTACCGACAAATATCGATCGTGATCCGCGTAATCGCGCACACGCAGGACAACACCGTCAATGCTTTCGTGTTGCATGGAATGCTCCTTTCCTTTTTATTCCTCCGTGTATCCGAAATTGAGGATGCCGCGTTGGCTGTCTCGCCAATTTTCTTTGACCTTGACCCAAAGATTCAAATAGACCTTTGCATCCAACAGCTTTTCCATATCCTCGCGCGCGTAGCTACCGATACGCTTGAGTGTCTCGCCATTTTTGCCAACGAGAATGCCCTTGTGCGAAGCTTTTTCGCAAAAGATCTCGGCACGAATGTGTACGATCTCACCCTCGTCACGGTACTCTTCAATAACAACGGCAACGCCGTGTGGAATTTCCTTATCCAGCGTACGCAAAATTTTTTCGCGGATCAGCTCCGCCACCATTTGACGTTGGGGCTGATCGGTGATCATATCCTCATCGTAAAACCATTCCGCCTCGCGCAAAAGCTTGGAGCACTCATCCAATACCTCGTCCACAGCCTTTCCTTTTTTTGCAGAGATCGGCACCACGGCGTGAAAGTCGAACAGCTCTGCGTAAGCGACAATGGTTTGCGCGATCTGCTCGCGACGGTACAGATCCACCTTATTCAAAGCAAGGATAGCAGGTGTGCCGGACTGCTTGAGATAGGTGATGATCCCCTCCTCCACGTCACCGGGACGGTAGCCCGCATCGGCAACCAGAATGACCATATCGCTCTCTTGCATGGTGCTGTTTGCAGTCTTGACCATAAAATCGCCAAGGCTGTTTTGCGGCTTGAAGATGCCGGGGGTATCCAGAAAGACAAACTGATCCTCGCCGCGCGTTTCAATTCCCGCAATGCGGTTGCGTGTCGTTTGGGGCTTGTTGGATACAATGGCGATCTTTTCGCCCAAAATGCTGTTGAGTAAGGTGGACTTTCCCACGTTGGGGCGTCCCACGATCGAAATAAATCCGGTTCTTTTCATGAAATTTCTAACATCCTTTTCTTCATTCGTCAATCAACCGGAAGTCCTTTTAAAAAGTCCTCCAGATCGGCGGCATCGGTCAAAAGATCCAGCCGCTTGTTCCCGTTTGAATCAATCAGCGTGCAATAAAACAAGTGATTCTTGTCTCTATCAAAGCTGACAGAGAGGGTGTATCGCTCCTCAATCGGGATTCTGTAAATGGCGTAGGTAATGCCGCCCATATCGTTCTCTCCGAACTCCCCCTCGAACTTGTCCAGGTAGGATGTACGCAGTGTTTTAAGATTTTCGGCAACATAGCGCAAATCCGCCAAGGTCATTTCATCTCGCGGATCCTCGCGATTTTCTTCGATGTAGCGACGGATATGAAAGATACTGAGAGGTCCAAACACAGAGAAGAAAACCGCCATACAGATCAAAAACGTGATCAAGCGCACGTTGCGCGTCAAAAACGTTTCGGTCTTTCCTGCCGTATCGATCTCATTTTGACGCATCCCTGATTACTCCTTGCTTTCAATTGCAAGACCCATCATTTCCATGATCTCGCTTTGGCGGCGGCGCATGTCGGCTTCGTCCTCTTCCCCTGTCTCATGGTCATAGCCGAGCAGATGGAGCATAGAATGCACCGTGAGGAAAGCAGCCTCGCGCTCAAAGCTGTGACCGTACTCCTCTGCCTGCACACCAACCTGCTCCAGGGAAAGCACGATATCGCCAAGCATACCGAGCATCTCGTCTACGGGCGGCTCCTCGCTCTCACCCTCGTAGTCAAAGAGGGGGAAAGAGAGGACGTCGGTGGGACGGTCGACGTTGCGGAATTTTTTGTTCAGCTCATGGATCTCGGCATTGTCAACAAAGGTGACCGACACCTCGCAAGGATTGCCGTATTGCTCGTAGTCGAGCGTTGCCTCGATTGCCTCGCGCACCAGCATTTTCAGACGATAGGTCAACGCGATCTTTTCCTGATGGTCATCAAAATAGATTCTCAAATTCATTTTTCTGTTCATAATAGTTTCCTCACTTTGCAGTCTTAGATTCGGTTCTTTCGGCACGCAGCTTTTTTTCATTTGCCGCACGGCGCTCGCTTTCGCGGCGAGCAAGATCCCGATCGTATTTTTCGTATGCCTGAATAATCTTTTGTACCAAGCGGTGACGAACCACGTCGCGCTCGTTGAAGTGGTGAATGCCGATGTCGTCAATTCCCTCCAGGATCTTGACGGCGGTACTCAAACCGCTTTTTTGCCCCTTGGGAAGGTCAGTTTGCGTCAGATCTCCCGTGACCACTGCCTTGGAGTTGAAGCCAAGACGCGTCAAAAACATTTTCATCTGCTCGGGTGTTGCGTTTTGTGCCTCGTCGAGAATGATAAAAGAATCATCCAGCGTGCGTCCGCGCATGTAAGCCAAGGGTGCGATCTCGATCGTCCCTTTTTCAATCAGCTTTTGGTAGGTTTCGGCTCCCAGCATCTCATAGAGCGCATCGTAGAGAGGACGAAGGTAGGGATCGATCTTGCTTTGCAGATCTCCCGGCAAAAATCCGAGCTTTTCCCCCGCCTCAATAGCAGGACGCGTAAGAATGATGCGCGTGACCTGCTTGTCGCGCAACGCCTTGACCGCCATTGCCACGGCAAGAAAGGTCTTACCCGTACCTGCAGGTCCAACGCCCAGCACAATGGTGTTTTTGCGAATGGACTCCACGTATTGCTGCTGCCCCAGCGTTTTAGGCTTGACGGGCTTGCCGCGTGTGGTAATGCAGATGCAGGAGTCGCCAAGGGAGGCAAGCTCCTTCTCTTCCCCCGCGCTGATCATATCCAAAGCATATTGCAGGGATTGATCGGTGATGACCTCAGTTTTGGAGGCAAGATTGTGCAAGTAGGAAACACACGAGGCGGCAGAATCGACCAATGCCTCGTCTTCTCCCTCAATGATAATGGAATCTCCTGCCTCGGTCTCGCGGTTGCGAAGCGTAACGGAAAATTGCTTTTCGATGCGGCGCGCGTTGGCGTCAAAGCTCCCAAAGATCTTTGCGGTAGCGCCTGTGCTCTCCATACGGATGATCCTACGGTTCATAAACGTCCTTTCGGTAATGTATTAATCGATGATCTCAAACTCCTGCAAAACAGCAATGTTTTCAATGCAACCCACGGTGCAGATCAAAATGACCGACTCTTGTGTAATCTCTGTAGTGATATCCTTGCTGAGCAGCTGTGCGGAATCGGAAAGCGCGGCAAGTGTGCGCTCCATCTCCTCGTAGCACAACGCCAAAGCCTCCTCCTCGGTGCGATACACGGTTTGCATCGCATAGGGTTGGTAGCAGATCTGCGTCACGGAAAGCGGCAGGCTGTTTTTGCCGAAGTTTGGCAATTCTATTTCATTTTTTATTATATCACAAGTGGGGGGTAAATTTCTACTGTTTTTGAAAATTTTCATGGAAAAATTAAAAAAATGAAGGATCATCGCGTCCGTTTCCACCTCTCCCAAGACTTTTTCCTCTCCCACAAGCGGAATCTCTACCCGATAGGTGTGCTCGGTGCGTGCCATAACGTTTCCGGCGGCGCGCGTGTAGCGAAAGCCCTCGGTTTGGCTGTCGTAAAGTCCGCTGACCAAAAGCTCCCCCTTTTTGACCGCCTGCCCTACCTGTACCATACAATTTCCACGGTAAAGCTCTACGTATTCGATCTGCCCATCCGACGCAGCAACCAGATTGGCAGGAAGCTTGCGATCCTGCGTTGGAGCATCGGGTGCTTTGTGCTCAATGATCTGCACGCGCGCCACCGTTCCGTCCAGATAGATCGAAATCCAACCAATGCGATCCGAAGCCATCAGAATGCGGTTTTCAAGCTTGCGGATCTGCAATGTGGGCAGATAACTCCCCACTCCAAAATCGCATTCCCGGAGAGCGGAAAGCACCTCTTCCTTACTCATCGTTTCGTTGCCCGTCACTTCCACGCTCCATACGAAAAGCCCGGAAAGAACGGTCAGAACAATTCCAAGAATGCTCCCTGCCACAAGCCCCGGACGCCGACAGAACGCAAAAAGGAGCGAGGGTAGCCCCTGCATGGAAAGACAGACTATCTCTATATCGCGCCGACGGCACGCACGCATCAGCCTCCCTGCCGCGCGCATGGAGCATTGAAAACAAATTGCGTTCTCCTCCCACACAAAATTGCGATAGGAGATCCCCATCTGCATGCACAAATTCATCACCGCGGTGCAGTGCGCACGAGGTACGCGCAGGGTGCGCGTGCCGCATAGAAACAGCGTCAGGCTCATAAAGATCCCTCCTCCGCCACTGCCCTACACACTCCGTTGCAATCGCGCTCACAAAAGCAGAGCGCATCGATCACGCCGCCAACCGTAACGCACCCTGCCGAAAAGGCAGTACACACCAGCCCTCTGCCCGTCAAGGAGATACATCTCCCCCTCGTGGCAAAGCACAATCTCCGCTCTCCGTAGCGCAAAATGCGCACGCATCCATAAATCACCGCGCCGCCGTCGCCGCGCAGAATGACGCGGTCTCCGCAAACCATCTCACGAAAGACACCACCCCTGCTCCCATTTTGGGTTTTGTCTGTTTTTTTGATCATACGCCCTCCCACAATCCCTCAAAGGCGTCATAAAACGCGCACTGTTTGAGTATTTTAGAATACCACATTCTATGCAAAAGGAGCGCGCATAATGACTCTTTCACGCACACGCGAACATACCGAAGCAGAACCGACCTTTTTTCAATATACCCTTGGGCTGATGACCGTTTTTTGCCTGATGCTCCTGTTGCGCAACTCCGAAATTGCGATCAAAAGCGTGGGAGAGGGACTTTTGCTTTGTGCAAAAACGGTCATTCCGTCACTCTTCCCTTTTATGGTGCTCTCCGAGGTGCTTGTGCTGGGCGGCTTTGGAGAAACGCTCCTCGGTAGGCTGACAAAACCCTTACAACGCCTTTTGCGATTGCCGAGCGCGGGAGGGTGTGCTATTTTGATGGGCATGTTGTGCGGATTTCCCACGGGGGCAAAATATGCCGTTTCGGCACTTGCGCGCGGGGAATTGACTAAAACGGAATGCGAGCGCGTGCTTGGCTGCTGTAATCTTCCCTCTACGGCGTTTTTGATCAATGCGGTGGGCGTTTCGTTGTGCAAAAACAGAGGTTTTGGCACCATGCTGTATTTTGTTGCCGCTTTGTCGGCATT
>JAFTKJ010000106.1 GCA_017453305.1 Clostridia bacterium
AGGAGGTAACTGCGGGGAGTCCAAGCGCAGCTTTGAGTTCCTTGACCAGCTGCCAGGAGTTAAAGGCATCCAGGAAGTTGATATATCCCGGTCTGCCGCACAAAATTTCGATGGGCAGCTCGCTGCCGTCCTGCATGTAGATCTTTGCAGGCTTTTGATTGGGGTTACAACCGTATTTGAGTTCGAATTCTTTCATTTCACAGCACCTCACACGTTCTTATTTACAATTCTCGTTTCGCTCTTGCCGCTGGCGATGTCGATGTAGCGGACGAAGAGAGAAACCTTGTTATCTTGGTTCAGATTGGTCCAGATCAGGTCGGTCAGGGTGTCAATGTCCACGTCGGGAAGCTCCAAGGTCTTGGGCTCGCCCTCAAAGGAAGGCAGAGGATTCCCCTCGCCGTTGTAGGTGTGGATGAATTTTGCCCTACCTGCCACGGGATTGGAATATGCATAGGTAAATCTTTCGCAGGAGCTGTCGTCACCCTCTGCGCTCTTGAGAATGGACATTGCGTAGTTCATGCCATCCTTTTCCAAGCGGATGATGCCGGAAATACGGGGAGTGAAGTTGGGCTTGTCGTCCTCAAACTCACGGGTGCGCAAAGCCTGCTCAAAGGTCATCTGCTTGTCCATCAGATCGTAAATGGTATCGGTCTGGTCGCCGTTGGTGACAATGGTCTTGTTACCAAGCACGCGAACGGGATAGTAGATGATGAGGTGGGGATCGGTCATTTTGGATTCGTCAAACGCCTTGGTGCGCATGGCGTCACCCTCCGCAACGAATACGCGGTTGCGGCTGTTTTCGCTTCTGCCCATGATGAAGTAAGCAGTAACCGCCTTTTTGCCGTCGGCACTCTTACCGATGATAATGCCTCTGCCGTGATACGCAAGAGAGTTCAATTCATTTGCAATGGTTGCAACCTTCATATCCTTTATTCTCCTTTGATATAGACTTTATTTCCGGAAACGGTGATGCGATCCTCGCAAAACAGCTTGACCGCCAGAGGCAGGATCTTCCACTCTGCCTCTTCCATAATTCTCTTTTGCAATGATTCGGGAGTATCGTCTTCCTTGACCTCGACCGCCTTTTGCAAAACGATCGGACCTGCGTCGCATTCGGGTGTTACGATATGCACGGTCGCACCCGACACCTTGACGCCCTTTTCGAGCGCCGCCTCATGTACGTGCAAGCCGTAAAAGCCCTTGCCGCAGAAGGACGGAATGAGTGCGGGGTGTACGTTGAGAATGCGATTGGGAAATCTTTCATATACCTGCTCGTCGATGATGGTCAAAAAGCCTGCCAGCACGACCAGGTCAATCTCTGCCGCCACCAGCGCGTCTGCGAGCGCCTTAGAGTAGGCGGCAATGCTTTCATAATCCTTACGGGCGAGCACAAGAGAATCGATCCCATTATTTGCCGCCCGTTCCAGCGCGTATACACCGGGCTTGGAAGCCAATACCAGCGCGATCTTACCGCCGCTGAGCTCCCCCCTTTTTTCGGCATCGATCAATGCCTGCAGATTGGTGCCGCCGCCCGATACGAGAACGGCAATTCTTTTTGTCTGTGTGTTCATCAGCAGAACACCACCCCGTCGTCGCCCTTGACGATCTCGCCGATGACGTATGCGTCCTCGCCGTTCGCCTTGAGGATCTCCAAAGCCGTGTCGACCTCGGCCGCAGGAACGACGATGCTCATGCCGACACCCATGTTGTAGGTGTTATACATATCACGCTCGGGAATGTTGCCCGTCTTTGCGATCAGATCGAAGATGGGAAGCACCTTGACCGCGGACTTTGTGATCTTTGCGGTCAATCCCTTGGGAATGGATCTCGGAATGTTCTCATAGAAACCACCGCCCGTGATGTGGCTGATGCCCTTGACGTCTACCTTCTCCAAAAGAGCCAGAACGCTCTTGACGTAGATTCTGGTGGGAGTGAGCAGAGTCTCTGCCACAGTCTTACCGCCAAGCGCCTCGCAGGGCTCGTACAGTGCAGGAGGATTGTTATCAATATCAAATACCTTACGCACCAAGGAGAAGCCGTTGGAGTGAACGCCGCTGGAAGCCAGCGCGATCACAACGTCTCCCTCAGTCATTCTGGTATTGTCCAAAATCTTTTTCTTATCTACCACACCAACGGCAAAGCCTGCAAGGTCGTAGTCCTCAACCGGCATCAAACCGGGATGCTCGGCAGTCTCACCGCCGATAAGTGCCGCACCGGACTGAACGCATCCCTCGGCAACACCGCCTACGATTGCGGCGATCTTTTCGGGATAGTTCTTTCCACATGCAATGTAATCCAGGAAGAACAGAGGCTTTGCGCCACAGCAAATAATATCGTTGACGCACATTGCAACGGCGTCGATGCCGATGGTATCGTGCTTGTCGGTCAGGATCGCCATTTTCACCTTGGTTCCACAACCGTCGGTACCCGACACGAGAACCGGCTCCTCGATGCCTGCAAGGTTCAGGCCAAAGCAACCTCCAAAACCACCCACATCGTCCAGACATCCCTCATTTTTGGTGCGAGCAATGTGGCTCTTCATCAATTCGACCGCCTTGTAACCGGCAGTAATGTCTACGCCTGCCGCTGCGTAGCTTTCAGATTTGGAATTTTTCATTTTGCTATATCTCCCTTTTTCAGTTATTCTTTTCCGTTCCAACAGTAGGTGCAAAGCTTGCAGGGCTCAAGACCGATCGCCTCAATAACGCCCTCCAGCGATTGAAACTCAACGGAGTCAAAGTGCATTTTTTCACATATTGCCGCGCGCAGCTTTTTGCCGCGCTCGGTGGAGGAATCGCTGTATTCCTCCAGGTATTGGAATCCTTCCTCGCCCTCCAGCTCCATGACGATGCGGCGTGCAAGCAGCTCCATCTCGTTGGTGGCGCGTGAGAAATTCAAAAATTTACAGCTATACATAATGGGGGGGCACGCCGAACGCATGTGGATCGCTCGCGCTCCGTTTTGCGAAAGGAAATCGACAGTTTCCTTAAGTTGCGTTCCTCGCACGATCGAGTCATCCACAAACAACAAATTTTTATCCTTGATCAGATCGTGCACGGGTATCTGCTTCATTTTTGCGATCTTGTTGCGATCCACTTGACTGTTCGGCATAAAGCTACGTGACCATGTGGGAGTGTATTTGATATAGGGGCGAGCAAACGGAATACCGCTCTCGTTTGCATAACCGATAGCATGCGGTGTTCCGGAGTCCGGCATACCGCAGACATAGTCAACGTCGTGATTATTACCTTCCTTTTCATCGTGCTGTGCCATGATCTTACCGTTGCGGTAACGCATGACCTCTACGTTGACGCCCTCATAGGTCGAGTTCGGGAAGCCGTAATAGGACCACAAAAAGGCACAGATGCGCATCTCCTTACGCGGAGGTGCAAGCTGGATCATCTCGGTAGCGGAAAGCTCCACGATCTCCCCGGGTCCCAGTTCTTTTTCGTCCTCATAACCAAGCTTTTGGTAAGCAAAGGATTCAAAGGTAACACAGTAGCCGTCCTCGCGCTTACCGATCAAAAGCGGGATTCTCCCCAAGCGATCGCGCGCGGCGATGATGTTACCACCATCTTTGATGATCAGAATAGACGCCGTCCCCTTGATCACCTCTTGCGCAAACAGCAAGCCCTCGGTAAAGTTCTGCTTGCGATCCATCAGTGCCGCTACCAGCTCGGTTGCGTTGATCGCACCGCCCGTCATGGCGTTGAAATGACCCGAGCCATCTGCAAAATACTGCTCGATCAGCTCCTCCTGATTGTTGATCACACCGATCACGCAGATTGCAAACTTGCCAAGCTTGGAGCAGATCAACAACGGCTGAGGATCGTAATCACTGATACAACCGATTGCGGAAAAGCCTCGCATCTCATCAAAAATATGCTCAAAGCGCGTACGGAAGGGGGAATTGCCGATGTTGTGGATCTCTCTTTGCAATCCAATCTCCGCGTCGTACGACGCCATACCTGCGCGTTTGGTTCCAAGATGGGAGTGGTAATCCGTTCCGAAAAATACGTCGGAGATCGCATCTCCCTTACAAACCGCGCCAAAAAATCCGCCCATTTTGTTTCTCCTTGTCTATCTATGGTTGGTTGCCGAATATCAAATGCTTATTTGTTAAACTCTGCCGCGATCTCTGCATCCTTGGCAAGCACTGCCTTGGCGTCGGCAGCTCTTTTTGCCACCAGCTTTTCGGAAAGAGAGTCGTCGGAGAGTGCCAGGATCTCGGCGGCAAGCAAAGCGGCATTGGTCGCGCCGTCAATGGCAACCGTAGCAACCGGAATACCGGAAGGCATTTGTACGGTAGCCAAAAGTGCATCAATGCCGTCAAGCTGATTGGATTTGCACGGAATACCGATGACGGGCAGAGTGGTATTTGCAGCTACCGCGCCTGCCAAGTGCGCCGCCATGCCTGCTGCCGCGATGATAACGCCAAAGCCGTTCTGCTTTGCGTTTGCGGTAAAGGATGCCGCCTCGGCGGGGGTGCGGTGTGCAGAGTACACGTGTACCTCGTAGGGAATGTCAAAGGACGCAAGCGTATCGATCGCCTTGCGTACTACGGGAAGATCACTTGCACTACCCATCAGAATGCCAACTTTTTTCATACAAAAACGTTCTCCTTTTTTTGAAGTTGTGAAGCAAATACAAAAAGGGCGCACTGCTCCATCGGTATGGAAGGTGCGCCCAGACGGTCGGCTTATAAAAGATTTCTGTTCCACTGTGGTAACCCACAATTATCCGTCAGTCGCAGAAACCTTGTCAACATTACTATTATATCATATCGACAGATATTTGTCAAGTAAAAAAATCTGTATTTTTCCAAACTATCCCTATACAAAACCGACAAAAAAGCGCACGTTTGCCGCATTTTTACGTGCTTCCTTTCTTCGCAACTATGAATTTTTTGTAAACACTTGCAAAACCTCTTGACTTTAGCGTGATAAAGTGGTAAAATGCGGTGTATCAATCGCAAGGAGAACTCAATATGTCAAATTTTCAGTCCGAATCAGTCGATCGCCTCTTCCGGGTCATTTTGAGTCTGGAAACAACAGAGGATTGCTACCGCTTATTTGAAGATCTTTGCACCATCAAAGAGGTGCAGGATATGGCACAGCGCCTGGATGCCGCGTTCTTACTGGATGAGGGAATCAATTATCAAACCATCTCTCAGCAGATCGGCATCAGCACTGCAACCATCAGCCGTGTCAGCAAATGTCTGAAATACGGTAACGGCTATCGCAACGCCATTGACAAATGCAAGGAGCAGGACACGTGAAGATCGATAATTTTATTCTAAAAAAAGAAGAGCAGGCGATATTTCGTCTGCGTGAGCTGTACGAAACCTACGGCTACACACAATATAAAATGAGCAAATTTGAGGAATATGACCTCTACGTACGCAACAAGAGCTTTCTCATTTCGGATAGCGTCATCACTTTTACCGATACGAACGGTAAACTCATGGCACTCAAGCCCGACGTAACGCTCTCCATCGTCAAAAACAGCAAGGATACCCCCGGTTGCGTGCAAAAGCTTTATTACGACGAGCACGTCTACCGCATTTCGGGCAGAAGCTCCTCCTATAAGGAGATCACTCAGGTGGGCTTGGAATGCCTTGGTTACCTTGACGCCTACTGCATTGGAGAGGTACTCTCGCTTGCCGCGCAGAGCCTTGCCGAAATTTCGGAGGACTATCTGTTGGACGTTTCCCACATGGGACTGCTTTCCTTTGTGGTGGATCGCATCGGTATTTCCCCTGCCAATCGACAAGCACTTTTGCAATGTGTTGCCAAAAAAGACTTACACGACGCAGAGGAGCTTTGTCTCTCGGAAGGGATTTCCGCAGAGCGTGCCTCGCTCCTTTCCTGCCTGGAGCAATGCAACGGATCCCCCGACGTCGCCCTGAAAAAGCTGGAGGTCTTGTTTGACGATGCTCCATGGAAGACAACTGTAGCGGAATTTGGCGAGATCCTGTCTCTCCTCCCCGTTGGAAACGTACGTGTGGACTTTTCGGTCATCAACGATATGAATTACTATAACGGAATCGTTTTTCAGGGATTTGTAAAAGGGATTCCCTCTGACATTCTTTCAGGTGGTCAATATGACAACCTGATGCAAAGAATGGAAAAAAAGTCCGGTGCCATCGGTTTTGCGATCTATCTGGATCGTCTGGAGGCATTGATTGAGCCGCGCGCAGATTTTGACGTGGACACACTCCTTTTGTACGACGAAACCGTTTCCGCTTCTCGTGTGCATGAGGTCGTGCGGCAGATTGCGCAGAGCGGAAACAGCGTAACGGCGCAACGCTCTGTGCCCGAAAAGCTGACCTGGCGCAGACTTTTAAAACTGACGGAAAGTGGGGTGGAAGCTCTTGAAACCAATGCTTAATATCGCACTCCCCAAGGGAAGACTTGGCGAGCGCGTGTACGCAATGTTTGAAAAAGCGGGCTTTGAGTGCCCCTCTATTAAAGAAAATAACCGCAAGCTGATTTTTGAAAATCCCACGTGCGGCGTCCGCTACTTTTGGGTCAAGCCCTCGGACGTCACCATTTACGTGGAGCGCGGCGCCGCCGACATCGGTGTGGCGGGCAAGGATATTTTGCTGGAATACGAGCCTGACGTATATGAATTGTTGGATCTGAAAACCGGCATTTGCCGCATGGCAGTTGCCGCCCCCAAGGGCTTTCGCGACGATCCCCGTCGCACCCTGAAGGTTGCCACCAAGTTCAGCAACATTGCGCAGAATTACTATTCCGCACAGGGGCGTGAGATCGACATCATCCACCTCAACGGATCAATCGAGATCGCGCCCATCCTCGGACTTTCGGATGTCATTGTCGATATCGTGGAAACGGGTACCACCCTCAAGGAGAACGACCTTGAGGTCTTTGAAACCGTCGTCCCCATCAGTGCGCGACTCATCGCCAACAAGTCCAGCTACAAATTTCAGGAAGAACAGATCAAAGCACTGACCGCAAATCTTGCGGCTCAGCTGCAAACGGAGGAATAATATACATGATTCGCATTTTAAAATACGGTGAAGTGACAAACGCAGAGATCTTTGCACGCACCGAAGCAACCGTCAACGTAGAGGGCGTGGTCAGTGAGATCATCCGCAACGTCCGTGCAAACGGAGATGCCGCACTTTATCAGTACTGTGAAAAATTCGACGGTGCCAAGCTGAATTCCCTGGCTGTCACGGAAGAGGAAATTGAAGAGGCCGTCAGCTTGGTGGAGCCTAAATTTTTGGAGGTTCTCCGTGCGGCGGCAAAAAACATTCGCGCCTTTCACGAGCGTCAGGTGCGCAACAGCTTTATCCTCAATCATGAAAACGGCATTGTGGTGGGACAAAAGATCATTCCCGTTGACCGCGCAGGTCTTTACGTTCCCGGCGGAACGGCGGCTTATCCCTCCACCGTGCTGATGGATTCTATCCCCGCAAAGATCGCAGGTTGCCGCGAGGTGGTCATGGTCACCCCTCCCGGGCGCGATGGAAAGGTCAATCCCGTCATTCTTGCCGCGGCACAGATCGCAGGCATTGACCGCATCTTTAAGGTGGGTGGTGCGCAAGCGGTTGCCGCACTGGCATATGGAACCGAAAGTATTCCGCGCGTGGATAAGATCGTAGGTCCCGGCAACGCATACGTTGCAGAGGCAAAAAAGCAGGTGTTCGGTCAGGTTTCCATCGATATGATCGCAGGACCGAGCGAGATCCTCATCGTTGCGGACGGCAAGACCAATCCCCGTCACGTGGCGGCAGATCTGCTCTCGCAGGCAGAGCACGATAAAATGGCAAGTGCGGTGCTCGTAACCGACTCCGAGGCGCTGGCATACGCGGTGCAAAAGGAGCTGGAGGTACAAATTCCGCAATTGGAGCGCGCCGAGATCGCACGTACGTCCATTGACAATAACGGAAAGATCATCGTTGCCCCTACCCTCTCTCTTGCCATCGACATAGCAAACGAGCTTGCTCCCGAGCATCTGGAGCTGTGCGTGGATAACCCCTTTGATTACCTGGACAGCATTCGCCACGCCGGCTCGATCTTTATGGGACGCAACTGCCCCGAGGCACTGGGCGACTACTTTGCAGGTCCCAACCATACCCTGCCCACCAGCGGCACGGCAAAATTCTCAAGCCCCCTCTCTGTGGACGATTTTATCAAAAAAACGCAGTACACCTACTACACCGCCGAAGCTCTTGCGCGCGTGGCAGAGGACGTTGCCTTTTTTGCTACCAAAGAAGGCTTGACCGCACACGCAAAGAGTGCTGTGATCCGCTTGGAGGATGACAAATGAGCCGCTTTTTCAGCAACAAGTATCAATCTCTGACGCCTTACACCCCGGGGGAGCAGCCCAAGGATATGCAGTACGTCAAGCTCAACACCAACGAGTCCCCCTTTCCGCCCGCCCCCCGTGCGGTGGAGCTTGCGGCAGAGGCGGCAAAAAAATTACAGCTGTATTCCGATCCCGAATGTCGGGATCTGCACGGGGCGTTTGAGCGCGTATTCGGCTTTGCCAAGAACGAGGTACTCTTTACCAATGGCTCGGACGAGATCCTCAACTTCGCCTTTATGGCGTTTTGCGATCAGGATCACCCCGCTGTGTTCCCCAATATCACCTACGGCTTTTACTCGGTGTTCGCCGAGCTCAACGGAGTTCCCTATGAGGAGATCCCCTTGAAGGAGGATTTCACCGTTGATGTCAACGATTATATCGGCATTCACAAAAACGTTTTTATCGCCAACCCAAACGCCCCCACGGGCATTGCTCTCTCCAAGGAGGAGATCGAGCGCATCGTCGTCTCCAATCCGGATAACCTCGTACTGATTGATGAGGCGTACGTGGATTTTGGCGGTGAAAGTGTTGCCCCCTTGACAAGGAAATACAACAACTTGATCGTGACACAGACCTTTTCCAAGTCCCGTTCCATGGCAGGCGCGCGCCTCGGCTTTGGAATTGCGTGCCCCGAATTGATCCGCGATATGAACACGGTCAAGTATTCCACCAACCCCTATAACGTCAACAGCATGACTATGGCGGCAGGCATCGGCGCGCTTGCGTGCGAGGACTA
>JAFTKJ010000107.1 GCA_017453305.1 Clostridia bacterium
TTTTGTCTTTGTTGATTGCAACGTAAAGCGCCCTCTCGCAGATGAGCGGCATCGACCTTCTTGACCGTCCACGCGTGTCCCAGTGAAAGGATCTTGACGCTTTGATGATTCTGAATTTCGTTTTTCGCAGCGACGTCCAAAAACCATTTGCCGCACCTGCAAGCGTAATAAGCAATGTTACCGTCCGACGTACAACTCACTGGCTTTGCCTCCACGTACGTCAAGCCCCTATGCTGACAGGTATCAATATACAGCGTCAGCTCTCTGCCCATTTGCGAGTATCCGTAAACAAAGGATTCCGTAACCCCTGCCCTTTGAGCAATTGCTCGAATGTTGTCTACAAACCATTGAATCAGTGTCGCAGGATCTCCGGTAGAAAACACGTGTATGGAGAGATTATTGGTTTGGAGCATTCCGGCAATGGAATTGACAGTATAATTTGTGCCAATCACGGTGCCGTTTTTGACAAAGTAGTTCGCCTCAGTCTCCGTGCAGGCAGGAAGCGCATACGCCGTTTCGGAAATGGTGTGGTCCTCTCGGATCACGGCATCGGTCTGATTGAAATACGCATAATAGAGCGTTTTTTCCTGGTCGTTCCAGGTCAGATCCGTGTGATAATATTTTCCATTGATGCGCACCATGTTCCATGCGTGATTTTCGGGCAAACCGGTACCGGGATTGATACTGCTGCCCAGCACGATCAGCGATTGGATCCCTGCGCGGTGAAGCAAGCATTGCAACGCCTCGGCATATCCTTCGCAAACAGCTTTTCCCTCAACCAGAGCTCCGTAAGCATTGTGTGCATTCGCACCCTCAACGTAAGTTACGCCAACGGCGAGGCGATCGTGCAGATACTTTTCTATTTCGTACTCGTCGCTCATTCCCTCAAGCTGTGCCACAGTATCGGAGAGCACTTGCTCGAACCTTGCCTTGGCATTTTCCAACGTCTCTCCCGACATAAGATAATCAAAGGAGACACTGATCACACTTTGATGGGTTTGAGAAATCCGATAGCTGTTTCCAAGCCAAAATTGCTCGGCATGGTCACGGCGGTAGGCGTCGAATACGATCTCCAGCTCAGCTTGTGTCAACGGATTGGTACCGTCCCAAACCTGGATGGATTCTGCCGATGCAGCAACGCCCTCCACAAGTCTGTCATATGCATAAAGCAATGCGGTGGAATTGTTCAGCTTGGCAAGAGCCCCTCTGCAGTAGAAGAGATCCTCTTCCACTGCCTGCGCGCCTATATCTGCGGCAGGCGCGATCACCATGGTTTGGATCAGGAACGAAAGACACAACAGTGCCAATATCAGTTTTGTTTTCACGTTTTTCATTTCTTATTCTCCTTTTCTGCGGCAAAAGCAAAGCACTCGGCAAACAAGATCATATGCATGCGAACGATCTGTGCATGCGTCAGATGCCTGCCCGGCTCGTCAATGACACATTCATTGCTTTCATAACAAACGCTGACCGCGCCGCACACGTGATGCACCGCGCAGACCAGATTAAAAGTGGGAGGATTTTCGCCCTTGGCGACCTCGGGGAGTGCTCGCGGTGTACCAAATTCCAAGCCTTCCCGCTCTCCCGTATGCACGCAACGCGCACTCAGATCATAAATACTTTGATTGACCTCACGCGTCACGTAATAAGGCTGTAACAGATCTCCCATGGAATTACTGCCACCATGAAGATGCAATACAAAATCTGCCGCCTCATCCTCACAAAGATCCAAGATCAATTGCGTTTCGTTTGCCATGGGGTGGAAAAAATTATCATGCATGACGTTGATGCCGTCGTCATTATAGTAGCCACCCAAAAACTCGGTGCGCCCCAAAACCGGGTGCACGCGCTTGCATTCGGGCCAGCCGCACAGACTACCGTCACTCCACGTGCCCTGCGCCCAATAACGAAGCTCCTTGCCCGTCAGCCCAACCATTGCCTCGGGAACGATCCTTGCGCGTCCGTCGGGGTTTGCAATGGGAAGCAAGACCACGCGAACGTTACGCACTGCATTCAGCAAGACCTCGTCGGTATTCCCTGCCAGATCGACACCACTCTCCAAGAGGGATATCAGATTCATAATGGCGGCAACGCCTTCGGTCTCTGCTGCGTGCTCCGCGCCGATGATCACCACGGTGGGCGTTTGTCCGGACGCGGCATAGCACGTACGATCGTGCGCCCCCAACGCCGAGGAATAGTTTGCGAGTCCGCGCGCTTTTTTCGGTCCGTAAGCAAGCATATAAATCGGTCTGCCTCCGGCACTGTACCCAAAAATGCACTTATCGGTCGCTTTTTCGGCATGCTCATACGCGTATTCCACGTCAAATAAAGACGTTTTCCAAAAGCTTGGTACTTCCACATCAAAGCTCCCTTCGTTTCCGTTCTTCAACATTATAACACCACAGAAGGGTAAATGTCAAGTATCAAATATACATCCAATCAAAAAACGTGTGAGGCATTGTGTTCCTAAGAATACAACGCCTCACACAGAGGTTTATTACAGTATTATTCCCCGATGGAATATTTCTTTGCGTACAGCTGATAATTCTTATTGTATTCCTCACCGCCCGCCTTGACTTGATGCAAATAGCTATGCAGATCCAAGGTGTCGTGCAGGGACATTTCAATCAAGCATCCCGCAATGTTGGAGCAATGGTCAGATACGCGCTCCAGGTTGGTCAGGATATCCGACAAAACAAAACCGTGCTCGATGGTGCATTGGCTCTTTTGCACGCGAATGACGTGCTGACGCTTGATCTGATCCTTCAAATCGTCCACGACCTGCTCCAAGGGCTCAACCAACGTCGCTTTGTCAAAGTCAGCATTGATGAACGCGTCGGCTGTAATGGTGATGATCTCGTCTACCGCGCCGTACATGACCTTCATTTCGGCACTCGCCGCATCGGAGAAGGAGAGTTCCTTGTCTTTGATCTCCTCTGCAGACTCAACCAGGTTGACCGAGTGGTCGGAAATGCGCTCCAGGTCTCCAATCATGTGGAGCAGCTTTGTGACCTCGTGACTGTCCGCCTCAACCATATCGCAAGCAGAAAGCTTGACAAGATAAGAACCGAGGGCGTCCTCATAAATATCGACCTTATCCTCTGCGTCTCGGATCTCCTGCGCAACCTTTGGGTCATAATTTTCAAGCAATCCAATTGCCTTCTTCAAGGGATCAACCGACAGGCGTGCCATTTGAGATGCAACCTCACGGCAACGTTCAATTGCAATGGAGGGAGTGTTCAACAAACGCTCATCCAGCATATTGGTATATTCGTCGCCCTTCTTGTCGGTTCCGCGCACAGTCAGCACTGCAAGCTTTTCCAGCAACGCGGTGAAGGGTGCCATCAAAATGACAGAGAAGATCTTAAATACGGTGTGAATGGCTGCAATGCCCCACATGTCGATAAAGTTGGATCCCATCCAAGAGAACAAGCCAAAAGCACCGACCAGCTCAAGGATCCAACCAACCAGATAGTACAAGCCCATCCAAAGAACAACACCGATGATATTAAAATACAAATGAACGAATGCCGCGCGCTTACCGTTTTTGTTTGCGCCAAAGGAGGAGATCAGCGCAGTAACGCAGGTACCGATGTTTTGACCCATGATAATGGGCATCGCCGCGCCAAAGGAGATCGCGCCCGTGCTGGACAGTGCCTGCAGAATACCGACCGACGCCGAGGAGGACTGCACAATGGCGGTCAAAGCGGTTCCCGCAAGAATACCGAGAATGGGATTGGAGAACATTGTCAGAATGGATTTAAAGCCCTCGTCGTTCTTCAATCCGCTGACTGCATCCGACATGGTGCTCATACCGATCATCAAAACGGCAAAGCCCATCAAAATGGTACCGACGTCCTTGTATTTGCTTTTTTTGGAAAACATAATGCAGCAAATACCGATCAAGGCAAGAATCGGCATCCACGCATCGGGCTTGAACCAAGCCAGCCATGCCGTTGCATCAGCGCCACCCTCAATGCCGTTGAGTGCAGTCAGCCATGCCGTAACGGCGGTACCGACGTTGGCTCCCATAATGACACCGACAGCCTGACCGAGCATCATGGTTCCGGAGTTTACAAAACCGACGACCATAACGGTGGTTGCCGAGGAGGACTGAATGATTGCCGTGACGCCAAGTCCCAACAAAAAGCCCTTGAACTTGTTAGAGGTCAGATTTCCGAGAATCGTTTTGAGCTTGCGACCCGCGCTCTTTTTCAAGGCGTCGCCCATGACGTCCATACCGTAAAGGAACAGAGCAAGACCGCATACCAGCGTCAAAATGTCAAAAACGTCCATTTTTTACCATCCTTCATTCTTCATTTTTCAACTCGTTAGCATAGGGGACCGTAGTTATACGAGCCTCTCTTTTTATTGTATCATAAAAAATGTGGCTTGTCAAGAAAAATCTTACAGACAAGCCACGGTGTTTTTCAATATAAAACGTTTTTAAAGCAGTCGGTTGATCTGCATCTCGTAATAGTCGTCTGCATACCGCTTGACAACAAAGCGATGCATTCCTTTGGAATCGATCACAAAATGGTTGGCGCCGTCCTCGGCATCCACCGAGGCGTACCCCGTAACCACGTCGTAGCCCGCTTCACTCTCGTCCCCGATGAGTGCCATCAGCATCAGCATGGGATCCCGGGAGGACCTGCCGCTTTTTGAACCGTGGTCGCAATCCGTCCACCGGTCCGTTCCAAAAATGATCTGTCGCATGCTTTCTTACTTTTCCTTGTTTACTTTGACATCAAGTTCGGTTCAGATCCGATGCTCGGTGCGTTGAATGACCTCTGCCTGCATTTGAGGGGAGAGGCGCGTAAAGTAATCACTGTAGCCGCCAATGCGCACGACAAGATCGCCGTATGCATCGGGATCCTTTTGCGCACGCTCCAACAGCGTGCGGTCTACGACGTTGATCTGCATTTCAAAGCCACCCCGTGTCATGTATGCACGGATCAAAGCTTTCATCACGTCGATCGAATTCGCTCCCATAGAACTGCGCGAGAACTTCATGTTTACGGCAACACCGCCGATCAACTCGTAATGCTCCCATTTGGTGGAGGAAAGGATCGAAGCTGTGGGACCGTTCTTCTCGCGCCCCTGGCAGGGCCCCGATCCGTCTCCAAGCGGAAAGCCCGCGCGTCTGCCGTCGGGAGTTGCGCCCGTCTCTCTTCCAAACCGCTCGTGCATCACCCAACAGAACACGCTCGGAATCAGCCTTCCATTCGCATGCATGGGTGTATACTTTTGACACTCCTTGACGATATGGTCGATCAAACCGGTAAACAACTCGTCAACCTCGTCGACGTTGTTGCCGTATTTGGGAAGCGCGTTCACCCTTGCCAACAATGCCTCATGTCCCACAAAATCATTTGCAAGACACGCGCAAAGCTCCGACACGGTCAATTCCCGTCTCTCGTAAACAAGCGTTCTCAGCGCATAAAGCGAATCGACAAGATTTGCCATACCGACAAAGCTGGGCATGATCCAATTGTAACGCGCTCCGCCCTTTTCGATATCCACGCCGCGCGCAAGGCAATCATCCACAAAGCAGGAAAGGAGGGGATTGAGGCTGTTTTCCGTCCGGGTGCGGCGAAAATCGTTTTGTGCCTTAAAATTTCGCTCAATAATGCCATCCAATCGGGCAAGCAATGCCTCCATGAGCGCATCAAAATCGGAATGCTCCTCCTGCATCGTATTCAACAAAAGCTGTGCCATGTTAGTATAGGGACTTGCAACCCATACGTTAGAGGACGCCACGGGTGTGATTTCCACGCAGGTGCTGTGAATATAATCGTGCGCCTCATCCGCAGGAACGCCGTAACGCTCCAAGCCCTTGGAGATGACGTCGTCGTTAAAGATCGCGGGGTGGGATCTTCCCTTTGCAAGCAGCTCACACGCCTGCGTCAATATTACATCGGGCATCTCGCTCGTATAGCACAGACCAACAGCGGGATAGACCATGCGGATATCGTCCACCACCTGCATCAGCATCTCAGTCAGATCGTTTGCCACAAGCCTGCCGTCACGATCTCTGCCACCCACCATATAGCCGCTGGATAGTCCGCTGGGGACGCGCACGTTGATTTGAATGCCGAGGCAATCCAAAAGGAGCTGCGCGCGCTCACGCGAAAGAACACCGCGGCGCACGTCATTTTCGTAGTACGGCAGCAGATAGCGGTCGGGATGCCCCAATTGGAATTGCTGACTGCACAGACGCAAGGGGTTAAGGGAAAGGCAAAACGAAATGAAATGCACCGATTGCACCGCTTCGTAAAAGCTGTCTGCCGGTTTGGCAGGGACCTTTTTACAAATGCGCGCAATTTCCAACAGCTCCGCGCGGCGTGTAGGATCCTGCTCCTCTTGCGCCATGGAGTCTGCCCAAGCAGCGTAACGCTCGGAAAGCGCAATCACCGACAAAAGACATTCTTTTGCGGCAAAGTAAAACGCCCTTTGCTCGGTGTTTGCCTGCTCACACAGTACGTCAATGCGCGAAACGATGCCCAAAATCCCCTTGGAAAGCAGAAGCGGATAATCGATCGCCATATGCGAATCCTGCCCCGGACCTGCGCGGCGTGCGCGCTCCTGCGCCACGGGGCGGTACACGTCTGCCCATTCCGCCTTTTCCGCATCGGAGAGGGTGTTTTCAATCGTTCCGACAATCAATTCGTCGGGCGCGATCACGGGCGTCAGCTCCCCAAATGCCGTCGCAAACGCATCGGCATAGCGTGCATACTCCTCCATGCCCTCGTTTTCATGGTATCTTTTGTAAAAACGATAATAAAATTCATCGTTGCTGTGCGTATGCTTCATTGCCGCGCAACGCAGTGCTTCCAAACGTTTCATGTCGACCTCCAAAGCAAAGAATTATGCTGTTTTTACAGGCGATGTTTTACGTCCCGCGCGTGCATGGATCAAATAATAAACGCCGTAAAATGCCGCTATGTAAAGCAGGAATAAAAGAATCACGCCCATGGGGTAAAGAATGGGATGCCCTCCTACCAGATTGTAGAGGATATCGTAGGGTGTTCCGTCACCGCGCACCAAAAACATGTAGTTGTAATCCAAAAGTCCGTTTGCGATCATAGCACAGACGGCGAAGCCGAGTAAAACCGCAAAGGTGATGGGGAGATTCTTCCGCTTCAGGCTCGCCATGCCCGAAATACCAATGTAGAGAGAGGAAAATCCGGAAATGGAATGCGTAATGCCCGACACCACGTTGTCGAAGGAAAGAACGGGATAGGAGCCGTAGTTATTCCCTGCCCCGTACGTTCCAAGCACCGCACCCAACAGCCCGAAGATCAAAACAAAATCCAGCGCCGCCTCGCGCACACGCCCCTTAGAAAAGGCGGCAAGCGGAATGGCGATCAGCAAAATGCTGCACATAAACAGCGGAAGCGTGTACAGCCACGCCCACGGATCCTTGCCGCGAAAGCAGAGCAGAACAATTTTGAACAGTTCAAAGGAGTCGATCAGAATTGCCGCCGTAACGAGCACACGATTTTTTTGCCGCTCGTCGGCGTGTCGGTTTCTTCTCCCCAATACAATAGCAAGACATGCCATAATCGCCATTAACGCAGTGACAAATAAAATGTGCTCAAGGGACATAAAGCCCTCAGGCTCGCGTGCATAACCGTCCCAACCGAAAAATTCCTTCATAATGCTTCTCCAATCCTTTTTTAATCTTTTGGGAATCAATGGGATCGTACGATGAACGTGGGGTATCGCGATGCATAAAAAATTTTACATTCTCAGGTCAAAATAAGTGGTAACCGAGTTCACATGCTTTTGGAGTGTTCTTGCATCCACGCGCAAAACAGGATCCTTCGTTCGTGCAAGCGTCTCTTCGCACATATCGGTGCGGTAAAAGCAATATTCCACCAAAAGCGGCTCGGAATACGGAATGCAGGTCACCTCACTGCGTTTTTGCAGGGAGCGGCAAACGGTATCGTAAAGGATTTGATCGGCGTTTGGATAAGTGGTTGCCACGTTGCGGCAGGTCGCGTTTTTCACCGCGCCGACGACAATGCTCGGCACGTATTCCCTTGCCTGCTTACAAGCAACCTCGTCACCGACAAGCCCCACAACGGGAACGCCGTAACGGGCACAAACAATGGCATGGAGTGAAAATTCGCTCATTTCTACTCCATTGACCTTAATGGAAAAGATCTCTTTGGAGGAAATGGTATGATCGAGAAAGCCGCCGACTGTTCCCGCTCTTGCGTGTGCACCGAGCTCGACCATGCAATCGATTTTGCCCTCTTGCAACAGTTGACACCAATCTGCGATCGTGCACTTCACAGCACGCGGATCGATCTGCGCCTCCTTGACGTTTCCGCCGCCGCCGTGACCGTCCAGATAATATACCAGATCGGCACCGCTGTCAAAGCACGCCTTGACGGCAAGATTGATCTCGGCGCAAAGCAGCGCGCAGGAGTGCGCATAGCGTTCGCTCCCACGTTCCATATCCTCAATGGAATCCACGCCCGCAACGCCCTCCAGATCCGTTAACAGAAATACGTTCAACCGTTTTTGCATGATGCACTCCTTTTGGCGTTGCGCAAAGAAAGCTTTATGCAACGCGCCATAATAATCGTATGATATCTTATTATATCGCACCTTTTCATGTTTGTCAACAGAAAGCGACATTTTTGTTGGCGCGTGACAAACACAAATAAATATCCACCCGCCATAGCGGGTGGTATTTCAGTTTCGGGCATAGCCCTAATACTACTGGCTACGCACAAGTGCGCTTTTTATTGGCCTGCCAGCCACGCAATCATTACTTG